>JBDVXS010000018.1:0-9546 GCA_039964305.1 Hyphomicrobiales bacterium
GCTTTTCGGAAACACCGAAAAGCGGGTCTTGTTTGTCAAATATCAACGCTCAACCTAGCCGTTTGAGCGGTTTTGGCGGTTCTCAATCAAATCATCCACGACAGCTGGATCAGCCAAGGTCGATGTATCGCCGAGGTTGCCAAAATCATCTTCCGCAATCTTACGAAGAATACGGCGCATGATTTTACCTGAACGTGTCTTAGGTAGACCCGGCGCAAACTGAATAGCATCTGGTGAAGCAATCGGCCCGATTTCATTGCGAACATGGGTGCGCAATTCTTTCTTGAGCTCATCGCTCGCCTCAACGCCCGCCATCAACGTGACATAACAATAAATGCCCTGCCCTTTAATGTCGTGTGGGTAGCCAACAACAGCGCTTTCAGAAACTGAATCATGTGCACCCAAAGCACTTTCAACTTCTGCTGTACCCATACGGTGGCCTGACACATTAATCACATCATCAACACGACCTGTGATCCAGTAATAGCCATCTTCGTCACGACGACAGCCATCGCCTGTAAAGTACTTGCCTTTATAGGTTGAGAAATACGTCTGAACGAAACGCTCATGGTCTCCATAGACTGAACGCATTTGGCCCGGCCATGAA
The DNA here is from genome assembly GCA_039964305.1 of Hyphomicrobiales bacterium. Classification (GTDB taxonomy): domain Bacteria; phylum Pseudomonadota; class Alphaproteobacteria; order Rhizobiales; family JACESI01; genus JACESI01. The sequence continues at coordinate 608 of JBDVXS010000018.1, forward strand.
TCGGTGATGCAGAGATTACCGTCCGTTGCGCCTTCAAGCGGGTTACCGTCATTATCCACGAGCTGCGGCTGCACGCCGAAGAACGGCAATGTTGCAGAACCAGGTTTCAACGCAGTTGCACCTGGAAGTGGTGTAATCATGTGACCACCAGTTTCCGTCTGCCACCATGTATCAACAATCGGGCAGCGCCCATCACCAACAACATTATAATACCACTGCCAAGCTTCAGGGTTGATTGGCTCACCAACCGTACCCAAAATGCGAAGCGATGAGCGTGATGTTGATTTAACCGGATCATCACCACCCTGCATCAACGCCCGAATGGCGGTTGGTGCTGTGTAGAATTGGTTGACTTGGTGCTTGTCGCAAACCTGCCAGAAGCGGGAATTATCAGGATAGTTCGGCACACCTTCAAACATCAACGTGGTCGCACCATTCGCAAGCGGACCATAGACGATGTAAGAGTGACCCGTTACCCAGCCCACATCAGCTGTACACCAGTAAATATCGCCATCTTTATAATCAAAGACATATTCATGGGTCATGGCTGCCCAGATAAGATAGCCGCCTGTTGTGTGCAGCACACCTTTTGGCTGACCTGTTGAGCCTGATGTGTAAAGAATAAAGAGCGGGTCTTCCGCGTTCATTTCTTCTGGTGGGCAATCTGGTGATGCTGCGTCACAGACGTCTTGATACCAAACATCGCGACCATCAACCCAGCCAATGTTTCCACCAGTGCGTTTCACCACAATTACTTTTTCAACATTGACGCCACCTTTTGCAGCAATATCAATCGCCGCATCGGTATTTGCTTTCAACGGAATACCACGTCCACCACGAAGGCCTTCATCGGCTGTGATGACAAAGGTTGATTCACAATCAACAATGCGCCCCGCAAGTGCGTCAGGTGAGAAACCACCAAACACGATGGAGTGCACAGCACCAATACGGGTACAAGCAAGCATTGCATATGCTGCTTCAGGGATCATCGGCATATAAAGCGTAACGCGGTCACCCTTTTTAACGCCTGCATCTTTCATCGCATTGGAAAGACGGCACACTTTTTCATGAAGCTGATTATACGTGATATGCGCATCATCAGTTGGCTCATCGCCTTCCCAAATGATCGCTGTTTGATCACCGCGTGTTGCCAAATGACGGTCGATACAGTTGGCTGATACATTGAGCGAGCCATCTTCAAACCATTTAATGGAAACATCTGGATATTCGAATGTTGTGTTTTTGACTTTCGTGAAAGGTTTGATCCAGTCAACACGCTTTCCTTGCTCAGCCCAAAAACCTTCAGGATCGTTCACACTTTGCGCATACATCTCATCATATTGCGCTTTGTTGATGAGTGCATTCTCCGCAGTCACCTGATCTACTGCATAAACTTTTTCGTCAGACATATATTCCTCCCGTTTGACGACCCCATGCCGCCCGTGTAAGGGCCACAAAAATCTGCGCGCACCATAAGCTTGGCAAGACTTCAAGTCCATTAGACTATGAGTGCATTTGCTCCCCCCTCGGCCTTATTAAAGTTTGATTAAGCAACAAAACCAAAAACTGAACAAAGATTAACAAAATCATTCGTATTTTAACGATTGTCCGTCAGCCTAGCGGCTAACTCTATCGACAATTGTCTTTGTAAAATGGTTTGTAAAATGCGTACCCGCAAGCTTGTCTCTATGTCTGTCATTCTTTCTGCGGCTGTCTTGGTTGGCGCTTGCGCCAAGACCCCTGTCGTCAATCTATTTTTGGCTGGGAATAAAGATGTGCGCTATCTTGATACAAAGTCTTGCGTGCCTTTTAGGCTACGACGCGTGTTAAACCATACCTCGCGCAAATTTGGTCGCGTGACTGTCACCTCAACCAAGCGTGAGAAAAGTGAAAACCGTCGCAAAGGCGGGGCAAAGAAGTCCTTTCACTTACGCTGCCAAGCGACTGACTTCACCCTCAAGGCCGATCGCCGTAAAGTACTTAAGTTTTTGAAAAATCATAAGGGCGTCGGCGGATACAGTTCTTATGTGCGCCACTATCATATCGATACTGGCCCAAGACGTACTTGGTAGTGTAATTAACTAACTAACAATCAAGAAATCAGTAAAAGTGTGACTTGTCGCCAGCTTTCTCATTGCAAGGTTGCAAAGTTTGGACGGTGGGATCAAAGTGATTCGCAAGTATTGGATATTGCCCAAAGGGTAAGTTGGATTGCGTGTGTTTTCAGCGCTAGACATTTTCCCGTGGTGAACCGATGACATTGCAACGGTCTGGGAACCGAAAAATCATGGATAATGCCACAGCCATCGCCTCGAAAAAAATTGCTGAAGCTGCAAAACTGCTCAATCGCAAAAACAAGACCTTAGGGGCATTTCTCAAAAGCATTTATGAATTCGCAATTGACGACGATCTTGCACGATACAGTGCACAAGACATGGCAAAGTTTGGCGAAATAACGCACAAGGCGATTTCGACAAGAAAGAGCGGCGCACCCCTCATTGCAATGTCGGAACATGTGATTGACACCAAAACCAATGCCAAGACCGTAACGATCATCAATATTGTCAACGACAATATGCCGTTTTTGATTGATAGCGTCGTGCCGGAAATTCGTGCGCTTGGCCATGACATCGAATTACTTGTCCATCCAATTTTTGTGGTCGATCGCGATAAAGCCGGCAAGCTTAAATCAACCCCTGTTGGCCGCACGCCTTCCACGCCGAAGACCGCCAACCAAGAAAGCTTGATCCATATTCATGTGGGTGCACTGACCGCGACACAACAAAAAGAACTAAAGTCATCGCTCACAAGCCTGCTAAAATCTGTCAAAGGCGTCGTGCGCGATTGGCGTCCAATGCTAAAGCGGCTTGACCAAGCAATTGAACAATACAAAAATTCGCCTCCAGCCTTAGAGGTTCAAAAAATTGCCGAGGCCGTGCAATTTTTGGAATGGTTACGAGACGATCATTTCACCTTTTTGGGTTTGCGCGAATATCGCCATGACGAAAAAGCCGAACGGTTTATTCAGCCCGTAGAAAAGAGCGGCTTGGGCATTTTGAAAGACCCCAATGTGCATGTGCTAAAGCGCGGCAACGAGCTGGTGTCGATTACACCAGAAGTCCGCGAATTCATGACACGGCCAGAGCCTTTGATTATTTCCAAGGCCAATGTGCGCTCTAAAATTCACCGACAAGTGCATATGGACTATGTCGGCATCAAGCTATACGGCGAAGACGGCGCTGTTACGGGTGAACTAAGAGCCGTTGGTTTGTTCACGGGGCCAGTTTACGCCACATCAATTGCTGACATCCCCTATATCCGCCACAAAGCAAAAACCGTTATGGAACGCGCGCCATTTGCTGAAGACAGCCATTCAGGCAAAGCGCTTTGGAATGTTTTGGAAGCTTATCCACGTGATGAATTGTTCCAAATGGGTTTCCAGCAACTTGATGAGTTCGCTCACGCCGTTTTAGCACTGGATAACAGATCAACCGTGCGGGTGCTGCCGCGTTGGGATAAATTCGATCGTTATGTTTCCATCCTCATCTTCGTTCCGCGCGACAGATACAGCACAGATGTCCGCATCCGCATCGGCAAATATCTGGAAGAGGTGTTTGATGGACGCGTTTCAGCGTTTTATCCAGGCTTCCCAGAAGGCTTGCTTGCCCGCGTGCATTTCATCATTGCCCGAAATCCAAGCGAGCAACCCCATATAAGCTCCGACTATTTAGAAGTCGCAATTGAGGCAATCACCCAAACATGGGAAGATAGCCTTCTTGAAGCACTGCAAACCAAAAGACCAAAAGAAAGCGCGGAGCAATATCGCCATGCTTTTTCTGCGGCCTACCAAGAAGCCTTCATCCCAGCCGACAGCCTCAGCGATATTAAAGTCATTGAAGAGCTACAATCGAGCAACGACATTCACGCAGACTTTTATCGTCGGCCAGAAATGTCGCCTTCCTGCATTGGTTTGAAACTCTACAATCAACAGCAATCCATTGAACTTTCAACACGTGTGCCTCTGCTTGAAAATATCGGCTTCAGGGTCATCAATGAAAGAACCTACAAAATTGAACCTTGGGGTGAGGCAAGCACCTATCTTCACGACATGATATTAGAGACCAGCTCTGGTGCAGATTTAAATCTAGACGAAAGCAAAGAGCTTCTCACCAGTATGCTGCTTGCGATTTGGAATGATAAAACAGGCAATGACGGCTACAACGCGCTTGCCATTAATGCAGGCCTTGCGTGGCGTGACATTGCAGTTTTGCGTACAGTATCGCGCTATCTTCAACAAATCGGTGTCACTTATAGCCAAGATTATATGTGGCGAGCGCTCAATAAAAACGCAGAAATTACAGCAGACCTGAGCGCGCTCTTCAATGCACGTTTTAACCCGAGCATCCAAGGTCGTGACCGGAAACAGGCAAGCATCAGCAAACGCATTGATGCAGCACTTGAGAATGTTGCAAGCCTTGATGAAGACCAAATCATCCGCCGCTTCCGCTCTGTAATTATGGGGACCGTTCGTACCAACTTCTTCAAGAAAGATGCAAACGGTGAAACCATTCCAGAAATTTCCCTCAAGCTCGCCCCGCGTGAGATTGAAGGATTGCCAGAACCGCGCCCTTACCGCGAAATCTTTATGACAAGCCCACGGGTTGAAGGCTTGCACTTGCGCTACGGCAAAGTTGCCCGTGGTGGCCTTCGCTGGTCCGACCGCCCAGAAGACTTCCGCACCGAAGTGCTGGGTCTTGTGAAAGCGCAGCAAGTCAAAAACGCTGTGATTGTGCCTGTTGGTTCAAAAGGCGGTTTTGTTCCCAAAAAGCTCACACCCACCATGAGCCGTGACGAGTTCATTCACGAAGGAACAGAAGCTTATAAGATTTTCATCTCTAACTTGCTTGAGATAACGGATAATCTAGACGGCACAAAAATCGTACACCCTGAAAATGTTGTGCGCCATGAAGAGGCCGACCCATACTTAGTTGTTGCAGCCGACAAGGGTACTGCCACCTTCTCTGACACGGCAAACGGCATCAGCCAAGACCATGACTTCTGGCTAGATGATGCGTTTGCTTCTGGCGGCTCTGCTGGGTATGACCACAAGAAAATGGCCATCACCGCACGCGGCGCATGGGAAGCCGTAAAACGCCATTTCCGTGAGATGGATAAAGATATCCAAAAAGAACCCTTCACTGCGGCTGGTGTCGGCGACATGTCGGGCGATGTTTTCGGCAATGGTATGTTGCTATCAAAGGCTACAAAACTCGTGGCCGCTTTTGACCACCGCGACATTTTCATTGATCCCGATCCAGACCCAGCAAAAACCTTCAAAGAACGCAAGCGTCTGTTCGATATGGGGCGCAGTTCTTGGCAGGATTACGATAAGAAACTGATTTCCAAAGGTGGCGGCATTTTCCCTCGCTCTTTAAAATCAATCGACATCAGCCCAGAAATTCAACAAATGCTCGGCGTCACATCTAAGAAGATGACACCGTTTGAGCTGATGCGCGCCATTTTGAAAATGGACGTTGAATTGTTTTGGTTTGGCGGCATTGGCACTTATATTCGCGGCCCGCTTGAAACGGATGCAGACGCTGGTGACCGTGCCAATGATCCAATTCGTATCGAAGCCGCCGACGTTGGCGCAAAGGTGATCGGCGAAGGGGCCAACCTTGGTATGACCCAGCGTGCGCGGATTGCCTATAATAAGCTTGGCGGCCGCTGTAATTCTGATGCCATCGACAATTCCGCAGGCGTGAACTCCTCAGACGTTGAGGTGAACATTAAGATCGCACTTGGTGATGCCGTTCGTGCTAAAAAGCTAACCCTGCCAAAACGCAATACCCTGCTTGAAGCCATGACCGAAGAGGTCGCCGATTTGGTGCTGCGCAATAATTATCAACAAAGTTTGGCAATCTCACTAACCCACCTTGCAGGCATGGAAGACTTTCATCATCAAACACGCATGATGCAAGACCTTGAAGGGCGCGGGCTACTGGATCGCGCCGTAGAAGACCTGCCCAATGACGTTATCCTAGAAGAGCGCCGTGCGGATGAAATCCCCCTCACCCGTGCAGAGATTGGGGTTCTGCTTGCTTATGCCAAGATCAATTTGTTTGATGATTTGATCGACAGCAAAGTGCCCGATGATCCTTATCTCGAGAAAGAGCTTACCCGCTATTTCCCAACCGCTATGCAAAAGAAATATGCAGGCGAAATTGGGGGCCACAAACTACGCCGCGAAATCATTGCGACGCAAGTTTGCAACGCGATGATAAACCGGGGTGGCGCAACCTACCTTGAGCGCGTGCAGGCACAAACCAGTGCAACAACGCCAGAGATCGCGAAGGCCTATATTTTGGTTCGTGATGCCTTCAGTTTCCAAGCGATGAATGCTCGCATCGACGCACTGGATAACAAAGTATCTGGCGCTGTGCAGCTTGAACTTTATCATCTGCTTCGTCGCGTTCTCATTGGCCAAACAGTTTGGGCTTTGCGCAATGGGTCGTTCAAAAAAGGCATCGAAGCGGCCATCAAACCAATCGCTGATGGCATCGAGACCTTAAGGCCAAAACTTAGCAAATTGCTTTCAAGCTACATGGAAGCTGACCGTTTGAAACGTAAACAGGGTTATCTAGACGGTGGCGTACCAAAAGACATTGCAGAAGACATGTCGCTCTTACCTACGCTGGATCTTGTGCCCAACATCATCATGGTCGCCGACAAAGCCAAGAAACCTTTGGAAAATGGTGCCGCAGCTTACTTCGCGCTAGACGAAATGTTCTCGCTCAACCGCATTGATGCCATGGCACGCGATGTCGAAACGACGGACTATTATGACAATCTCGCCTTATGGCGTGGCCGTCAGCAACTCGCCCGCGCTCACCGTGCAATTACCCATGATGTTTTAACCAAACACAAGGGCGCTGATCCAGTTGCCACTTGGTATAAGGCCAACAAATCGACGATTGATGTTGCCCTGCATGACCTTGAAGAGATCATCCAAAGCGATAGCATGAGTGTGGCGAAGATTTCTGTTGCCGGTAATATTGTGAGTGATCTCACGACGGGAGCGTAATGCCAGATCTGCTTGTAAAACTTTACGACCTACCAAGCGAGCGCCCAAGCCTACCAAACGGGGTGACGGTGCGTCCTGTCATGGCTGCAGAAGTAAGCATGGTGCGTGATTGGATTGAAGAGAATTTCAGCCGTGGGTGGGCCGATGAGTTTCTTCAAGGTGCTTACGCAGAAACCACAAGTTCAATCATCGCCTTAGAAGATCGCAAGGTCATTGGCTTTGTTTGTTATGACGTTTCAGCGATCGGCATGTTTGGCCCAACTGGAGTGGGCAAATCCGCGCGTGGCCGAGGTTTAGGGGCGGCTCTTTTATTTGCAGCTCTTGATGCGATGATCGCAAAAGGGCATGTCTATGCCACCATTGGATGGGTGGGGCCGATTGAGTTTTATGAAAAACTTGTGGGCGCAACTCTTATTGAAGGCTCTGAAAAACGCTATAGCGGCAAGCTTATCAAATCTTAGCCTCACCTCACTTAAACTCACAACTCAAATGAGCCTTTGTGATAAGTGGTGAATTGGGTAAGTTGGTCTGTGTCACCATATAGTAAACTAGCCCGTCATATTAACGAGCATTTATAAGGAACTATTATGGCTACCGCGACAATCGAAGCAGAAGGCGACATCACCGTGTCAAAAGGCAAAGGTTTGATCTTTGTCTGGATTGCAATTTTAATTTTTGCTTCCGCAAATTCAATCGTTCTACTGCTTTTTGATATCGGTGCTGCAAATCCAGTTCATGGTCGCAACCCAGTTAGCTTTTGTAATGTTTTATTCGCGGGCAACATCGTTGCCTGTGTCACCATGTTTGCTTTTTACCGCAAACAATGGACAAAGGAAGCCTTGGCGAAACTAACCTTTGGTGATTGGACGAGCCTCCTAATTTTAGCGACCATCACCGGCGCCCTCGTTCCTTCTCTGATGTTTTTGGCGCTCACCAATTCAAGCGTTACCAACACGATTTTGGTTGGACGTATTGAACCAATTTTCCTCATCATCCTGTCTATGGTCTTTTTGAAAGAAAAAGCTGATGTATGGCCAACCATCGGCGCTGCAATAGCGTTTCTTGGGGTTGCTTTCACTTTTTACCTTGAAAGCGGCGGCACTGGCTTCTCATTCGGCAAAGGTGAAATTCAAGCAGCAGGTGCTGCAGTTCTCACGGCCGTCTCAACCATCGTGGCAAAAATTCGATTGAAAAACATTCCGCTCGGCATCTTTACTGTCGTTCGAACAGGTCTTGGCGCGATCATCTTCTTAGGCGTTACCATCTATCTATTGGGCCTAGAACACTTCTTGGATCTTGGCAGCCCGCTCTTATGGCAGCTTATGCTCGTCTACGGCGCCGTCATTGTTGTGGGTGGTCAGTACTTCTGGTTCGTCGGCATCAAGTCTGCAAGCACAGGTGATGTATCCGTGGCCTCTTCTTTCACACCAATTGCAGGGGTTGCCTTTGCCTTCCTCCTTTTGGGCGAGGAGCCGTCTAATGCGGTATTAATCGGCGGAGGTGTTATCATTCTGGGTATTTTGGTTGGCCAAATTGGTAACTTCAAAAACAAGCTGCCGAAAATCTCGATCCTCTCTACTAAGTATTTGATGGAGCGCGAACGTGAGGTAAACTTCAAAGGTGTCTAACCATTCATTAGGTTGGAATTTTTGATACTTACCAAAGGTTGCTTGGATCTATGAATATTCGCTCCTTTACCATCCGTGCGGTTCGACTTCCCATGGCCGAGCCGCACAAAACGTCGTCAGCCATCATCAATGTCTGTCCGCTGGTAACAGTGTCTGTGATGACCGATGAAGGGGTGCGAGGCGATGGCATCATCTTCACCTACGCCGATGTATTTTTAAACACGGTA
>JBDVXS010000019.1:0-4846 GCA_039964305.1 Hyphomicrobiales bacterium
GCCGAAATGGGCGATACAGAATTCGAATCTGTGGCCTCTGCCGTGTGAAAGCAGTGAATACGCAGGGAAAAACGACCTAAATGACGGGCGAAACGTACTATCCCATAAGCCCCGCGCCTTTTCGTGGTTTCTAAATGGGAGAGTACAATGCCACGCCCTAGCAAAATTTGGTTTCGTAAAGACCGCAAAACGTATTACGTCCGCATTGCGGGCAAACTTCATAATCTTGGCAAAGACAAGCACGAAGCCAAACGCCGGTTTCATGAGCTAATGGCAGCCAAGCCTGAGCCAGCGAGCAGCATGCCTGATGCTATCGCAGTGGCTCATCTCATGGATGTTTATCTTGTCTGGGTATCTGAGAACCGAGCCGAAACCACGCTAGAAAAGCACCAACGCCATCTGCAATCGTTCCTCGATTCATTGAGCGATCAGGCCATGGCGGCTGCGGACGTTCGCACGCTTCATGTGGACAAGCTCGTATCAGGCAAAAGCTGGTCGAATAACTACAAGCGAACCATCCTCGGCTCCATTAGCGGCGCGTTTAACTGGGCAGTGAAGCGGGGATACATCGACCGCTCGCCGATTTATGGCCTGGATGCGCCGCCCTCGGAGAGGCGGGAGGAGTTCCCATCGCAGGCGGAATATGAGTTGATGCTCATCAACGCCACTGAGCCTTTTAAGTCGTTACTTGTGTTCACCTACGAGACTGCCGCGAGGCCGCAAGAGATACGCGCCATGGAAACCCGCCATTACATTGACGGCAAAATCCAATTTCCGGTGAAAGAATCCAAAGGCAAAAAAGAGACCCGAACGATTTACCTTAGCGCCGCAGCTAGAAAAATGGTCGAGAAAAAGCGGCGCGATGGCTTTATCTTTACCAACAGCAATGGAGAGCCGTGGACAAAAGATGCGATCAACTGCCGAATGAGGCGGATCAGCGAAAAGGTGGGCAAGCACTACTGCCTTTATTCCCTTCGCCACCTGACGGCAACAAGGTGGCTAGAGGCGGGAATGGATCATCTGACCGTGGCCAAGCTCATGGGGCATCGTGACGCAGCAATGATTAGCCGCGTCTACGGCCATTTGGGGGAAAAAACGGACTACCTACAGCGGCAGATTGATTCCCTGAAGATGTAAAAACGCGGCATCCTTGCCGCGGTTTTGCTAGCGTAGCCAAGGGACAGCGAGCTGCTCCTTGGCAATTCGGAGGCAACTGCAACGCGGGCAAATGGTTTCTTTTTCCTCGGAAAACCACTTGGCCCCGCAATCACAGACAAAGTACCATCGAATAACGCTCATGAGCGCCTCCCCTTGAGCCTGAGAAACCGTAGGGGTGGCGTTTGCTTTTGGGGCTTCCTAGCGGGTTGCTGGGAAGTCTCATTTTTTGCGCTCAGTAGGTATTGCTCTAGTTGCTCGCTGCTGATGCGGATAGTTGAGCCAAGGCGGAAGTGTTCCATAGTGCCAATGGCGCAGAGCCGATAAACAAAACGAGCGGACACGCCAAGCCGGAGCGCGGCCTGCTTGACGGTAAGCATTAACGGTGCTTGTGGCCGAGGAAGTGACCAAGAACCATAAGGAAGCCATGGACGGCCACATGCTGCCAAACATGCTTATTCCGATGACTTGAATGGTGCTGAGCAGCAGGCGGCGAAGCTTCGGCTTCACGGTAATGCGGCTCGCTTGAGATATGAAGGAAAAGCTCTTCGTAGCGATCCTCGGCGAGGTCGCCAATATCCTCAAGGGTTTCTTCGCTTTCATCGCTCAAACTTAACCTCTGTAGATAGGGGCTCATTTCAACGGCATGCATAGCACAGTAAATACGTCGTCTCCCCCAGCCAGACAAAATTCCGTACTCGCAAATCCAGTCGGTGTTAGCAGTCAAGTCAGACATCAGTTTTCCTTTTGGAAAGTAGGTGAAGAACGCTTCAGTAATTCAAGTTCGAGACGCATGCACTCACCTTGCGAGAGCAGCGCCATGAACATAGGGAAAAACAGCCATAAGCAAGCAACAATCAGCAGCCACAAGCCCAATCCCACAGTGGCGTAAGCGTGAGCCACCAGCAAAGGCAAGATGAAATAAAACTTGCCCAGCATTAGGCGGAAGAGAAAACGCTCAAAGGGTAATATGAGTGGCTCCCCCGCCTCGGCCTCTAGCTTTTTGATCTCTGCCAGCGCCCCGTGCCAACGAAGTAGGCATGGCAGAGTGATTGCCGCAAATACAACAGGCGACAGTAGCAGTAAAAGCTCCATCATGATGTTGCCGCTCCACGAGAAAGCCGAGCAGCGCGAGATTTGCAGGCGCTGTGAATATTCCAAAAGCGGGTGGTGATAATCGGAATCGCAAGGCCGGGCGTAAGCCCTACAAACACAAACATCACCCGCACCGCATCGGGGTTGCGGTTCGAGTCGGACAGCAGGCCCAGAAGCATGAGCCAGAACGCGCCATAAGTTATGGACATGGCATGGTTCCACACCCACTCAAATGGCCCGGCATAGACCTCATCCTTGCATCCGTTGTCTGTGAGCCACTGCTCATACGGCGCAAGCAAGCGGTAAATCTCGTACCACTTTTTCAGCCAGCGGAGGTGCATCAGCAGCCCCACCGCCCCAAAGAGCATGCATAGGTTAAAGACTACGTCATTCATCTTTCCATCTCCTGAGAAACTTCGGGTTGATACAAATCACGCTGGTACGATTCCAGCGGCGACATTCCTTGCTTGTCGGCAAAGACCTCCTGCGGGGTTGGCTCCCACATGCCACCCATTTCTGGGGTTATAGGCACAGAATCATTGAACGCTTTAAGGGCGTGGCTGGCCTCGTCGGCTCCCATACGCCACATAGCTTGCAGCGATGGGTCGGACACAATCGGCTCAATGACCGAGCGCATGCTTTCACGAAAAGCGGCAAGCCCCTGCTTTGTGGCCTGCCAAGTTGTGATTTGCTGGTCACTCATTTGCTATATTTCTCCATGGTTCGCATCATGTATTCCTGCTCAGCCAGTGCGTCATTCATCTGGACTGCGCGGCGGCGGTCTCGCTCGTCAATCATCCACGCGCGAACAATGCCCGCGAACGCTGATAGAGCGAGGAAACAACCAAAGTAAAAATCGAGTGTGGTGGCGATAAGAACGCCAAGCCCGATGCCCAGAAAAGTCTCTATCGATTGATTCGTAGAGGCTTCAAAGGGAAAGGGGCTAGAGCCAATGCACATCGTGTGCACGTGCTCCTTGCGGCTCCACGTTGCAACGAGGTGATAGAGCCACAACAGCGGCAGCACCACCAAGGCAAGGTGAAACATCCAATCGCCGGGCTGCCCAGTCATGGCTAGCAAGCCAAGCCAGCAAAGCCCTGTGTCAACCATGTAGACGCGAGTGCCTACGGTTCCACGCTTCTTGATACACAGCGCCCAAAACACGCCGAGTATCGAGACTGCCAAGTGGAAAACGCCAGTGACAAACTCGGCCACGTCCTTTCCAGAGGCAAACTCTTTGTGGTCGTGATTATGCATCACAGCTTCTTCTCCTGTTTGTGAGTAACAAACTCATAACCATCAGTTCCACGATGAATGATGGCATCGACATATCCACGGTTCGCAGGGCCTCCAGTGCGAAGCGAGAGAAAGGAAGCAGGCGGCACTTTAAAATGCCACGTCTGATTAAACGAGACGTTGGGAGATTTGCCTACTCCAAAGAAGTCGTACCACTCTGGTGGCTCATCCTGAGAGGCAACGCTACCGCCATAGAACATCACACGCTCTTGACCGATGACCATAGAGTTATATTCATTCGTGTGGTGGCAGTTATTGTTGCACATTACCCTGCCCACACTCAGGCCATAGAGCGCTTCGCTTTGGGTTTGCGCAGCCATATCACCACCCATGGCGGCTTTTAGAACTGGTAGCGTTTGAAAGGCGCTAATGCCAATAAAGCCCTGCGAGCGGCCTACGCTTTGAACGCGAATATCGCGCTCGGCGTGTGCAAGCTGGTGGTACTCATCCCTAACCAGAACAAACGGCCTACGCCACTTAGGGCGGCGCAGTACGGCCTCCATGCACAGCCAGCTAGCCAGCAGGTTAAGAGCCAGCCCGCCAGTGCTGTAGGTCAGCGTATCAAGCGCCAAGATGGTGTGACGCTCTAGCATTTGCTCTGGCGTGATGGTGGAGCGCCCGCTGGTAATCTCTCTAATGCCCGGCTCAAGGAAGGGGGCAAGCGCCGTAAGCGCCCCAGTGCGAGCAGCGCCGTTTGCCTTTTCCCCCACGCCAGCCAGACGCTTTAAGAAATAGTCAGCAATCACCTTTGCCCGCTCTGGGTTAACCACAAAAGCACGCTCTAAGAGCTGAGCCAGATAGGTAGATCGGAACTCATCCGAGGCGGCCTGCGCCCTGTCAACTGGCGCGGACATGATTGCGTCATAGACATCCTGAAAGCTCGCATCCTCACCGAGGGTCATGTAGGCCAGCTCAATGGCGTAGGCCTGCGTGTCATTGGTGATGGTTTTCCAGAATGTCTCCGTCTTCTCAGAGCTTGAGCGAGATAGCACCTCTGTTAAATCCTCCATAAAGCGAGAAAGCGAGCGGGGGCTTCCACCCTTTCGGCTTAGCTCAAAGGTCAGTGGGTTAATTACGGCACTACCCGGCTCAATCCTGAGCGGCTGGTAGCGTTTCAATAGCTCTGCGTAGGTGTCGGCCTCATCGGGTTTGATGCAGCACACACACACGCAGCAGCCCATTGAGGTGGCCTGGGTTTCGGGGGCCACGCGAGTCCTTAAATTGAAAGGAACTCAAGGAACCCAAGATGCCACGGAAGACCAAGCCTTCAGCGACGCCCGAACGCCGCACTTACACCGAT
>JBDVXS010000020.1:0-54596 GCA_039964305.1 Hyphomicrobiales bacterium
TCATTCCAATTTTTAACCGGCCCGTCAGGCGCAGGTAAAACCTCTTTGTTGAAACTTTTGTTTTTGTCATTGAAGCCTTCACGCGGTCTCATTCGGGTTTTTGATCAAGATGCTGCAACGTTACCTAAAGATGAGCTTTTAAAACTACGCCGCCGTATTGGTATTGTATTCCAAGAATTTCGCCTGCTTGATCATTTGACAACGTTTGAAAATGTGGCTTTGCCGCTCAGAGTGGCAGGACAAGAAGAAGCCAAATATCGCGCCGATGTTAAAGAGCTTTTGGAATGGGTTGGCCTCGGCGATAAATTAAATGTTTTGCCGCCTATTTTGTCTGGTGGTGAAAAACAACGTGCGGCCATTGCACGTGCTTTAATCTCTCAGCCGAAAATTTTGCTGGCCGATGAGCCGACAGGTAATGTGGACCCGCCGCTCGCAAAACGCTTGCTGCGCCTGTTTCAAGAGCTTCATCGTTCTGGGACGTCCGTGGTGATTGCGACCCATGACATCAATTTGATGGATCAGTTTGATGCGCGCCGTTTGATTTTGGAAGATGGGAGGCTGTTGATTTATGACTGATGCGAAATCCCCAAAACCTAAAAACGAACCGACAGGTGCACGGCGTGCGAAGCAACGTGCTTTGCCAAAACTAAAGAAAATCATCAGTAATCCAACTGATAACAGCTTTATGGCATCGCTGGTGACCTCGATGTCGAGCCTATTTGGTGGGAAGAAGGGGCGCAATTCAATCGTTCCTGAACGTTCGGTTGCAAGCCAGACCTTGATGATTGTGGTTGCCATTATGAGCTTCCTCACTTGCCTTACCTTCGCCATGGTGACGATTGTTTGGCAGCAGGCGACCGATTGGCAGGCAGATATTGCACAAGAGGTAACCGTACAGGTGCGCCCTGTGGAAGGTGCAGATTTTGAGGCTGAAATTCGCATAGCGATCAAAATTTCAGAAGATACGCCCGGCATCGCCAATGTTCAAATTGTTGATGATGAATGGTCGGAGCGTTTGTTGCAGCCTTGGCTTGGTAATGAGTTTGATCTTTCTGAGCTTCCAGTGCCACGTATGTTGGTGTTGGAACTTGACCAATCAAGGCGTGCTAATTTGCGTGGTCTTGCTTCACGTCTTTCAACAAACGTGAAAGGTGCATCTTTGAACGATCACCGGCTTTGGCTGGACCGCCTAAATTCCATGGCAAACACCACTGTTGCTGCCGGACTTGCCATAATGGGGTTGATGTTGACTGCTATGACATTGAGCGTGACCTTTGCAACTCATGGCGCGATGACCAGCAATAAAGAAGTCATCGAAGTGCTTCATTTTGTTGGTGGGCGCGATACATTTATTGCGACTGAATTTCAACGGAGATTCATGTCTTTGGGGCTTAAAGGGGGTGTGGCAGGTGGCGGTGTTGCGATTTTAAGTTTCATTTTGCTCAATTTTTGGGGCCGACTTTCAGTCGGCACACCACAAGCAGACCAACTCTCTGCTTTGTTTGGCAATTTTCAAATTGGATGGTTTGCCTTTTTTGGAACCATATTTTTAATTATCATTGTGGCGTTACTAACAGCGGTAACTTGCCGCTTTGCCGTCATGCGATATTTGACAAAGATGACCTAATTAACGTTTACTTATCCTTAGGCAAGGGATGATCCGACTGTGGTAGAAGAAGCGATGGGTGTTGAGGACCAGATAGTGGATGGTCCTAAGAAAAGCGACGCGGCTACTAAGACTAAGCGCTCGTGGATTCGGCGTGTGACCAGCTTTTGTTGGTCGCTAACTCTGCTTGGCGCATTCATTGCCGTTGGTGTGCTGGTTGGCGGGTTTATTCGCTACGCATCAATTGTTACTGTTCCCGTTCCTAACTTTACGGCTAAAGCCGATGGGATTGTCGTGCTGACTGGCGGTGAAAATCGATTGCGCGAAGGGGCCTCATTGCTCTCAAAAGGCCATAGCGAGCGTTTGCTTGTAACAGGTGTGAATCCGAACCTTTCAATGGCTTCTTTTCAAAAGGTGCTTGGTCTGCCAACTGATACATTAGATTGTTGTGTGGAAATTGACCGCGCGGCGATGGACACAATTGGGAATGCGCTTGCGACCCGCCAGTGGAACGAGCATTTAGATGCTAAGTCGCTGATTGTTGTGACAGGCGCTTTCCATATGCCGCGGGCGATTAAAGAACTTTCTCATGCACTTCCTGATATCAAATTAATTGCCGCGCCTGTGAATGTACCGGATGGTGAAGCATGGTGGAAAGATCGTGCAAGGCTGCGGGATATGGTGCGCGAGTATATGAAATTTTCCGTGATTATTGGCCGCGATATTATAAATGACGCGATGGATTGGCCTTGGCCAACAATGCCGGGGCGAAATGCAAGCTCTGATGCCTTAATCAAAAACGCAAATTACACGAAAGAGCTTGAACCAAACTCTGTCAGTCGTTAAGCCATAGCCACTTCATTTGAGAGTGCCCTATGACCTTTCTGCGTTCCATCATTTGTCAGATCTTATTTTACGTAAACTTCCTGTGTTTTGGTGGGATGTGTTTTATTGTGCTGTTCCTACCGCAAAGGTGGGTCTATCTTTACGCCATTGTATGGAAACGTGTGACTATGTTTTTATGGCGCCACACGACGAATTCGACGATTGAGGTTAGAGGCCGCGAGAATATTCCTGAGGGTGGGTTTGTTGTTGCTTCCAAGCACCAATCTGCTTGGGAAACGATTGCCTTTGGTACGCTCCTCGACAAAATCGTATTCATCATGAAACAAGAGCTTATGTATCTGCCAATTTTTGGCTGGTATACGTGGCGAACGGGCATGATCCCGATTAAACGGCACGAAAAAGGTAAAGTGGTTGGCCCGATGACGGCAGCAGCCAAGAAGGCTGTCGATAAAGGGCATCGCATTATTATCTTTATGGAAGGCACGCGGGTTGCCGCTGGCCAGAAGGGGCGATATCGCACAGGGGCAGCAAGGCTCAGTCAATCGTTGGATTGTGCGATTGTTCCCGTTGCCTTGAATGCAGGATTATTTTGGCCGCGTAACTCTTTTTGGCGGTATTCGGGTAATTTGATTGTCGAGTTTCTACCCCCAATTCCAGCAGGCAAACCTGTGGGGGAGATCATGAAAACTCTAGAGCGTGACGTGGAAGAAGCCAGCAATCGTTTGTTGCTAGAAACAGCGGCCACGCCGAACCCACCTCCAACAATCCACGCAGCTCTCGATGAACTTGAAAAGCGTGGGGTGGATATTAGCTCGGTTCGCGCGCCTGCTTCAACGTAAGCAAAAGCGTCGTTTAAAAGCCCATTGCGCAGCCATCTTTGCGTGGGTCTGAACCAGCAATCAAAACACCATTTTCATGGTCTATTTGAATGATCTGCCCGCCACCATGTGGTGAGCTTGTCCAGCCAACTGGGTGGCCTTTGGCTTTCATGCCTTCAAGCACAAATGGCTCTAGAGTTGGTTCCAGCATCATGGTGCCATCTTCATCCCAGAAAACGCGCGGGCTTTCGAGTGCTTCTTGCGGGTCCATGCCGAAGTCCAGCATATTTGTAATCACATGGGTGTGGCCTGCAGGCTGATATTGTCCGCCCATAACGCCAAAACAATGGAGCACTTTGCCGTCCTTCATGCTCATTGCTGGAATAATGGTGTGCAGCGGGCGCTTGCCGCCTTCAATCGTGTTTGGGTGACCTGCTTCCACACGGAAACCACCGCCGCGATTTTGCAAAGTGACGCCTGTTTTATCTGTAATGATGCCAGAGCCAAAATCTTTGAAGACTGAGTTGATCAGTGAAATCGCCATGCCATCACGGTCAACGCATGAGAGATAAATCGTATCACTGCCAGCCTTTGGATTTGGATCAGGCAATGTTTCGTTGCGTTTGGTTGGGTCAATGGTCGCTGACAAGCCTTTGGCGAAAGCTTTGTCGATCAAAGCTTCAACCGTGACATTCATAGTGGATGGGTCACCAATATGCGCGTCGCGGATGGCGTATCCAATACGGGCGGCTTCCATTTCTAGGTGGAACCGTTCAGGGCCATGGGGGTCGAGCGCATCAAGATCGAAACGCTCCAGCAGATTTAGAATAATTTGCGCCGTGATGCCTGTGCCATTTGGCGGCAATTCGGCAAGCTGAATATCGCGATAATTCGAAAGAACGGGGTTTTCAATAATGGCTTCGTGAGTTGCGAGGTCTTCTTCACTCATAACCCCGCCACGGGCCTTTAACTCCGCAACAATATCGGCTGCGACTGCCCCTTCATAAAACCCTTTAGAACCTTGCTTGGCGATAATTTTCAAGGTCGCAGCGAGGGCTGGGAGCTTGTGGATCGAACCAAGTGAAGGCGCGTTGCCGTTAACAAGATAATGATGCGAACCGCCGCCTTGGCTGATGAGCTTGCCTTGATAAGAGCTCCAATCAGACCAAACGCGTGGAGTAACAACGAAACCATTTTCTGCCGCGTTAATCGCTGGCTGTAGGGCTTCTTCCATGCCAATGGTGCCGTGGCTTGCAAGGAGGCTCTCCCAGCATTTAACGACACCTGGTACGGTGACAGAATGAGGAGAAAGCGTGTCCATCTCTGTCCAGCCTTGAGCCGCCAGCATTTCGGTTGAAAGGGCGCTTGCTGCCCGACCCGAGGAATTGAGCCCATACAGTGGTTTGCCCGGTTCTGCGACCACAGCAAAGCCATCGCCGCCAATAGCCGTCATGGCTGGTTCAACAACCGCCAACACCATCGCCGCTGTTACACCTGCATCAACAGCATTTCCACCACGCCTTAAAACGGCAAGGCCAGCTTCTGTTGCCAGCGGGTGAGAGGTCGAAAGCGCTGCGTTGGCGGCATATATCGGAGAGCGTTTTGGATCATGAAAATCGCGCATGGTTCTGTCCAGTTTTGTAAGTAACGGGCGTTGGCGACAAGTTAGCTCAATACTGGCTGTAAATCATGTCTTTTAAAATGAAACTTCGTAAAAACATCTATTCGTATACGTTACTAATAAACCCTTGTCCCTTTGTCGTGTTTCAACGTAGAAACAACAACAAGAATGACTGGTTAGGAGACCAACAATGGGAAATGTAACTTTGGCGCAAGCCAATAAGATTATTGAAGCTGCACTCGCTAAGGGCGACGAAATGGGTTTGAAGCCATTGACGGTTGCCGTTCTTGACGCTGGTGGCCATCTAAAGGCCCTCGCACGAGCAGACGGTGCATCAATGATGCGTCCCGAAGTAGCCGCAGGGAAAGCCTACGGATGTATTGCGCTTGGTGTTGGTGGCCGTTGGCTTAACCAAAACGGTATTGATCGTCCTCACTTTATGGATGGCGTTGTTGCAGCCTCTGGCGGCAAGATTATTCCAGTTCCTGGTGGTGTATTGATCCGTGATGGCGGCGCAGTCATCGGTGCTGTCGGCATTACTGGTGATACATCAGATAATGACGAAGCTGCCGCTGTTGCTGGCATTGAAGCCGCAGGCCTTACAGCCGATTGTGGCTAAAGCCAGTTAATCGTTCTAAAAACGAAAAAGCCCGGATGATAAGTCCGGGCTTTTTTATGTCGATATGTGAGCGCTTATAAGCCGCGATCAAAAGTAACATCACGCGATGCGACGCGGATGGAAATCGTATAGCCTGCGACCACATCTAAGAAGGCGATAAACATTAAAACGAAGTATGTTGATGTTGCCGCATTTGGTTCGATGATGAACTGCACCAAGAAAACAATAAAAACAAATGTCGAAAGCAGGTGATCAATGATGGTCGCTTGTGCCGTTCTGGTTGATTTTAAAATTTCAAAAAACAGCAGTGCAAGTGCAAGGCTTACAAGAAGGCCGCCGCGTGAGAGAATGAATTCTGCACCAGATGGTAGGTTCATGCTCAATGCCTGAGTGCCCCAAATATTGCCAGCAACAGAAATGAAGCCAAGGCTATAAAGGTTGTAAATCACCAAAGGGATGATGAGGAGTGGGAAATTTCGGATGAGTATCATGGGACCTCCTTGAGGCTTTGCGTTTGGATATCGTCTGATTCGATTGGCACTATGGTGCATTCAGGCACAAAAAAAGCCAGCAAAAGCTGGCTTTTTTAAGAGGCTTAGTGCTTGAGCCTAGATATCATCTTTGGCTTCAAGAATCTGACGACCGCGGTACATGCCGGTTTTCAGATCAATGTGGTGCGGACGGCGCAATTCGCCAGAATCCTTGTCTTCCACATAAGTAGGATTTTTGAGAGCGTCAGTAGAACGACGATGACCGCGCTTCATGCGGGAAATTTTACTCTTTGGTACGGCCATGTTGGGCTCCAGTTTGTTCTTCTATGAGACAGCCGCTCTATCGCTCGCGCGCGGGGTCGTCTCACGTCAAATTCGAAAGTGTGCTGGCTTATACAGTCAAATGGCGGTTTTGACTAGTGGTTTGTTGGAAAAAAACGACAAGCCTAATCAGCTTTTAAGCATCCCACATAAGGACCGGCTGCTCTGGCCCGTGCAATGATCTTATTTGCAAGCCGTCTTAAGCCGTTAGAAGGTTTGCCAGCGCTGCGTTTTATAGGGTTTGGAAGCGATACAGCAAGCAGGGCAGATTGGGTTCGGTTCAGCTTTTTAGCAGGCCGCTTAAAGTGGTGCTGGCTGGCCGCTTCAATGCCGTAAATACCATCCCCCCATTCTGCAATGTTGAGATAAACCTCCATCGTGCGCCGTTTCGACCAAACCAGATCGATATAAAGCGCAAGCGGCAACTCCAACGCTTTGCGAACAAAAGAACGAGAATTCCATAAAAATAGGTTCTTAGCGACTTGCATCGTCATGGTGCTCGCTCCGCGCCCGCGCCCTCCTTTTAAGATGCTGTCCCACGCTTTTTGCATTTCCACCCAATCAACACCGCCATGAACACAATGACGGGCATCTTCAGACACCATGACGGAATGAACGGCAACCGTTGAAATATTATCAAGAGCAACCCAGTCGCGTTTGTAGCCTTTTAAGGTCACAAGGTCTTTTATCATCAAGGTCGAGACGGGCGGCACAACAGTATAAAGCGGCACTAAAACCAAGGGCACCGCCACGATAACCATCATCACAATGATAAGGCCGCGTAGAACCCGCCGCAAAAACGGTTTGCGGGTGGATTTGGCTTTTTTCTTTGCTCGTTTCTTGGTCGTTTGTTTCGACACGGAATGCACATCCTAATTTGCGCTCTAAATAGGGGGTTCATTGGAAAATTGCAAAAAGACCCCTTGAAAACTTGATCATAAGCCCCTTTGCACCGGCACCAAAATCGTGAAATAACAACGGTAATTGTTATGGAAATAAAAAGTTGCCCCTAATGACTTCATCTGCTGCTGCCTTTCAAGACCGTCTCAAACATGTTGCTTCTCTTGTTGAGGCTGATTTGACCAAGTATCTAACCTTCACGCCACCTGCGGGCATTGGTTGGCCTGATCGCCTTTTTGAGGCCATGCGCTATGCCAGTCTTAATGGCGGCAAGCGTGTACGACCTTTTATGGTGATTGAAACAGCACGGTTGTTCGGTGTTGAAAATGAAGGCGTGCGCCGTGCGGCAACAGCGCTTGAATGTATTCATTGCTATTCGCTCGTGCATGATGATTTGCCTGCGATGGATGATGATGACCTTCGCCGTGGTGTTCCAACCACCCATAAGAAATATGATGAAGCAACGGCCATTTTGGCAGGCGATGGTTTGTTGACGCAGGCTTTTGTTATTTTGTCGTCGCAGGAAACCCATAGTGACGCCGCTATCCGTTCGGCTTTGGTGCAAAGCCTTTCAGTGGCGGCAGGCCCCATTGGTATGGTGGGCGGGCAGATGCTTGATATTGATGCTGAACACAATGAAAAGAACGAGAAAGAAGTACGCACGCTTCAAGCAATGAAAACAGGCGCTTTGCTGCGCACTGGTTGTGATATGGGTGCAATCGTTGCAGGTGCTAGTGAGGCAGACCGCCAAACGCTTATCCGCTTTGGTGAAGTGGTGGGCCTTACCTTCCAACTGGCGGATGATTTGCTTGATGCAACAGCAGATGCGGAGACAATGGGTAAAGCAACGGGCAAAGATGCTGAACAAGGCAAAGCAACGCTTGTTGGTTTGCACGGTATTGATGGTGTTCGTGCGCTGTTGAAAGAACAGGTTGAAGAAGCTGAAAAGCTTCTTGCGCCGTTTGGAGACAAGGCTGACACGTTGCGCGAGATGGCGCGTTTTATCGCCAACCGTGCGCATTAGTTGAGAATTTAATGAAAAGGCGGAGCAGATAATGGCAATGTCGCGGGCGGAAAGAAGACGGGCTGAGAAGCTTGCTAAGAATAAGCACCCAGAAAAACCGAGTGGTTTGCCAAACACTCAGCTTATTCTTCAAGATGCCGTGCGCGATATGCAAGCAGGAGAGCTTAAAAAGGCGTTGGCCGGTTTCAAGCTGGTAAACAAGCATGAACCAAACCGCATGGATGTCAAAATGGCGGTTGCTACAGTTTCTTTCGACCTGAAAGACTATAAGCAAGCTGCCTCCTCTTATGCTTCCGTTGTCAAAAAAGAGCCTAACAATGCCAAAGCTCAATTCGGTTTAGCGCTGGCGCAAAAATCGCTTGGTGTCTTTAAAGAAGCCGCAATGGCAGCGCGTGCAGCGGTGGACTTGAGCAATGGTGCTGCAGAGCCACTTCGCCTGTTGATTGAGCTTTTATGGGCTATTGGCGAAACCAAGGATATTCCTGAACTTTGCCGTAAGCTCCTTGTTCATGAACCACACCGAACAGATACAGCCATGTTTGAAGGCATGGCTTATTATCATCTGGGTGAGAGGGAAAAAGCCCGCACCGTGTTTGCTTATGATGATTTGGTTGAGGTGCATGATTTAGAAGCGCCAGAAGGCTATGCGGATATGGCGGCGTTTAATAAAGCGCTGGCGGACCACATTGTTGATCATCCAACCATGGCCGTGCCGGACAAAGATCACCCGACTTATCATAATGACCAACTTAACATCACACGGGAATTGGTTGGCCCGAATGCAACAGATGATCCGGGCCCTATAGCCGTGTTGGAAGCCATGATTGCGGTCAAGGTTGACGATTATCTGGCTCGCAAAAAAGACAAGCTTGATCATGATTTCATCAATCGCTGGCCAAAAAAATCGCGTTTAACTGCTTGGGGTACCTTGCTCAAAGGGCGTGGGAACCTCGTCTCACATATCCATATCGATGGATATTTGGGAATGGTGTATTACCCCGAACTCCCTGCTGAAATGCGAGCAGAGGCTGCCAATAGTGGCGAAGATCAACGGGGATTTTTACAGCTTGGTGATCCGCCTGAAGACTTTCCCGTTGATGTGGAAGCGGATGCTTACACAATTCAGCCTAAAGAGGGACGGCTTATTATGTTCCCTGGGTACTTTTTTCATAGAACGGTGCCTTTCGAATCTAAGGACCGTCGGATCTCAATTGCTTTTGATGTGGTGGCAGAAAAATAATGGCGCGGATCGATACACTTGAGCAATTGACCACGTTATATGGCCGCCCAAAAGAGCGAACGGCCAATAAAGAAATTGAAACGCTTGATGACCATAGCCGCCGTATTTTATCGCTTTCACCATTTTGTTTGATCGGCACAAGCGATGGACGCGGCAATGCGGATGTAACCCCACGCGGTGACAAACCAGGTTTTGTCGAGCCTTATGATGATCGAACCTTGTTGCTTCCAGACCGTCCTGGAAATAATCGTCTCGATTCATTGCGCAATATTGTTGAAAATTCAGCCATCGGCATGTTGTTCTTAGTGCCGGGTGTTGGCGAAACCATGCGTATTAATGGCCAAGGTGAAATCCGCGATGATGACGATCTGCTTGAGCGATGCGCGATTGATGGCCGCCGCCCGATAAGCGTTTTGCTAATCCATATCGAATCCATTTATATTCATTGTCCAAAAGCTCTTATCAGATCAAAACTATGGGATCCTTCCGTTCAAATTGATCGAGCTTCGTTGCCAACTTTGGGTCAAATATTGAGGGACCATTCTGGCATGGTGGTTGAAGGTGAGACGGACGAAAATCTAGTTGACCGACTAAATAAATCTCTTTGGTAGACCTATTTCGATCACATTTTGTGTTGAAAATACATCAACTGGTTGTGACCACTACTATGAGTAAGATTTTGTTAATATTAACATTGTCTGAGTAACGTTTAAGTATATCCATTCAAACCTAATTCGGAGTACCGATATGGTAAGGTCTTTTTTACGTTCCCTTTGTGTGACAACAATTACTTTGTCAGTGGCTGGTTTTGCTAGCCTTGAACATGGTAATGCTGCGTCATATCAAGAAAAATTATCAGCCTATCGTGCTGCCTACAGCGTCTTCCAAGCGAAAACGGATCGCTATTGGGCTGAGATTGCACGCAAGAAAGATATCCGTACGCAACGCCGCAAAGCTGGCAAGCCTTTTAAGCGCAAGCATTTTGTGTTGGTGCAACCGCCAAAATATACAGGGCCTAAGCGTCCTAAAAATCCGAATGTGACGCCATCAACAGCTAAGAAAAAGAAGAAGCGCAGCACATTGCCGCGCGCTGATGATTTGCGTGCAGCAATGCGCGAGATTTATGGTGTGAAGCTGCCAAAATACAAAGAGCGGGATTATAAGTATTCTTATGCGCTTGAATCTCGTCGTAATGGCTTAACAGCTGAACAGGTGATTGGTGTTTACGCGCTAGAGACAGGCGGTCTTGGCCCTTATGACCGTGTTTCTGGTGAAATTCCAAGAATGAGCGGCAAGTGTACGGTTAAAAGTTATGTTGGCCGTCCACTTTCAACAGCGCTTGGTTATTTCCAGCTTTTGAATGCAAACACGTCAAGCACAGTTCATGGTAATATGAAGGGGCCAGAAGCAAAGCGTTTCTCCACCCGTCTTCGTGCCTTGGCAAAGCAAAACAGAGGCAAGCGCAAGCGGGCTCTAAAAGCGAAAGCGAAGCTGCTTGAAGTCATCAACGCGGATATGAAAAAATATATTGCGCGTTATTCTGGCAGAAAAAACAATTGGGCGGAATTTCGTGCGCTCGGCCGAACCAAGCTTGGTTATGCCATTCATGCGCTCAATCTTGATATTGATATTGGCCCAATGATCCAAGTGAGCAAGCTGGCTTTCGTGCGTGACTATGCGATTAAAAAAGGTCTTGGCAATGTGGCGAGTGATCGTCTCGAGCTTATGAACCTTGTTGGCTATCCACGCGGGGCGAAAATGCTCGAAGGAGAAGCATTTCACGTGCCGACTGCCAACTTCGTGAAAGCAAACGAACTCAAAGCCAATTACTCAGTGCTTGGTGATAAGACGGTTGAGCAATCAGTTGCTAAAATCCGCCGCATTATTGGGAAGCGCAAACAAGAATGTGGTTCGCAGGAGTTCTTTAAAATGTGGAAGAAGGCGTCCTAACGCCAATCTCATTTGATGACTTTTTTGCCCACTGGTGTTATCGCGCCAGTGGGCATTTTCTTTTATCTGGTAGGCACTGGCACCTCGCCATTATAGTCATAAAAGCCGCGCCCCGTTTTGCGGCCTAACCATCCCGCTTCAACATATTTTACAAGCAACGGACAAGGGCGGTATTTTGTGTCGGCCAAGCCTTCGTTAAGCACCTGCATAATTGATAAACAGGTATCCAGACCAATGAAGTCTGCCAGCTCCAGCGGACCCATTGGGTGGTTGGTGCCAAGTTTCATGGCTGTATCAATCGCCTCAATGGAACCAACGCCCTCATACAAGGTGTAGATTGCCTCATTGATCATGGGCAGCAAAATTCGGTTGACGATGAAGGCTGGGAAGTCTTCTGAAACTGCGATGGTCTTGTTGAGGCTGTCGATAAAACTCGTGCTTGATTTGAAGGTTTCATCATTGGTTGCGATGCCTTTTATCATCTCAACCAATTGCATCTTTGGAACAGGGTTCATGAAATGAATACCCATAAACTTCTCTGGCCTGTCTGAGGCGGAAGCAAGCCGTGTGATCGAAATTGATGATGTATTACTTGCCAAAATAGCTTCTGGTTTTAGCGTTTTACAGACTTCAGAAAAAATTTGAACTTTGATTTTTTCATTTTCTGTTGCCGCTTCAATCACAAGATCACAGTCCGCCAGATCACCCATGTTGAGGGTTGAGCTGATGCGTTGAAGGCTTGCTTCAAGGTCTGCTTGTGAGATTTTTTCAGACGAGAGTAACCGTTGTAAGCCTTTGGTGATTGAAGCGACGCCGCGATCTAAGCCTGCTTGATCTTGATCGTTTAAGACGACCTGATATCCCGCTTGTGCAGAGATTTGAGCGATGCCCGCGCCCATTTGTCCAGCGCCAATAATGCCTACAGTTTTGATGTTCATTCCGTACTCGTATTGTTTAAAAAATAGGTGATGTGATTGGTAGGGATACTTTACGCATAAAAAAATGCGGTGCAACAAATGATGTTGCACCGCATATTTAAGCTTAAGTGTGAGGTTAACGGTTAGCTGGAAACCGCTGCCTGAAATTCTGGCAACACATCAAACAAGTCAGCTACAAGGCCGTAATCTGCAACTTGGAAGATCGGTGCTTCATCATCTTTGTTGATGGCAACAATAACCTTCGAGTCTTTCATGCCTGCAAGGTGCTGAATAGCGCCTGAAATGCCGCATGCGATGTAAAGGTCTGGTGCAACGACTTTACCCGTTTGGCCAACCTGCCAATCGTTTGGTGCGTAGCCTGCATCAACTGCTGCCCGTGATGCGCCAATGGCGGCACCCAATGCATCAGCAACAGGAACGATTACTTCTTGGAACTTCTCAGAAGAGCCAAGTGCACGACCACCAGAGATGATGATTTTAGCAGATGTGAGTTCTGGGCGATCAGATTCTGAAAGCGCGTTTGACACGAAGCTCGATAGGCCTGGATCAGCCACAGCAGCAACGCTGTCGATGCCAGCAGAACCGCCGCTACCAACCGCTTGGAAAGACGCTGTACGCACTGTGATGACGCGTTTTGCGTCTGTTGCTTGCACCGTCTGAATGGCGTTACCGGCGTAGATTGGGCGCTCAAAAGTGTCAGCACCCTTTACCGCTGTGATTTCAGAGACCTGCATAACGTCCAACAAGGCTGCAACGCGTGGCAAGATGTTTTTGCCAGATGTTGTTGCAGGCGCGATGATGGTGTCATAGCTATCAGCCATAGAAACGATCAGTGCGGCCATTGGTTCGGCAAGCTGAACTTCTAGTTCGTCTGCTTCCACCATAAGCACCTTAGCAGCACCATCTAGTTTTGCAGCAGCATCAGCGGCCGCTTGGCAGCCTTTACCTGCAACCAATACGTCGACCGTCGCACCGATTTCGGTGGCAGCAGCCATTGCTTTTGCAGTTTCTTCAGAAAGGCCGTCGTTTGAATGTTCGGCAATCAAAAGTGTTGTCATGTTCTTATTCCTCTCAATGCCTAAATGACGCTGGCTTCGTTTTTCAACTTGTCGACCAGTTCCGCAACAGAACCAACAATCACACCAGCTTGACGTGTTGGCGGTTCAGTTGTCTCAAGAACTTTAAGACGGGGCGCTGTATCAACGCCGTAATCTGACGGTGCTTTTTCATCCAAAGGCTTTTTCTTTGCCTTCATGATGTTTGGTAGCGACGCATAACGTGGTTCGTTGAGGCGCAAGTCAGTGGTCAAGATTGTTGGCATAGAGACATTGATTGTCTGTAAGCCACCATCGATCTCACGGGTAACAACAGCTTTGTCGCCATCAATTTCTAGCTTTGATGCAAAGGTTGCTTGTGACCAACCAAGCAGCGCTGAGAGCATCTGGCCTGTCTGGTTGCTATCATCATCAATCGCCTGCTTACCAACGATGACAATACCTGGATTTTCTTCGTCCACGACGCCTTTGAGGATTTTTGCAACAGCCAATGGCTCCACAAGATCATCCGTTTTAACGAGGATGGCGCGGTCGGCGCCCATCGCAAGGGCCGTACGACATGTTTCTTGTGCCTGTTGTGGGCCGATTGAAACAATCACAACTTCATCCGCTTTTCCTGCTTCTTTAAGGCGTAGCGCCTCTTCAACAGAAATTTCATCGAACGGGTTCATGGACATTTTGACGTTGGCGAGTTCGACGCCAGAGCCGTCAGCTTTCACACGGATTTTGACGTTGTAGTCAACAACCCTTTTAACGGGGACTAGAATTTTCATTTGTTTCCTTCCAGACGGGATGTCTTACTCGCTTAGCGAACTTATCATTCTTCATATCAGTTTGAAGCATAATGTGTTTATCGTCGAAACGACAAATTCTTACACTTTCACGCATAACTGCATGCGTTAAAAAATTTGCGCAAAACTAGGGTTAGTCGAAATTACTGTCAACAATCGTATGTTTTTGCGGCGCACAATTCAGGTATAAAGTTAAATAGTGGCACCTTACGTACACGTCAATATCATGAATCTTTGATAATTTGCGCATCAATTTCGCTAAAAAAGGCCACTAAAGCCATTTTAGCCCGTTGTCGACTTGTCGAATAAGGGGACGTGTGGGAGCCGCAAGAATAGAATTAAGATGGCGCCTGCTATGACTCCACCCAAATGAGCGCTCCATGATATTGAGCTTTCAGAGACTGAAATTTGATCATACGCAAACATTCCAATCTGGAATAACACCCATCCGCCAAGGCACCACATGGCACTGAGGGGTAAGGGGATGCGGCTAAAGAGCAGAACCCAGACTTTAACGCGCGGGTGTAAAATTAAATAGGCAGCGACCACACCTGCAACCGCACCCGATGCACCAACAAGCGGCGCTTCGTGTTGCAAAAACAAGAGGCTGTGAAAAAGGCCCGCTGCTGCGGCGCAAATCAGGTAAAAACAGAAATAGCGAACATGACCCATGGCGTCTTCGATGTTGTCGCCGAAAACCCACAAAAACAGCATATTGCCAATCAGGTGAATCCAGCTGCCATGCAAAAAGGCATACGTAATATATGTCGCTTCTTCTGGCACCCATACAGCATAATCGGGCAGCTCTTTAAAATCGTTCACCACAGTCGGGATAAGCCCTAAGGAGAACGCAACTTCGTTCACGCCAATTGGTTGTTGGATGAAAATATAAAAAGCAAAGTTGATGACAATGAAGCCCCAATTCACCCATGATACCGAAATATTGCGTAGCGGATTGCCATCATAAAGCGGTATAAACATGTAAAGGTGATCCCGATGCCCGAATTTTCGCGCATCATCTTTGACAGGGTGAGTTTTGTAAAGTGTGGGCTGAAGTATTTTGATCGATCTTGAAAACGCTATCCATATTGTAGAATGCCACGCGGAAGGCGAGGTTGGTGACGTGATCATCGGCGGTGTTGCGCCGCCCGAAGGGGAAACCATTTGGGCGCAGTCTCGGTTTATCGCCAAAGACAATGCGCTGCGTTCCTTCGTGTTGAATGAACCGCGCGGTGGGGTGTTTCGACACGTGAACCTATTGGTGCCACCGATCTCTAAAAGCGCTGATATGGGTTTCATTATTATGGAACCAGAAGACACGCCGCCTATGTCGGGTTCGAATTCGATTTGCGTTGCAACGGTTCTGCTTGAAGCTGGTATTTTGCCAATGAGTGAACCAGAAACAGTGTTGCACCTTGAAGCGCCAGCGGGCGTTGTTGAGGTGCGAGCAAAATGTCGCAATGGCAAAGTGGACCATTGCACACTGCAAAATGTCGCCTCCTTCGTGGATCGCCTTGATGCGCCATTGGAAGTTGCAGGGCAGGGCACGTTGGCAGTGGATATTGCTTATGGTGGTGATAGTTTTGTGGTGGTTGATGCGAGCGCGCTTGGGTTTTCTGTTGCCCCAGATGAAGCACGTGATTTGGCTGAACTTGGTGTTGCAATTACCAAGGCGGCAAATGAGCAGCTGGGCTTTACCCATCCTGAAAACAAGGAATGGGATCACATTTCATTTTGTCAGTTCGCGGCACCTTTGCAGCTGGTTGATGGCGTGAAGCATGGGCGTAATGCTGTGGTGGTTCAGCCTGGGAAAATTGACCGAAGCCCCACCGGAACGGGTTGCTCTGCACGTATGGCTATTTTGCGGGCGCGGGGATTGTTAGGTGTGGACGAGGCATTTGTTGGCGTTTCGATCATTGGCTCACAATTTCAATGTAAAATTGAGCGAGAAACAATGCTTGGTGATAAGCCTGCTATTGTACCAACAATTCAAGGCCGCGCGTGGGTTACGGGAACACGGCAATTGGTCCGCAGTTCTCATGACCCTTATCCAGCAGGATATCGCCTTTCTGATACATGGCCGATGCTGGAAAGCTGAGAGACAAGGAAGCATCTTGTGAAATTTGGATCGAAAAACCTGATAACTGATGTTGAGGGCCTGCTTGTTGGCAATGCTTCCGATGATGGTTTGAAATCAGGCACAACGGTTTTGTTTGGCGATGAGCCTTTTGTTGCTTCTGTTGCTGTAATGGGCGGCGCGCCGGGTACGCGAGAAACGGATTTATTGGAAGCAGACAAATTGGTTCAGCATGTTGATGCACTGGTGTTATCAGGTGGGTCGGCTTTTGGGCTTGATGCAGCCGGCGGTGTTGTCGATCAGCTCAATAAAATGGGGCGTGGTTTTGCTGTTGGGGATAGGACCGTACCAATCGTACCAGCTGCCATCCATTTTGATCTGCTTAATGGTGGCAACAAAGACTGGGACGAAAATCCCTATCCTGCTTTGGGCCGTGAGGCGTTGGTAAATGCAAGCCGCGACTTTGAACTTGGCACCGTTGGGGCTGGTACAGGTGCAATGGCTGCCATGCAAAAAGGCGGGCTTGGCTCGGCGTCGTTGGTCTTGGAAAATGGCATCACTGTAGCTGCTCTGGTGGTCGTCAACCCATTTGGATCGGTGACAACGCCTGATGGTAAGCATTTTTGGGCAGCAGCTTTTGAGATGGAGGGTGAATTTGGCGGGCTTGGCGTTGACCCCCGTGCAGGCCTTGTAAGGCGTCCAGAGAGCTTAAAGGTCGACGCCTTTAATCCCCGTGGTAATACGACCATTGCAATTGTTGCAACGTATGCTGAGCTTACCAAAGCACAAGCAAAAAGGTTGCCAGTCGCCGCTCACGATGGGATTGCCCGCGCTATCGTGCCAGCCCATAGCCCCGTTGATGGTGATTTGATTTTCTCGGTTTCCACCGCGAAAAAGCCGCTGGAAAATCCAGTCTATGATTTGCTCGAAATTGGTCATGCGGCTGCGCATTGTTTAACCCGTGCCATTGCCCGTGGTGTTTATCATGCAACGCCAATGCCGGATGATTTAATCCCTGCCTTTAAAAAATAAACGCGCCACAAGGGCGCGCTCATAAAACGATGGTGTTTAATATCAACCGCTGGTTCTAAGGATGAAGTCTGTACCACCCTTAGGGCTTGTCAAATTGCTGAAGCCTTTGTCGGAAATAGAAACCGATGAGCCCTTTGTCAGCAGGCTTTCAATCCGATCTCTTACATCTTGCGGAATGTCAAAACGTGACAGAACGTCATTGATGTCTTTTTGCGGCGCTGCATCAGTCTCAGTTACATTGAACTTGCTGCGCTGAGATTTTGAGAGGCGGTCGCGAAGGCTCATTGATGTCCATTCAGCCGTTCCCGTTGCCTTGTCGAGCGCGGTGAGTGAAAGCAAGTGAGCACCCAGTTCAAGATGTGCATCTTTAATATGGATTGGTGCATCAAATACAGGTCTGAAGTCTTGGCGCACATAAATGCGGCCTGTTGGAATTGCGCCTTTGCCTGTGAGCTGACGAAGTGTTTTCACAAGCTCCAATGTGACGCGGCCTGTTGTTTTCTCGCCAATCAATGATTGGAAGCGTTCGATAGCCGCTTTTGTTGCGCCACCGTAAAAACCATCTTCTTCACCTGCGTTCCAACCCAGCTCGTTGAGCAT
This sequence comes from Hyphomicrobiales bacterium, assembly GCA_039964305.1. Taxonomy (GTDB): domain Bacteria; phylum Pseudomonadota; class Alphaproteobacteria; order Rhizobiales; family JACESI01; genus JACESI01. The sequence goes on from JBDVXS010000020.1 coordinate 17,930, forward strand.
TTGTTGAACCTGCAGTGTTTCATTGTTTTCAGTGCCACCGCGTGTGATCAAAATGCGGAGTGGAGAGCCACTTTTGCCGTCTGATTTTTTAACTTTGCGACCTTCGTTCACCGCTAGGCGGGCAAGAACCGCACTTGGACGTTCGCCATCATTTGTTGAACTGGCTTCATTTGCGACCAGTTTGTCATTGATCTCAACGTTAGGTCTAAACAGGGCATCATGTTGGATGGATGTTGGTGCAACAGCACCGCGAGACACAATGACGTGGGCGCCAAATTGCGTCATCTTGAAGAGCTTGGCATCAAAGCCGCGTGGCAGACGAATGCAACCGTGTGAGGCTGGGCGATTTGGAACGCTATTTGAACCGTGAAGCGCAATACCTGTCCATGTTAGGCGCTGCATGTTTGGCATTGGGGCATTGTTGTAGATATTTGAAAAATGCCGACGGCGTTTTTGTAAAATGGAAAACACGCCAGAAGGTGTGGTGTAGCCGCTCTTACCTGTTGAAACGCGCGATTTTGCTATCACTTCTGTTCCATTATAGACCTTCAATGTCTGGCTATTTCTATCGATAACTACATGTGTTGCTGTTTTGGATATATTGGCAGCAAAGGTCGGTGTTGTAATTAATGTTGTCAGGCCTAATGCGACCATAAAATTTTTTGTAAGCATAATAACTCCAAAATTTAGTTTATAAATTAATTTTCGAAGAGCAGTAACCGTGCTCAAAATACGTATAAGATTATAAAAAATGATAAATCTTGTTTAAAAATCGTGCAATGAAAATCGCCAATTGTTAGCCAATTCCAATAAAAACGGTTAATTGGCGTTACGAAAATACAACGTTTGGGCGATTCTTAATAAAAATGCCCGCAAGGCGGGCATTTAAGCTTGGTAAACGTGACTGTAGCCTTAGTGCAGCCCTAAAGTGCACCGTGACAATGCTTGTATTTCTTGCCAGACCCACAAGGACATAGCTCATTGCGGCCAACTTTACCCCAAGTTTCTTCGTCTTCAGGGTCGCGATCTTCTGGGTTTACGACGGCCATATTGACAATTTGCATGTCTTCATCACCGCTGAGCGCTGGACCATCTTGGTTGAGATCTCCGTGTTCAAATTCCATGTCTGATGGGTATTCTTCATCAAGATCTGGTGCATCATCAGCCAATTCAACACGCATCAACTGGCCCGTTACAGCCTGACGTAAGGTTGCAAGCATGGTCTCAAACAGAGAGAAAGCTTCCTGCTTATATTCTTGTAGCGGATCACGTTGACCATAGCCGCGTAGGCCAACAACCTGACGGAGGTGGTCAAGTGTTACCAAATGCTCACGCCACAGATGATCGAGCGTTTGCAAAATAACGGCTTTTTCAATGTGACGCATATTCTCAGTGCCCACATGAACAGCACGGGAGGCAGCTTGTTCATCAGCTGCTTTTTGAAGGCGCTCGCGAATTTCTTCGTCGGCGATACCCTCTTCCTCAGCCCATTCTTCAATCGGTAGGTCCAGTGCCAAATAGGTTTCGACTTCACCTTTAAGTTCTGGAACAGACCATTGCTCTGCATAAGCCTTTTCAGGGATATGCTTGCTAATCAAATCATCAACCACGTCGGTGCGCATTTCTGAGACCGTTTCGGCCAAATCATCATCACCCATCATTTCGATACGTTGTTCAAAGATGACCTTACGTTGGTCATTCATCACATCATCGAATTTCAAAAGGTTCTTACGAATATCGAAGTTTCGAGCTTCAACTTTCTTTTGAGCCTGCTCAAGCGCCTTATTGATCCAAGGGTGAATAATCGCTTCACCTTCTTCAAGGCCAAGCCGTTGAAGCATACCATCCATGCGGTCGGAACCGAAAATGCGCATCAGATCATCTTGTAGAGACAAATAGAATTTAGAGCGACCCGGATCACCCTGACGGCCAGAACGACCGCGCAACTGGTTATCAATACGACGGCTTTCGTGGCGTTCGGTTGCGAGAACGTAAAGACCACCGGCTTCGAGCGCTTCATTCTTGAGCACTTCAATTTCAGCTTCTATCTCAGCAATTTTCTTGTCTCGCTTCTTACCCTCTTCCATGTCACCGAGTTCCATCTCGATGCGCATTTCAAGGTTGCCGCCAAGCTTAATATCTGTACCACGACCAGCCATATTGGTGGCGATGGTTACCGCACCTGGGACACCAGCTTGTGCCACGATCTGCGCTTCTTGTTCGTGATAGCGGGCGTTGAGGACGTTGTAATCCTTCAAGCCTTTTTGCTTCAGCATATCTGCGATCAGCTCGGATTTTTCAATCGACGTTGTGCCAACGAGAATCGGCTGACGCATTTTCTGAGCTTCTTCAATTTCCAGAACAATGGCGTTGTATTTTTCTTCAACCGTGCGATAGACCTCATCACTTTCATCGATCCGTTTTACCGGTAGATTGGTCGGAATATCGACAACTTCAAGGCCGTAAATATCGCCAAACTCTGAAGCTTCGGTAAGGGCTGTACCTGTCATGCCGCCAAGTTTATCGTACATGCGGAAATAGTTTTGGAACGTGACAGATGCGAGTGTCTGGTTTTCAGGCTGAATTTCTACGCCTTCTTTTGCTTCCAAAGATTGGTGTAAACCTTCTGAGAAGCGACGACCTGGCATCATGCGGCCCGTGAATTCATCGATGATGACGACTTCATCATTACGAACGATATAGTCTTTGTCTTTTAAGAAGAGTTTGTGAGCACGCAATGCATTGGTGACGTGATGCACCATTGTAACGTTCTCGACATCATAGAGGTTTTCACCCTTTAAGAGGCCTTCTTCTCTCAGAAGTCCTTCCAAAAATTCATTACCCTCTTCGGTGAAGTTGGCTGATTTTTGTTTCTCATCGATCTCGTAATGCTCTTCGGTGAGCTGTGGGATGAATTTATCGACTAGAATATATTCATCAGATCGATCTTCTAAGGGGCCAGAAATAATAAGCGGTGTTCGCGCTTCATCGATTAGGATTGAATCAACCTCATCGACAATTGCGAAATAATGGCCGCGCTGGGACATGGTGTCGACGGTGTATTTCATGTTGTCGCGCAGATAATCGAAACCCAGTTCGTTATTTGTCGCATATGTAATGTCGCAGCCATAAGCCTGCTGGCGTTCTTCATCATCAAGGCCATGCACGATGATGCCGACACTAAGGCCAAGGAAATTGTAAAGTTTACCCATCCATTCCGCATCGCGGGTTGCTAGATAGTCATTCACTGTAACCACGTGAACGCCTTTGCCTGTGATGGCATTGAGGTAAACTGGCAGGGTCGCAACAAGCGTTTTACCTTCACCTGTGCGCATCTCTGCAATGGCATTTTCGTGTAAAACCATGCCGCCCATGAGCTGAACATCGAATGGTCTCATGCCGAGAGCGCGTTTTGATCCTTCACGGGCAACCGCAAACGCTTCGATCAAAAGATCGTCAACAGACGTTCCATCTTGGAAACGGTGGCGGAATTCATCCGTTTTGGCGCGCAATTCGTCATCGCTTAACGCCTCCAATTCAGGTTCTAACGCATTGATTGCATCAACTTTGGGCTGATAACCTTTGACACGTCGGTCAGCCGGAGTGCCGAAAACTTTGCGGGCGATGGCGCCAAATACCATTGGATTTTCCTATTGAGTCGCTAAATTGACGAATAACTTTGGTCTTCTTACACCAGAAAAGGATGCGTTAAAGTTAACAAAACATCCTAGACCATTTATTGAGTGACAGATAAGAGTGGGCAGTGTTTATGTCAACGCCGATTGAAAAGTAAAAGAATCCGCTAGCCGAGGCTGTTATTCTTGATTATGGATTGCTATTTAAAGAATCGATTTTTTGACATATTGTCGTGCGACCGACACGCCAACGCAAATGCCTAACATTCAAGAACCATGAAATTGGTATTCTTGAAATTTAATTTGGAGATTTTGATGATCCGATCATCCGCTAAAAAACCCTCAGTTCTTTCTCACATGAGAAAAATGATTATTTCGTCTGTCGTTATTGGTAGCGCAACGCTTTTTGGTCTGTCAGGCGCAGCTTTTGCTCAGCAGCCGACTTTTGAACCAGAGGCTGTAGCCTTTACTATCAATGGCGTTGACTTCACCAATCAAGACGTATCAATCGCATCCGTGGATTTCGCGGAAGAATTGCAACGGGTAGATACTGCGGATCGCCGAGCGACGATGATCAATATCATGATTGATATGGTGTTGCTTGCGGAAGAAGCAGAGAAAGTAAATGTACAAGATGCGCCAATTTTGAAAAAACGCATGGAACATTTGAAACGTTTGAACTTAAGAAACTTCTATGTCACGGATAAAATTCAACCGCTAGTAACTGAAGAATTGCTTCAGGAACAATATGTTGAGCGCCTTGCTCGATTTACACCTGAAGATCAAATCAGAGCCAGCCATATCTTGGTTGAGACGGAAGATGAAGCAAAGCAGCTTATTACTGATCTAGACGGCGGCAAGGATTTTGCTGAACTGGCAAAAGAAAAATCAACAGGACCAAGTGGTAAAAACGGTGGTGACCTTGGTTTCTTCCGCAAAGGCCAAATGGTTGAACCGTTTTATAATGCGGCCGTCGAATTGAAAGCTGACGAATATTCGAAAGTACCAGTGAAAACTCAATTTGGTTGGCATGTGATTAAAGTGATTGAAGTGTCGCAAACTGAAGCTCCAACATATGAAGCCATTGCTGACCAACTACGTGGACAGGTATTTAGCAATCTTTTCCGAGCAAAAATTATATCTCTTCGGGAAAATGCAAAAGTTGAGATCGCATCAGATCAACTTCCTGAAAGTGCCGCTGAAGAAGAAAAGAAGGCTGAGTAAAAGCCACTGTTTTCTGGTGTTTACCAGTAGGTCAAAGGTAGTTTGATGGACAACGTTTCGCCGCTTGCACCTTCCCGTTATGCAGAAATGCCAGCACTGAAAGGTGTTGGCTTGGCCGTTGCGGAAGCAGGCATCAAATATGCTGGTCGCAAAGATGTTTTGCTTATGCATTTTGATGAACCTGCTGCTGTAGCTGGCGTTTTCACCACATCCAAATGCTCATCAGCCCCTGTTGATTGGTGTAAGCAAGTTTTGCAGGCAGGCACAGCGCGCGCGGTTCTTATCAACGCTGGCAATGCCAATGCTTTTACAGGTGTAAAAGGCTGGGAAGCAGTTCGCATATCAGCTGAGCTTGTTTCTGAACAAGTGGGTTGCCCGGTTAATCAGGTTTATTTGGCCTCAACTGGTGTGATTGGCGAACCCCTTGATGCGTCGGTTTTTGATGGCGTTTTGGGTGGTCTTCATCGTGATTTGAATGAGAAGTCATGGCTTGATGCTGCGAAAGCCATCATGACGACGGATACGTTTCCTAAAGTTGCAACAGCAAGTGTTGAGATTGATGGTGAAATCATCACCGTCAATGGAATTGCAAAAGGCTCCGGCATGATCGCGCCAGACATGGCGACCATGTTGTCGTTTATCGTCACCGACGCGCCCATTTCCAGTGAACTCCTGCAAAAGCTTCTCACCCAGTCAGCGGATGCCTCGTTTAATTCGGTGACCGTCGATAGTGACACATCAACAAGTGATACCGTGCTTTTGTTTGCAACAGGCAAAGCGTCGATTGATCCAATCAGTGACAGCAAAGACAAAAGATTGCGTCTGCTTGCTAAGGCTCTTCATGCGGTATCATTGGATCTTTCCCATCAAATTGTTCGCGATGGTGAGGGGGCAAGTAAGTTTGTTGAAATCAATGTGCTTGGGGCAAAATCTGCGCGTGCTGCAAAAAATGTGGCAAAAGCAATCGCCAATTCACCCTTGGTCAAAACCGCAATTGCTGGTGAAGACGCCAATTGGGGGCGGGTTGTTATGGCCGTTGGTAAGGCAGGCGAAGAAGCTGACCGCGATAGGCTCGCTATATGGTTTGGTGATGTTCGTGTGGCGGTCAATGGCGAACGTGATCCTGATTACAGCGAAGAAGCCGCTTCCGCCGTTATGAAAAATGACGACATTCAGCTTGTCGTGGATTTAGGCATTGGCAAGGGTAAAGCCACCATGTGGACGTGCGATCTAACCAAACAATATGTGGCAATCAATGGCGACTACCGGAGCTGAGGCGAAAGTCACCACGGCCGATATTCTCCATGCTGAATCTATGGTTGCTTCTGCTTGGCCTGCTTTAAAGCTTTGCTTGTCAGGCCGTTGGTTGCTTGGCATGGCCGACGGTGTATCTGGGCGTGCTAACTCTTTGTTCTTTCTTGATCCATCTGATGATAAAAATGTCGAAGGCCGCCTTAACTGGATGGAAGAAACCTATCGCCGGGTTGGTTTGCCTCCACGCGCGCGCCTTAGCCCATTAGCACCGCTGCCCGTGGTCAATGCGCTGCAAAAGCGTGGTTATACGTTTCAAAACCCAACATTGACCCTCAAGCGAGATTTACCTCTTGCGGTGGATGTTAATCGCTCAGATTTAGAAATTGAAATAACGGCAAATTATTCTGACCTTTGGATTGATACGTTCATTCAATGCACACCAAGATTTCAAGGACAACGCGCACTGTTAACGGCCATGTTGGACGGCATTTTGGATGAAACTCGTTATGTCGTGGTGATGAAAGACGGCAAGCTGGTTGCAACGGCTATGGGGGTTATCCATGTGGGTGTTATGACAATCCAAAATGTGGTGACGGATGAGACGTGTCGTCGTCAAGGTTTCGCTCGGGCTGCCATGAATGCTTTGTTTAGTGATGAAGCATCGCAGGACCTTGATTGGTGTTGGCTTGCTGTTGAGGTCAGTAATTTGGCGGCTATTTCGCTTTATAAAAGCCTCGGATTTCAAGATTTTTATCGTTATATTTACGCGTTCCTCGATCAATAAATGGATTTCCAATGAAATTGACCCTCGTTGTCGCTTGCGCCCTTGTTGATGTGGACAACCGTGTGCTCATTGCAAAGCGCCCTGAAGGCAAAGCAATGGCGGGTCTATGGGAGTTTCCTGGTGGCAAACTGGAAGTTGGAGAGCGCCCTGAAGAAGCGCTGGTACGTGAACTAAAAGAAGAACTCGACATTGAAACCAAAGTTGATTGTTTGGCGCCATTATCCTTTGCAAGTTATGGGTATGATGACTTTCATTTGCTGATGCCGCTTTATATTTGCCGTCGTTTTTGGGGGCAGCCGCACGGGAAAGAAGGCCAAGAAATCAAATGGGTGCGGGTAAACCAGCTTCGAAGTTTCGATATGCCGCCAGCGGATGAACCGCTTATTCCGCCACTTATTGATCTTTTGCTTTGATTTTTAAGCCTCTTTCAAAAGTTTATCCCTCTGCGTGAACCAATTGTTAAGCGTAAAAGGGCAGAATGCTTACGTTATTCGCTGTTTGAAGGTACGATTATGTGGAAGAAGTTTGGAATATCAGTTCGTGGTGGTTCCAGCATTGAATATGCGTTGTTCCTTAGCGCTATGGCCGTGATGGTTGTTACTGGCGTTGCGGTATTGGGCGATCAATTTAAGCCCATGATCATCGCTTGGCGTGAAGGCGTTAAGCCTGTCGAAATTGATTATGTGACGACTGCGTCAACACCTAAGAAACAAGGTGAGTTGACGACAGATTTACAAATCGATGGTGAAACAAAGACTTACCGTGTCTACAAGTTGCCAAAAGATTTGCAATAACTGAAAAATTAGGGCGGAGGTCCCATGATCACGTGCATCAAATTTTACAAGAAATTTGCTCAAGATCGCAATGGCGCGACTGCGGTTGAATATGGCGTCATTGCAGCTTTGCTGGCTGTTACCATAATTGGTGCAGTTGGTGTGACTGGTTTGAACGTGGAAAACCTCTACGATTCATCAGTTGGTGAAGTAGAAAATAGTATCACGAATTCTGCCAATAACGGCTAAGATGGAACCTAAGCATTTCTACTAACTGCATTTTTTAAATTACTAAAGAACATCTTTAAGACTGATTTTTGCAGAGCCTGGCTTCAGTGGTTTTTGTTGGTTCTCATGTGGCGCCCATCCTGACATTGAGATAATTTCAAAAGTGGCCCTTATTCGGCCATCAGCGTCCGAGTAATTTTTCACATATTGCTCGCAGGCGCTGTTAAAAACATCCTGCCGTAAGAAATTTCGGGAACGACCTGTGACACAATTCGTTGCCCCCATTGCTCTTAAATCACGCATTAAATCGGTTGGGTGATCATAGCGCACTGTTAAATGCTCAGTGTCGGTAACTGGGAGCGCAAAGCCTGCTCGTTGGAGAAGATGGCCTGCATCTTTTACGTCGATGAAGGGAAGGACCCGAGCGCTTGCGCCGCCTGTTAGTTCTGCCTCAGCCATAAGAAAAGATTGTCGTAATTCTTGTAGTGTAGAGCCGCCCATAATCATGCCAAGGAACAAGCCGTCAGGGCGAAGGGCGCGTCTGATTTGAATGAGTGTTCCAGGAAGATCATCAACAAATTGCAGATTAAGCACAGAGGCAATGAGATCGAAGGAACTATTGGTAAAGGGCACAATGTCATCGTCGCACACGGCTGCATTGGGTATTGCAAAGGTTGGTGACTTGGTTTGGATGATGTCGGTGTCTGGCCCTGAATTTTGAAGAACATCGAAAATTGCAGAGCCTGCATTGTTAAGGTCCGCAATCTTTGTCAAAGGCTTGGTAATTGTTGAGAGCCTTAGTGCAAGATCATCTGCGGCATAGCGCACAAGAAAATCAGCATCAGGTTTTGCAATGAAACGGGCACGCTCACGGTTGCGACGGAGTGCGACCTTGTCGATGATGGTTGTTGGGTTTTGCTGTGTTGCCAACGGCTATACCTTCGCTATGCCCACGTTGCGCCACTCGGGCAGGCATTGTTTTGCTCGGTTTAAATATCTTAATTGGACGTGGCGTGGTTTTGATGCTGAGATAAAGAAAGACAGGGTGAGATACAAGCAAAACATAGGCTCTAACCTTAGATGAACCAGATTTTTGATCTTCAAAGGGTATCACAGCATACGAAAAACATAGCCAAGGCGATGTTCCATCTCGTTTTGCCGCCACGTTGTCTTGCCTGTGATGATATGGTCGCAAATCAGGGTGGGCTTTGTTCTTCCTGCTGGGCTGAATTACCATTGATAGATGGGCCTATATGCCAACGCACGGGTAGTCCGCTTGCGTTTGACTTGGGTGAAGCCATCACGAGCGCTGAGGCCATTGCTGACCCGCCGCTCTACCGAAAAATGCGGGTTGCTAGTCGCTATGATGGAACGGCACAACGCCTAATTTTATCGTTGAAATTTCACGACCGTCTGGATTTGGCGAAGCCATTAGCTGGTTTCATGGCGCGGGCAGGGGCGGCTTTGTTGGAAGATGCGGACGTATTGGTGCCAGTGCCCTTGCATAAAAGTCGGTTTATTAGCCGCCGCTTTAATCAAGCCGCTCTTTTAAGCCGCGAAATGAGTAATCTCACGGGCGTGCCTTGTGCGTTGCAAGCCATAGAGCGCATTAGAGCAACACAGCAGCAAACAAGCCTTGAGCGCAAGGAGCGGCACAGAAATGTCGAGGGTGCTTTCAAAGTACCAGCGCAGCAGGCGATGAATGTGCATGGTAAACGAGTGGTTTTAATCGATGATGTTGTTACCACGGGCGCGACGGTTTCTGCCTGTGTTCGAGCACTTCTTCGTGAAAATGCGGCTCATGTGGATGTTATTGCTTTTGCCAAGGTTGTAGATGCGAATGAAAATCTCATATAAACAGCAGACAAAAATACCCCCTCAATGGGAAAGGAAACCTTATGCAAGACGTTGTAATCTACACCCGCAAATTCTGTCCTTACTGCACCGCGGCTAAAAAGCTTCTGAAAGAAAAAGGCGCGAGTTTTAAAGAACACGATGCCACAATGAACCAAGCGTTGCGTAAAGAAATGATTCAAAAATCAAATGGTGGATCAACATTCCCGCAAATTTTCATTGGCAAAACCCATGTTGGTGGTTGTGATGAACTTTATGCAATGGAAAGCGCTGGCAAGCTTGATCCGCTGTTGTCTGCGTAGACTGCATGTTTAAAGCTGCCTGCATCCAACTTCGTTCCACCCGCTCAGTGGGTGAGAATATTGAAACGGCGTCACAGCTGATAAGGCAGGCAGCAGCCGATGGGGCGAGCTATATTCAAACGCCTGAAATGACCCATCTGGTTGAAACGGGTCGTGCCTCTTTGATGGAGAAAATCGTCGAAGAGCCGGACGACCAAGGTGTGAAAGCATTTGGTGCACTTGCCAAAGAGCTGAGCATCACGCTGCACATTGGTTCGCTGGCGATTTTGCGCAATGACGGCAAGGTCGCCAATCGTGCGTTTGTCTTTGGACCTGATGGCAGCTTGATTACGACCTATGATAAAATCCATATGTTTGACGTGGATTTGGACAATGGCGAGAGCTGGCGTGAATCAAACACCTATGAACCTGGCGTGCGTTCGCCCGTTGTGGAAACGGGAGATGCTAAAATTGGCGTCGCGATTTGCTATGATGTGCGCTTCCCTGAAGTTTTCCGTCGACAGGCCTTGGCAGGGGCCGATATTTTAACCGCGCCTGCGTGCTTCACACGGCAAACAGGGCAGGCCCATTGGCATGTTCTTATGCGCTCACGGGCGATTGAAAATGGAAGCTTTATGATTTCCGCAGCCCAAGGCGGAATCCATGAAGATGGCCGTAAAACGTTTGGTCACAGCATCATTGTTGACCCTTGGGGGAACGTAATTGCAGACAGTGAAAATGATGAGCCAGGTTTCATCACTGCGAAAATTGATTTGCAAGATGTTTTGAAAGCGCGTAAACGCATTCCGGTTCTGACCCACGGTCGAGAATTTGATACGTCAGCTGTTTCATATCGTTCAGAAAAGTTACCTCAGTGATTAAATACGCCCTCAAATGCAGTGAAGACCATCTATTTGATGGCTGGTTTGGCAGTTCCTCTGCGTTTGACGATCAGAAGAAAATGGGGCTTGTCACTTGTCCTTATTGCGGCACTGATGAGGTTGAAAAGACTTTGATGGCCCCATCTGTGACAGGCACAAAAATGCAGGGTGAGATTGTTGAGACGGTGACGTTAGATGCTGAAGCGGTGGCGGCAGCCTCTACGCCTGTTCCTGAACCTACGCCGGCCCCTATGTCGGGTGTTAGTGAAGCTGATGTTATTCCAGCAACCATCCCTGAGCCACTCGTACACGGTGATGACACCATGCGGGCGGTGGTTGATAAGATGCGTGAATTGCGGAGCTGGGTTGAGAATAACGCGGTGAATGTCGGCGATAAATTCGCTGAAAAAGCGCGCGAAATTCATTATGGCGAAGAAGATGCCCACGGTATTTTCGGCAAGGCGACTTTTGAGGAAGCTCAAGAGTTGATTGATGAAGGCGTTGATTTTATGCCTTTGCCTGCACTGCCAGAAGATAATAACTAGGGTCTCTGGCCTTAAGCGCTAGCTCTAGCGTTAGCGCTTAAGCAGGTTTTGTTGCCAACACCATATAATTGACATCCATATCCCGCGATTTCGACCAACGGTCGAGAATGGGGTTATAGGTCACGCCACGTTCATCAAGCAGGGACAGGCCCCCTTTGCTAAAGGTTGCTTCCAGCTCTTCAGGTTTCACCAGTTTTTCAAATTCATGGGTGCCAACAGGCAACCAACGCAGCACTTGCTCCGCCATAAAAATCGCGAGCATGCGCGCTTTTGCTGTGCGGTTGATCGTGGCGACAAACATCAAGCCGCCCGGCTTTACCATCTCGCAGCAACTGGCCATGAACAGGTCAACGTCTGCGACGTGTTCTACCACTTCCATATTCAAGATGATGTCGAATTGCTCGCCGTTTGCGGCCAAAGCTTCTGAGGTGGTGGCGCGATAATCGACGGTGACACCCGTTTGTTCCGCATGAATTTTTGCAACTTCAATATTGGTCTCAGACGCATCGGCCCCAACAATCTCAGCGCCAAGACGTGCCATTGGTTCACAAAGCAAACCACCGCCGCACCCAATATCCAAAATCCGCAATCCTTTAAAGGGTTGCGGCTTAGAGGCATCAAGATCGAAATGCTGGCACACCTGCTCTTTGATATAAGCAAGGCGCACTGGATTGAATTTATGCAAAGGGCGGAATTTACCTGTCGGGTTCCACCATTCAGCCGCCATGGCGGAAAAACGGGCTACTTCTGCATCATCAATGGTGGTTGCTTGCTCGCTCATGCGATCGTCCCAATTGTTGTTGTTAGGTGTTTATGTGCATCAATGTCTCCAGACTTCAAGGGTTTTCCATTCGCCCTGTCTTAATTCGGCCAAATCATGTTTTAAGGTGCGGGCGTAATTTAATCTGGTTGAGGCCTTCCTTTTGATCCTTCGCTTCTTGTTGCCAATCTTTTCACCGATTGGTTGGACCATTGTCGGCTTGCTGCTTTTTAGCTTTTTAAGCCCGTTCGTTGCCTTGGCTGACTCGGTCGCACATTTTAGATTTTACCTGCTCATGCCGCTGACGGTCTTCACATTATTGCGGTTGTCCGCGCGGCGTTGGAAATCTGTTGGTATTGCTGTTGCAGTTTATGCCGCAACAGTTGCAAGCCTTTATCCAGCTTTGCCATTTATCGGGCAGGGGCCACTAGTTGATAGCGGTAAAACACTAAAGCTCATGCAGTTCAATATTGGCTTTAACAATCGTCAATTTGATGAGGTGATAACGTTTGTCAGCAGCGAACAACCTGATGTTATTACCTTTCAGGAAATAACCCGCGCTGCATGGCCGATGTTGGAGAGCCTAAAGCAAAATTACCCGACACAACTTTCTTGTAGAACGAACGAGGTTGGTAATGTGGTGATCCTCTCCAAATGGCCGAGCACGTTAAATGATGAGGCGGCGCAATGTACTGAGAATAATCGTTTTGGGTGGCTTCAGCTCAATGTGGATGGCAAGCTGATCAGTGTCGCGGCATTGCATCTTTATTGGCCGTTTCCTTACTATCAACCAGAACAAGTTGAAGCCCTTCTCCCCCTCATAAAGGAGGTTCCAAAACCCGTGGTGATGGGAGGTGATTTTAATGCGTCGCCTTGGAGTGTTCATGTTTCAAAAATTGCAACAGCTGCGGATGTTGAACTGATTGCAGGTTTGCGATGGTCCTTACGAACGATACTAAGACCATGGTTGCCGTCTCTGGTTTTGCCAATTGATCATGTGATGATGGCAAAAGGGATGCGGGGGCGAGCCGTTCTTGGGCCAAACATTGGCTCCGACCACTTTCCAGTGATTGCAACAATCTCTTATTAAGGCCATGCTCCCATTTGGGAGGAATGTCATGGGACAGCCGCGGCTAAATTTTTTGCTGTTTATCATTGTGTTGTCGCAGTTTGCGGGCACGTCGCTTTGGTTTTCTGGCAATGCAATCTTACCAGACCTTGAACAAGACTGGGGCCTTGCGCCTGAAGCGCTTGGGCATATTACTATGGCGGTGCAATTAGGTTTTATCGCAGGTACCTTGAGTTTTGCCGTTTTGACCCTTGCTGATCGTTATTCGCCGCGCTGGATCTATCTGATTTGTTGTTTGAGCGGTGCGTTGGTGTCAGCCACAACCGTGTTGATTGATGAAAACCTTTCCTTGTTTCTTGCTAATCGTTTTCTGGTTGGGTTCTTGTTGGCGGGCATCTATCCCGTTGGCATGAAGATCGCTTCTGGATGGTTCAAAAAAGATTTAGGCCTTGCACTCGGTTTTATGATCGGCGCTTTGGTGCTTGGGACGGCAGCGCCTCATCTTGTGCGGGCGATGGGCGAGGCTTGGGCTTGGCAAACGGTCATTCTTAGTGTGGCTGTTCTTGCAGCTTTTGGAGGGGTGTTGATGGCCGTCTTTGTGCCAGATGGCCCGCATTTAAAACAAGCGTCAAAGTTTGATTTTAGTGCTGTGGGCAAAGTGTTCTCCTCTGCGAAATTTCGCAGTTCCAGCTTTGGTTATTTCGGCCATATGTGGGAAATTTTTGCGGCGTGGGCGTTTTTTCCCGTCCTGCTTGTGGGCTATGTGGCGACCAGACCAGAACTGAGCCTGAATATTTCACTTTGGACTTTCATCATAATTGGCGTGGGTGCGATTGGTTGTGCAGGCGGTGGTGTTTTGGTTCGTCGATTTGGTAGTGCGCGGGTTGCAACGTTTCAGCTTTTCGGGTCATTGATCGGCTGTCTGATATCGCCTTTGATGTTTTTCACCGCGCCAGAAATATTCCTGCCGTTTGTGATTATCTGGAGTATTTTAATTTCAGGTGACAGCCCGCAATATTCCACCTTAAACGCACAATTTGCTCCGCCTGCACTGGTTGGGTGTGCACTCGCTGTTGCCAACGCCATTGGCTATACAATTTCGATCGTAAGCGTGCAGTTGATCAATCACATGGTTGAACCAATGGGGGTGCAATATGTGTTTTTATTACTGATTCCAGGCCCACTGTTTGGCTTGTGGGCTATGTGGTCTCTTGTGAAAAGGCACGAAAGCGGCCAGTCTTGAACGAAGCCTCTTAACCGCGTCCGCGATAACCTGGAACGGCTTGATCTGGAATCCAAACACCCTTAGGTGCTTCGCCTGTTTGCCAAAAAACATCTATTGGCATGCCGCCACGTGGGAACCAGTAACCACCAATACGAAGCCACGTTGGATTAATCGTATCCACAATGCGCTGCGCCACAGACAAGGTGCAATCTTCATGGAAAGAACCGTGATTGCGGAATGAGGTCAGGAAGAGCTTGAGCGATTTTGATTCAACCAAATAGTCGCCCGGAATATAGTCGAGTACTAAATGCGCGAAATCGGGTTGGCCTGTCATGGGGCAGAGCGACGTAAACTCTGGCTGGACAAAGCGCACCACGTAATCCGTGCCCGCATTATTGTTTGGCACCCGTTCCAACACCGCCTCATCGGGGCTTTGCGGCTGAACCGTTTGCCCGCCTAACATGGTTAGGTTTGAGGTATCTGTCTTTTTAATATCGCTCATGAAACTCTCACTTATGCCCGAAACAATTAGTGTCTGAAGTGACGCATGCCAGTAAATATCATGGCAAGTCCCGCTTCGTCTGCGGCGGCAATCACTTCATCGTCCCGCATGGAACCACCTGGTTGAATGATCGCTGTTGCACCCGCTTCTGCCGCAGACAATAGGCCATCTGCGAAGGGGAAGAAAGCATCTGAGGCAACGACAGAGCCGATGGCAAGATTTTCAGCAAGGCCTACTGCTTCGGCGGCGTCTTGTGCTTTGCGGGCGGCGATGCGGGATGAATCCACACGGCTCATTTGTCCTGCGCCAACGCCAACTGTGGCACCATCTTTTACATAGACAATGGCGTTTGACTTCACGTGCTTTGCAATCTTGAAGGCAAAGCGCAAATCTTGCATTTCTTGATCTGTTGGCTGGCGCTTGGTCACGACTTTCAAGTCGATATCGTCAATCACACCATTGTCTTTATCTTGGACAAGAAGTCCGCCTGCAACGGTTCGCACATCAAGCGCTTTTGCTCGCCGATCAGGTAAACCGCCAGTGGTAAGCAAGCGCAAGTTCTTCTTCGCAGCAACAATTGCTTTTGCTTCATCCGTTGCATCTGGCGCGATAATGACTTCGGTGAAAACCTTCACGATTTCTTCTGCCGATTTTGCATCAAGCGTTTGGTTCATGGCAACGATGCCCCCAAACGCGGAAACAGGATCACAACGCAGGGCAAGCTTATAGGCATCAATCAAGGACGCGCCTTCTGCAACGCCACATGGATTTGCGTGTTTGATAATCGCGATGGCTGCTGATTGCTCAGGATCAAATTCTGCGACCAATTCGAAGGCAGCGTTGGTGTCGTTGATATTGTTAAACGACAGCGCCTTGCCTTGGTGCTGGGTGGCGGTGGCAACGCCATAGCGGTGTTCGCCTGTTTTATAAAAACCCGCCTGCTGGTGTGGGTTTTCGCCGTAGCGCATAACGGCATCTAACGTGCCGCCGATCGCGCGCTTTGTTGGCATATCAATTGTGAGTTCGGCTGCAAACCAGTTCGAGACGCTCGCATCATAACTTGCCGTCATGGCAAAGGCTTTGGCCGCTAGCTTTTGGCGCTGTTCATATGTGGTGCCACCATTTTCTGCGATGTTGGCAAGCACAGCGTCATAGTCTGATGGATCCGTGATGATGCTCACATAAGCATGGTTTTTAGCTGAGGCTCGCACCATGGCTGGACCACCAATGTCGATGTTTTCAATCGCAGAAGAATAATCGGCACCTTTGGCAACTGTTTCCTCAAACGGATAAAGGTTCACAACCACAAGGTCGATCCCGATAATGCCGTGAGTGTCCATTGCTTTGGCGTGGTCAGCATGATCGCGAACACCCAACAGCGCACCATGCACAGACGGGTGAAGTGTTTTGACGCGACCATCCATAATCTCAGGAAAGCCCGTGATTTCTGAAACATCAGAAACAGCAAGACCCGCTTCTTCAATAACTTTGCGCGTGCCGCCAGTTGAAATGAGATCAATGCCTGCATCCGCAAGCGCTTTTGCAAAGTCGATAATGCCCGTTTTATCAGAGACGGAAAGCAGGGCGCGTTTTGCAGGGACAATATTTGGAATATCAAAAGTGATGGCAGATACAGCCATGGATGGGAGATCCTCTTTTTAATTGAGTTCTGAGCCTATAATAGGCGAGACACATTTTACGTTTGGGGAGCGGATACCACTTTTCTTTCCATCAAGAAAGACGTTGGAAGGTCCAATCTAAGACAGATGTGTTAGAAAGTGGTCCGTGAAGTAAAATTTGGAACGCTGGTTTGGTGCCATAGACATCAGAAATATTGATGGTGTCCGTTAGTTCAACGGCGTGATTTTGGCAAGTGAACAACCAGCGTTGGCCGGATGATAGTTTGATATCGACTGTATGGCCGGAACTTGCTTGGGCTGCAACGCTGGAATCAAGATGAAATCTCAACTGGAATGTATGCCGATTGTCATTGGCAATCGTATCGCCATTACCATCCAACAAAGTGTCGCGTCCGGTTAATGTGGTGCCCTCTGAATCAAGCCAAATCTCACGGCGATGACGCACATTGAAATGTGGGACATAACCATCGTGTTCAGCTGTAACCATTGAATGATCTTGGTTATGGCTGCGCTCAACTTGAGTATTTTTTGGTCCCGTCAAAACCGGCACACCAGCAAGGTGCTTATATTTTTGTTCTGGTAAAAAGCGGCTGGACGATGTGTCGTTTATTGACAGTGTGGTGTGGGCTGCCGTTGATCGCGCGATTGAGCCGATAGCCTGATTGTTTTGTATATTGATATTACTTGCTGAACCACAATTGACGATCATGCGGTCCGGTCCGTCACTCATTTCGAATGAGAGACATCCCGCGTGCATATTACCGCTAACATTTTGCGGCGGTGTAGCACCCGTATCTATGATGACAATTGTGCGGTTTGCTTGGAGGCGTTGATAGCCTGAATGTTGAGCATTGAGCACGGGTGTGCCCTTAGCATCATCATAGGCGAGCATCGTGCTAACAACGTCAATTGGCGTGTGACCCATGCCATTGAACTTGGCAAATGTACCATCGCCTAAACGGAAAAACCGTAACATCGGCATGATGCGATCAATGGCGCCTATGAGAACGTCGCTCGGTACCGTATTGCGGGAGATGATGGCTTGGCGAAGGGGCATGAGCAACGACAAGATGACAATCAAATTAGCTGGGTTTCGGCTTATATGGCCCCCATCTGGCAAAATTTGGCTGTATAATTCTTGGTCAAGCGGTTTGAGGCCTGAGCGGATGGCTTTTTCATCGCGCCCCATGCCGACGGCGGCATAGGCGAGGGCAATGGCGGTATAAAGACGTGACATGCCCGCTGGGGTCTTGCTGTGGGATATTTGAAGAACGCGAACTTGCTTTGTCAAACTGCGCATAAACCGTTGATAAAAATCAAGCTCACATTCTTGAAGCAGTAAAGGGGAATGACTGAGCCATGCAATGACCCGTTTCGACAGGATGCAAGGCTCGGCTGTCATGCCGCGCAACGAGCCATGAGTGCTGATCCAGTCTTCAACCAGCGTGCGCGCTTGAATGCGCGAAACAGACGTTTCTGCCGCCCTTAAATGGTTGAGCCAAGCAAATTCATGCAGAGCCTCTTCCCATTTTTGTGGTTGGCCTTGAACCTCAAAAGGCGATTGCCCGCCGCAGTTTACGGTATATCCACGCAGTGAATAGTAACCTTGATAAAAATCAGAGGCTCTGGTTGGGTCAGCCGTTGAAATATCTTGCGGCGCAATCAAAAGCTCACTAGCCGCAGCCCCCAAAAGGCGGAAACGCGCCAATGGATTAAAGCTCACGATTTTATACAGACTGGTAAGCTGATGCATCACATTGAGTTGCATCAGCTTTAAACGTTCTGAAAAAGTGGTCGCAGTTGGCAAGGATATCCCTTTGCTCGCTCGGTTATTTACGTAGATTGCGCAAGGCCTTTACATGGCCGGACAGTCACCTTAAGAAAAATTTCTCTTTAGAGACAATAGTTTCTGAACTATGTGGCCACATTAGCAAGAGTTTTTGTTATTAACATGTTGAAAACGCGCCATAAAAAAGCCATCTATTCCAGAAAGTACTGAGTCAGTATGATCGAGGTGATGAGGTAAGGTGCGGATGGTCCCGTTTTCCTGGATCAATTGCGTGATGCCGCCAACCTCATTAGCTTGAATGGGGTTGAGTTTCAGTGGCAGATTTTCAGCTTCAATAAAATCAAGCACCGCTTCGCCTTCTTCTGGTTGTAACGAGCATGTGCAAAACACCAGAGTACCGCCAGGTTTTAAGAAGGCGATAGAGGCTTTTAGAATTTTCCGCTGAAGCGACGCCATTTGCGGAATTTGTTGCGCGTCCTTGAGCGAAAAAATATCTGGGTGCTTGCGGGCAATGCCTGTCGCTGAACACGGCGCATCCAACAAAATCGCATCAAACAGTTGCTCAGGCTCCCAAGTCATAACATCGCTGGTGACGCACTCTGCTTTTAGGTTGAGGCGTTTTAGGTTTTCTGTCAGTTTTTCTAGCCGTGGTGTGGAGCTATCAACCGCTGTCACACGTGCGCCTCTGCTTGCCAAATAGGCGGTTTTACCGCCGGGGGCGGCACATAGGTCTGCGACTGTTTTGCCGTTGACATCTCCCAGCAATGATGGCGCGAGGCTTGCGGCTGTATCTTGCACCCACCATTCACCGTCTTCAAACCCAGATAAATTTGGAACAGCGCCACGCAGTTTTAGACGAACGGAGCCTGTTGGTAGCGCAATGCCATCTAATTCTTTAGCCCATTTTTCGGCATCAGATTTGGTTGCAATATCAAGATAAGGTTCATGGCAAAGGGCCGCTGCCATATCGGCCACGGTCTTTTTGCCATAGGCTTTGACCCATGTTTTGCAGAGCCACTCAGGCAGAATGTCGATGGGATCAAGGGCGGCGAGAATATCTTCTTTCTCACGGCCAATGGTGCGTAAAACGCCATTGATGAGTTTTGAAAAATGCTTAGCTTTATGATCGCTCTTGGCAATCTCCATCGTGGTGCTGACGGCTGCATGGTCGGCAACATCCAAAAACAAGATTTGCGCCACGGCAAGACGAAGCAAATGCATTGCAGGACCGCCGCGTCTTCCAAGTGGCTTTTGCATATAACCGCTTAGAATTTTTTCAATTTGAAAGCGCCGACGTAAGGTTGTTGAGGTAATCGCCCGTGCAAGGCTGCGATCATTGGGCGGTAGCTCGTCCAGCACTTTGCGATCGAGCAAATATTCAAGTGGTTCGCCTTCATCAATAACTTTGGCAAGCAAGTGAAGGCTGCGTTTTCTGGCGGCTAAGCCCGCTGTATTTTTTCCACCCTTGTTGCCTTGTTGTTGGCGCGGGTTGTTTTTGTTTTGTTGGGTCAGAATAAAGGTCCTGCGTGTCTAGAAATCAGCGCAACTATCACCCTTGGCAATTTGTGCAACAGAGGTGATTTTCGTGTCATACACACTGACAGTTTCTTCGGCAAGCAATTCGCTGCCAACAAAACGATAGCAAACGAGTGCTCTATAAAAGCCTTCGCCTTTTTCAGTGATTTTGTAGTCGATGGAGCCGCCACTAATCGCACCCGCCCATTCGGCCATTGATTCAATAAATTCTTTGCGGTTTTGTTCAACACTAAGATCCGTGATCTCATATTTAAATGGTGAGGAATCTTCTGGTGCCATCAAGCCTTCCATTGCCGCGACATCCACCTTTTGCAAAGCGGCATACCATGCGGTTAGGCTTTCCTCTTTTTCAACTGTTGTTTGCGCCATTGTTAAAGTTGGCATTGTCGCCAGCAGCAAGGCAATCGTCAGTGATAAGGCTTTCATGTTTCTCTCCAGTCTTCGTGCCAAGAGGGCTTGGCCTTAAAGTTGACCTTAGGCCACTGAAAATGCGCCTGTTTCGTGATCCATTGTGTAGAGCTCACCACTGGAAATATCGAACCAAGCGCCGTGCAGCGTAATTTTCCCACGTTCAACTTGTGTTTTAACACAGGGGAAAGTCAAGAGATTGTCTATAGAATTACGGATACCTGCTTCTTCCATTGCGCGTTTGCGCGCGGCAAAATCGGCGCCGTCTTCGCAGACCATTTTGTCTTTTGCAGGTTCGAGAAGCGTGATCCATTTGCCGATAAAATCACCGGGAGACAGGGGCTGTGTTTCAATAACGCCCTCATCTTGAAGAAGAAACGCCTGCACGCCGCCGCAGCGTCCGTGGCCCATAACCACAATATTCTCCACTTTGAGCGCCTGCACCGCAAATTCGAGGGCGGCAGATGTGCCGTGAAATCCGTCGTCAGCTTCATAAGGGGGAACAAGGTTTGCAACGTTGCGCACAACGAAGAGTTCACCGGGGGCGGAGTTGAAAATGGTTTCAGGCGCAGCGCGGCTATCGCAACAAGAGACAATCATCGTTTTTGGCTTTTGGCCAAGTTCCGCCAACACTTCATAGCGTGCGCGGGCTTCTGGCAAATGATCCTCTTTAAATTGGTTATATCCAGAAAGGAGCTCTGCGGGGAATGATTGAGATTTGTCGAGCATGGGAGGTCCTCGTCACGTTGTAGTTTGTGGTCTTATTCCAGATCGCGCCGATGGTGGCAATCCTTCGGTTGTATGAGGTGGTTTAGTTTTTAGTGATCTGTGGTTGCCGAAGCAAATTGCAACGGGTGAAACTTGATTGTCTCAGGTCATTATTGGCTCACGTCAGCGAGGTCGGTTTTGCCACGGTGCCTTTGCGGCGAACGACGGGGCCGCCGACGCGGCGCATGTTGACCATGGCCATAGGGTGATCGATGCGGGACTGTTCTTCGATGAGCACTAACTCGTCCGCCCCGCGCTTTACGGTTTGCGCTAACACATCAAAAACCCCAGCTGTTGCTGTTTGAAGGGCTTTTTGGGGCGTCTGTCCGCTTAACAAGCGTGCCATCAACAGGCCTGCAAACAAATCCCCCGGCCCATTGGGCGCGTTTTCAAAAGAGCGATGTTCGGCAAGCAAAGCGTCATCAGCGTTACGGTCATAAAGCAGGGTGCCTTGTGATTGTTTCATCATCGCAAACGCTGAAGTGACGGCGACATAGCGGTGCGGGAGCGTTTTGGCCGTCTCCACAACGTCTTCATTGATAGCGTGGGTTTTTGCCGTCAGCCAATCAAACTCGAAGCGGTTGGGCGTGATGAGGTCGGCAAGCGGGAGAAGTTCATCGCGAATGGCCGCGGCGGTTTCTTCAGGCACATAAAGCCCGCCTTCATCACCGATCACAGGATCGCAGCAATACAGCAGATTTGGGTTTTGGTTCTTGGCAGCTTTAATAAGCTTGGCGATAGGGCCTGCCTGTTCGCTGTTGCCCAGATAGCCCGTGATGATGCCACTAAGATCACCCAGTTGATCGTTTCCAATCAAATCATCGATAATGGCTGCAAATTCATCGCTGGGCGCAACAATACGCTGTCCTTTGCCGTGACCTGGATGCCAAGGCAGGGTGATGGTGGGCAAGAACCAAGCGGGATGTCCAAGCCGCTCCAGCGCAAAGACAGATGCGCGCGCTCCAATGCGGCCACGGATAACTTGGCTTGTTATGACGAGAATGGGTTTATTTGTGCTCATGCATCGGCGTTATAATCCAACCTGACCGATGGGTCACGTAAATAAGCACGGGATAATATGACGGGTAAGGTGACGGCGAAGTAGGCAGAAACAATGACAATAGGGATGCTTGCCCCCAATGAAACCCAAGAGAGCGTAGTTTCAAGATCACTACGGTTGTTGATATTTGTATTTGCGGATTGAAGGTGTTCTTGAAGTAGGGCTTTGAGAATGAATATTAAAAAGAGAAAAATAGCAAAATTGACGAGGGTCAACCCTGCGGCGCAACCTATGGTATAGAACCACTGTCGTTTGCCTCGGTCAAAGGCGGCTTTGATGCTCATATGTTTTTGAGCAACATAGGCTGGGAGATAGGTGGAGAGCATTGGAACAAGCGCGAAGCAACATAGAGCTGCTAGCAACCCAGCATAAAATGAAACAGTTCCAGGCGGAACTTGAATTTTCACTTTTTGACCCGAAATGAGTATGTCCCAAAAAATTGGGTATTGAGCAATAAGAATTGCGTACGCCGGGATGATAGGCAAAAGACATAAGAATGTTAGGAAGAAAGACCGAAACAAAAATCCGAAAGAATAAAAAAAATGCTGACCTGCGGTATTCGTGGTTTGCAAGACAACGCTATGAGCTTTGTAAGCTAAAAAAATCCAACACAGTGACAATAGGTTAAATCCCTTGAAGGATAAAAAATCACTCGCTATTTTAGGGTTATAGATTTTCGCTAGTTGGCTTAGAAAATAAAAAAGAACGATCACGGCGACCCAACGCCAAGATTGTTTCAAAACCCAAATACCTTCCGATAGAAATCCACGTGAAAATTTCAATTCAACTGACCGTTGTGTTTTTTATTTTCTATTACTGTAAGCTAATAGAAAATGGTTTTCAATTTTTGAAGCTCACATAGGAATTATCGCAAATGAAACTCTATCGCCTTCTCACAGGCTCTGATGACGCCGCTTTTTGTCACAAAGTGACTGCTGCCTTGAACAAGGGTTGGGATTTGCATGGGTCGCCCACGACGTCAGTGAAACCTGATGGCACGGTGCTTTGTGCACAGGCTGTTTGCAAGAAAGTGAAGGGGGTCGACTATGATCCTGACATGAAACTTGGTGAGCAATAGAAGGTCAGAATGATCGCAGTATGGTGAATGTTCGTTCACGAAAAATCACTTTTGGCCCGTTGCGCTTTGACCTTTGCGCGTAATCACATTAAAAGACTTTAAAATATCTACTCGGTTACGGCGCCTGAGTTTTTACGAAAAGGGTTTGAATGTCTGCTTTGTTGATGATGGTTCAACAAAGCCTTTCTATTTGTTGGGTTGTTCCTGACGCATAGGAAGAAAGAAGGGCATGACAAGCTGTTAATGAATAAATAGGGTTGCGCCATCGCGACACTAAAGAATGGATGACGAGAACATGAAAAGCGCAGATGCTGCATCTAAGCGGCCGCTCTCCCCTCACCTTCAAATCTACAAACCAATTCCAACAATGGTCATGTCGATCATGCACCGCATCACCGGTGCAGCTCTTTATTTCGGCACATTGCTTTTGGTGTGGTGGCTTGCCGCTGCTGCGACAGGTGAAGCCTACTTTGATTTTGTGAATGGGTTCTTCGGATCAATCCTCGGGCGCTTGATCTTGTTTGGTTACACATGGGCACTTATCCATCACGCACTTGGTGGCATTCGCCACTTTATGTGGGATTTGGGTTATGGCTTCGATAAGCATTTCGCGACTAAAATGGCCTATGCCATGGCGATTGGCTCTGTTTTATTGACGATCCTTGTTTGGATCATCGGTTATGCGGTGTAATAGGAGACGATCATGAAAACATCCCTTAATAAAGTCCGTGGTCTTGGGTCTGCAAAAGACGGTACAGATCATTTTTGGAAACAACGCGTCTCCGCGGTTTCAACGCTTATCTTGTCCGTTGTGTTCGTTGGCTTGTTGGTGTGCTTGAATGGCGCATCCTACGATGAAGTTGTGGCGAGTTTGTCGTCTCCACTTGTGGCAATCTTCTTCCTTCTCTTCATCTTAAGTGGTGTTTTTCACATGCGCTTGGGTATGCAAGTGATCATTGAGGACTATATCTCCAACGAGACCACCAAGATTCTGGCGCTCATGGGCAACACATTCTTCGCAATTGTTGTCGGCGGAATAAGCGTCTTTTCCATCCTAAAGCTTGCGCTTTAGGTCTAGTTACAAATTTACAGATTGCGGGAGCAACTGATGTCTGAAAACACCTCCAAGAACACAGTTAATGTGAATGGCCGCGCCTACACGTTTATTGATCACACGTTCGATGTTGCCGTTGTTGGCGCAGGCGGCGCTGGTTTGCGCGCAGCTTTGGGTGCAGCGAAAGCTGGCTTGAAAACAGCGTGTATCTCGAAAGTATTCCCAACACGCTCGCACACGGTTGCAGCGCAGGGCGGCATTTCAGCCTCTCTTGGTAATATGGGTCAAGATGATTGGCGCTGGCACATGTTTGACACCGTAAAGGGGTCTGATTGGCTGGGCGACCAAGACGCAATTGAATATCTTTGCCGCGAAGCACCGCAAGCGGTGTATGAGCTTGAGCACTTTGGTGTGCCGTTCTCACGGACAGAAGATGGAAAAATTTATCAGCGTCCCTTCGGCGGCATGACCACTGACTATGGCGAAGGTGTTGCAGCGCAACGTACATGTGCGGCCGCTGACCGAACCGGCCACGCGATCCTTCACACGCTTTATGGTCAGTCTCTTCGTTATGACACTGAGTTTTTCATTGAGTATTTCGCGATCGATTTGATCATGGAAGATGGCGAGTGTCGAGGTGTTGTGGCGCTTGATATGGAAACTGGTGAACTGCACCGTTTCCGTGCGTCGAAAACAGTTCTCGCAACAGGCGGTTATGGCCGTGCCTATTTCTCTGCAACCTCTGCTCACACCTGTACGGGTGATGGTAATGCGATGGTTCTGCGTGCAGGCCTTCCGTTGCAAGATATGGAGTTTGTTCAGTTCCACCCAACCGGCATTTATGGTGCGGGTGCTTTGATTACTGAAGGCTCTCGCGGTGAAGGCGGCTATCTCACTAACTCTGAGGGTGAGCGCTTTATGGAGCGTTACGCGCCGAGTGCGAAAGACTTGGCGTCTCGCGACGTTGTTTCCCGCTCGATGACGATGGAAATTCGCGAAGGACGCGGCGTTGGGGCGAAGAATGACCACATTCACCTTCACCTTGACCACCTTGATCCCGCTTTGTTGGCAGAGCGTTTGCCAGGCATTTCAGAATCAGCCCGCGTTTTCGCCGGTGTTGATGTAACGAAAGAGCCGATCCCTGTGATCCCGACAGTTCACTACAATATGGGTGGTATTCCGACAAACTTCCACGGCGAGGTTCTCAACAAAGTTGATGGCGACCCTGATTGCGTGGTGCCGGGATTGATGGCGATTGGTGAAGCAGCTTGTGTGTCTGTTCATGGTGCAAACCGTCTTGGTTCAAACTCTTTGATTGACCTTGTTGTGTTTGGTCGTGCGGCTGGTCTTCGTTGCAGCGAAACTGTAACAGCGGGCGAGCAACAACGTGAGCTGCCAGCAGATGCAGGTCAAAACTCTATCGAACGTCTTGATCATTTCCGTTATGCAGATGGTTCAACATCAACCGCAGAACTGCGTGCGTCTATGCAAGACACAATGCAGAACAATTGCGCGGTGTTCCGTACCTCTGAAATTCTTGATGAAGGCCATGATAAAATCCATCAGGTTTGGAGTTCTTCTGACGATATCAAAGTGACAGACCGTTCACTGGTTTGGAACTCAGACCTGATTGAAACGCTTGAGTTTGATAATTTGATTTCTCAGGCTGTTGTAACAATGGATTCAGCGCAAAATCGTAAAGAAAGCCGCGGCGCCCATGCGCATGAGGATTTCCCTGATCGCGATGATAAGAACTGGATGCACCACTCTTTGGCTTACATTGATACAGACAAGAAGACTGTGTCGTTGGAAGATCGTCCTGTTCATACCTATACGCTTTCAAATGAAATTGCGTATATCAAGCCCAAAGCGCGGGTTTACTAATTCTAGACAGGTCGATGTTGCTTGAATGTCGGCCTTCACAAACAAAATCAACATGATTGAGCATTCAAAATGGTTCAGCTAACACTTCCAAAAAACTCAACAATCTCGGCGGGCAAAACGTGGCCTAAACCGGATGGCGCGACAAATCTTACTGAGTATCGCATTTATCGCTGGAATCCTGATGATCAGGAAAACCCGACCATCGATACTTATTTCGTTGATCGCGGTGATTGCGGTCCGATGGTCTTGGACGGTTTGATTTGGATCAAAAACAATGTTGACCCAACACTGACATTCCGCCGTTCTTGCCGTGAAGGTATTTGTGGTTCTTGCGCCATGAACATTGCTGGCACGAACAATCTTGCCTGCCTAAAAGGTATGGATGAAGTGGCTGGCGATGTTGTTAAGATCTACCCATTGCCGCACCTGCCTGTTGTTAAAGACTTGGTGCCAGACCTGACAAACTTTTATGCGCAGCATCGTTCCATTGAACCTTGGTTGAAAACGGATACAGCAACACCTGAAAAAGAGTGGGGCCAAAGCCGTGATGACCGCGAAAAGCTCGATGGTCTTTATGAGTGTATCTTATGTGCGTGCTGTTCAACATCATGCCCGTCTTACTGGTGGAATGATGATCGCTATCTAGGCCCTGCGGTTCTGCTGCAAGCTTATCGTTGGTTGATTGATAGCCGTGATGAAGCAACGGGTGATCGTTTGGATAATCTTGAAGATCCATTCCGTCTTTATCGCTGTCACACAATCATGAACTGTGCGCAGGCTTGTCCGAAAGGGTTGAACCCGGCAAAAGCAATTGCGGAAGTGAAGAAAATGATGGTTGAGCGCCGTATCTAGCGCTTTTAGCCCTTTAGAAATGAAAAAAGCCGGCGTCTTTGAGACCGCCGGCTTTTTTGTATCTTTAGTGTGTCAGACTTGTCGATCAACACGTTGACCCGTCCCATCAAGGGTAGGGGGTTGAATTTCTGCAGCCAAGGCTTCGAGATTTTGTTGACCAGCTTCTAGCAAACCAACAACAGCTTGAGATTGCTGTAGTGAATTTGTGAGCGCGACTGTTTGAGCAGTCTGCGTCGCGATTGCTGAACTAACGGTACTAAGGGTCGACATAATACATACTCCTTATATTCTGGAGCATTCTAAATGTTGGACCTTAAAAATATCTAAAACAACAAAACGTGATTTTAAGAAGGGTTTCTCCGCGCCTTGCCGTGGCCTAAATAGGGTCGTAATAAAGAGACTTCTAATATTGGGAGAATATTATGCGTCGTCTTTTTGTTTTCTTATCTTTCTTTACTTTTATAGGAACCGCAATGGCAGATAATTGGATCGTTAAATCAAGCCCGCACTCTGTTGAGAAGACAGTGGCTCAATTAACTGCTGCTATTGAGGGCGCAGGTGCTGTCGTCTTTGGTGTTGTTGATCACGCAGCTGGTGCTAGCAAAGTTGGCGCTGAACTGGCTCCTTCAACCTTGGTCATTTTTGGCAATCCCAAAATTGGAACGCCGATTATGCAAAACAATATCCGCGCTGGTCTTGACCTTCCTCTTCGTGTTTTGGTGTTTGAAGAAGCGCGTGAAACCAAAATTGGTTACCTAGACCCTGCCGCGTTAAAAGCACGCTATGATATTGAAGGTGCTGACGAAGTTTTTGCAAAAGTAACCGGTGCGCTCAATAATTTGACGGACGCGGCTGCCAAGTAAATACAACTTGTCGCAACCTAGAATATATGATGCACGTATCAAGGGTGTTGCGTATTGAATGCAACTTCTCTATGTAGTGGCAGGGCTTAGTTGTCAGTTGGCAATTGAAGCGCCAGCGTGTTTATATGTATAATGGAATGGGTTCGCGTCATGTTGGGGCTTGTGGTATAATGAAAAACTTGATTTTACAATCGACTATAATTGGGCTTTGTGGGGCACTTGCTGCTTGTCAAACCACAGCCGTTGCACCGCAACTTGCGCAACCAGCGCCCTTGAAACCAGCGCCAATCGCGCCTGTCTCATCATCAACCCTTACTCCAGTCGGGGCAGCGTCTTCTGCTGCATCGTCAGCCGCAAGTGCTGCTCAAACGGCGACGGCTTCTGCTAGTAGTCAGGTTCAAGATTTGCAAGCAATTCCAACCTTGTCGACCCCGAGAACTGGTGTAACGCGTGTTCAAACGGTTTCCGTATCACCATCAATCGATTTTGGGCGTAACGCTGTTTTGGGTGCGTGGAATGTTTCGACATCTGCTGATACATGCGCCCTTAATCTAAGTCTTACTACGTGGACAGGCGGCTTCAGAGCCTCAACCCGCAAATGCTCGACATCCCAACTGACTGATATCGGCGCTTGGAATGTTGCAGGTAAGCAATTGTCATTGTTTAACAGGACTGGCGGATTGATTGCGCGACTTGTTGTATCCGGCGACAATCGTTTTGACGGCACCACTGAATCAGGTGGCTCTTCAATTAGCGTATTCCGCTAAATCCGGCTTTATCCCTTTATCCTTCGAGTATTTTATTTGTTGGATAGTTGAAAAGACTGAACCAACTCGTATATATGCGCCATGCCTAACACAGATAAAGCGCCTTCGAGCATCCTAACGAAATATCGCCATTTAGTGGCGAATGGTGGCCTTGAAGAAGACCCAGCACAGCTTGTTGTTATGGCGCGCTTGGATGGTGTGAACAAGGACCTTGCGGAGCGAAAATTAGCAAATAAATCCAGTTCGCTCGGTTGGCTATTTGGCAAACGCAAAACGGCATGGACCGACGTCAAAGGGCTTTATATTTGGGGTTCTGTTGGGCGCGGCAAAACCATGCTCATGGATTTGTTTTTTGAAGCCTCTAACCTTCGACGCAAGCAGCGGGTTCATTTCCATGAATTTATGGCGGATGTGCATGACCGCATTCATGCCCATCGTGAAGCGGTAAAGCGTGGCGAGGCAACCAGTGATGACCCCATTGTGCCTGTGGCTAATGCGATTGCGGATGAAGTGCGGCTGCTTTGTTTTGATGAGTTTACCGTGCGCGATATTGCAGATGCGATGATAATGCGCCGCCTGTTCACGCAGTTGTTTGCTCGTCATGTGGTCATTATTGCAACCTCCAATGTTGACCCTGACGACCTTTATCAAGATGGATTAAGACGTGCGGATTTCATGCCATTTATTGGCTTGTTAAAAGAGCATGTGGATGTAGCCAAGCTTGATGCAAGAACCGATTTCAGATTGGAGAAGCTTGGTAACAAACCTGTCTACTCTCACCCGTTGAGCGAGGCGGCAACCAAGCAACTTGATGAATTATGGAAAACAGTTACGGCTGGCGAACAACCGCAACAGATTGAGCTCACCATCAAAGGACGGCAACTGCAGGTGCCCATGGCAGCACTTGGCGCGGCGCGGTTCCGTTTTGCAGATTTGTGCGAAAAACCGCTTGGGGCGACAGATTACCTGAAAATTGCCCAAAGCTTCCATACGCTGTTTATTGAAGGCATTCCAAGTTTTACCGCTGAAAAGAGAAATGAAGCAAAACGTTTCATTAATCTCATTGATACTCTTTACGATGTCGGTGTGAAACTAGTCGTGACAGCGGACGCGCCTCCGACTAAGCTCAATGTCAGTTTGCGTGAGGTTGAGGCCTTTGAGTTTGACCGAACAGTATCACGATTGATTGAAATGCAATCTGATGAATATTTGAGTGCCAAGACGCCAAGTTAAGGCAATTTACGGTTTAAATAATCGCGATTATGAGAACAAACCCAAACTCCACCTTACGTAAACGGTAGAAACGTATTATTTTTTAGTCCAAAGGAACGTCATAAAGCTGTGATTGGGTTGCACTGACCCATGAATAGGAGTACCCAAACTTTAACTGTAATATCCGTAACCTTACCTTAAGGGAAACTAACATGGCTCGTAGCAAAATTGCTTTGATCGGCGCAGGTCAAATCGGCGGCACGCTCGCTCACCTCATTGGACTTAAAGAACTCGGCGACGTTGTCCTCTTCGACATCGTAGATGGCGTACCACAGGGCAAGGCTCTCGACATCGCTGAATCATCTCCAGTAGACGGCTTTGATGCAGATCTTAAAGGTACATCATCTTACGAAGATATTGCTGGCGCAGATGTTTGTATCGTGACAGCCGGTGTTCCTCGCAAACCAGGCATGAGCCGCGATGACCTTATCGGGATCAACTTGAAAGTAATGAAGGCTGTTGGTGAAGGCATCGCTAAGCACGCACCAAATGCATTCGTTATCTGCATTACCAACCCGCTCGATGCGATGGTTTGGGCTTTGCAAAAATTCTCTGGCCTTCCTAAAGAAAAAGTATGCGGCATGGCTGGCGTGCTTGATTCAGCCCGCTTCCGTCACTTCCTTGCTGATGAGTTCAAAGTCTCAGTAAAAGACGTTACAGCTTTCGTTCTTGGTGGCCACGGCGACACAATGGTTCCGTCAACACGTTACTCAACAGTTGCAGGTATCCCGCTTCCAGATTTGGTGGCAATGGGTTGGACGACACAAGAAAAGCTCGACCAGATTGTTCAGCGTACACGTGATGGCGGTGCGGAAATTGTTGGCCTTTTGAAAACAGGTTCAGCGTTCTACGCGCCTGCAGCCTCTGCTGTTCAAATGGCGGAAAGCTACATTAAAGACCAGCGACGGGTTCTCCCATGCGCGGCGGCTCTTGATGGCCAATATGGTCAGTCTGATTTGTATGTTGGTGTTCCAACCATAATCGGTGCGGCTGGTATTGAGCGTATTGTTGAAATCAATCTAAGCGACGAAGAACAGGAAATGTTCGATAAGTCAGTCGATGCCGTGAAGGGCTTGATTGAAGCATGCCAAAATCTGGCGCCAGAACTTAAGTAAGAAAAGGCGCCCGTTTGTGGCGCTTTTTTGATGGCGGTACCATCCTTAAATATCCGAAGGCCGTAAATGTGCGGCGTATCTAAAACCTCAACGGATTTGAGAAATGAACATTCATGAATATCAGGCGAAAGCCTTGTTGAAATCTTTCGGCGCACCAGTTGCAGAAGGCGTGCCAATTCTAAACGCTGGCGACGTCGACGCGGCGCTTAATGCGCTACCTGGCCCAGTTTACGTGGTCAAAAGCCAAATTCACGCCGGTGGCCGTGGTAAGGGTAAATTCAAAGAATTGCCAGAAGATGCAAAAGGCGGCGTTCGCTTGGCATTTTCCACAGATGAAGCACGCTCTCATGTGGCTGAAATGTTTGGCAACACGTTGGTTACCAAACAAACTGGACCTGCTGGTAAACAAGTAAACCGTCTTTACCTAGAAGATGGCGCTGATATTGAAAGCGAACTTTATCTCTCAATTCTTGTGAACCGCGAAACAGGCAAAGTTTCTTTTGTTGCGTCTACGGAAGGCGGCATGGACATCGAAGCCGTTGCTGAAGACACACCAGAAAAAATCCACACAATCGATGTTGAGCCATCAACAGGTTGTGACGCGGCAATTTCTGGTAAAGTATGTGATGCGTTCCAGCTTACAGGCGATTCCCGTGCGGATGGGATGAACCTTTTCCCAATTCTTTATAAAGCTTTCGTCGAGACAGACATGAGCCTGTTGGAAGTAAATCCGCTCATCATTATGAAAGACGGCCACTTGCGTGTTCTCGATGCGAAAGTATCTTTCGACGGCAACGCAGAATTCCGTCATGCAGATTTGCAAGAACTTCGTGACCTTTCAGAAGAAGATGAGAAAGAAATCGAAGCCTCTAAGCACGACCTTGCTTATGTTGCCCTCGACGGTAACATCGGCTGCATGGTGAACGGTGCTGGTCTTGCAATGGCAACGATGGACATCATCAAACTCTACGGTGCTGAGCCTGCGAACTTCCTTGATGTTGGTGGCGGTGCGACCACTGAAAAGGTAACCGCTGCATTCAAAATTATTACAGCTGACCCGAACGTGAAGGGCATTCTTGTCAATATCTTCGGTGGCATCATGCAATGTGATGTGATTGCTGAAGGTGTTTTGACGGCTGTGAAAGAAGTTGGATTGCAAGTCCCGCTTGTTGTTCGTCTTGAAGGCACCAACGTTGAAAAGGGTAAAGCAATTATCGACGGTAGTGATCTGGATGTTATTCCTGCAGACGACCTTGATGATGCTGCCCAAAAAATTGTTGCTGCTGTAAAGGGGTAATCCCAATGGCCAATCGCGCGAAAATCAGACTAAGCGTCAAGCAAGGCCTCATTTTCGGGTCAGCTTTCTTGCTGGCTTCAAGTGTGCTTGTACCATCACCATCATTTTCTCAGGTAGATAGCGGCGTTGTCGATATCATAGTTGAGCCAGAAGTAGAATCTAAAGAAGGGTTCTTCGGTAGGGTGTTTAAAGGTGGTGACCGCAAGCGCCGCAAAGCTGCGCGTAAGGCTGCAAAAGCAGCGGCCAAGCGCAGAGAGGAAGCTGCGGCGAATGCCGGATCGGTGGATGTTTCTGGTGCTTCGCGCACAGAGCTCATTCAGGATTTGAAAGAGGCAAAGCAAGAACTCCAAAAACGTGAATTTGATATTGAAAACGAGTTGGCAGCTGCGAAACAAGAGCTGGCAAGACGTCAAAGCACAGGTCAAATCACGCCGGAACAAGTGAAGCAAACACCAGCAAATATTCGTGACAAACAGTTAAGCGAACTTGAAAAGTTGAAAGCTGAGCTGGCGCGTAGACAACTAACAAACACGACCAAGGCAGAGCGCATTGGCCGTGCTTTAACGGATAACGAACTGGCTTACCGCTACGTTGACCAGTGCATCACACGACCTAGCGGTGATTTTCGTAATTTGTTTAATGGGCAAGCTGATCTCGAACTCATCGTTGCTGAAAAGAAAGATCAAGTTTACCGCAATTCCGCGCGAACCGTTCTTGTTCAAACGTCCGATCAAGCTTGTGACGTTAGTTTTAACGGCGGTGACGTTGGCGACTACACGGCAGGGCTTGTCCACATCCTCGAAACTCAAGGTGGGCTGGTCGAAACGAAACGGCTTGCTGGTCTTACAATCATAAACACTGTGCACCCTCGCGGTAACTTCCGTCTTGCGACAGGAAAAAAAGTGATCGGTAGCTCAGACACTAACCTCTACACCTCCATTATTGCGCTTCGATAGCGCGGACTTAAGGAACTCATTTATGTCAATTCTAATCAACAAAGACACCAAAGTTATCTGTCAGGGCATGACGGGCAAGACCGGTTCTTTCCACACAGATGCTGCCCTTGCATACGGCACGCAAATGGTTGGTGGTGTAACCCCTGGTAAAGGCGGTCAGGAATGGGAAGGCGATAATGGCAAGCTGCCAATCTTCAACTCAGTTGCTGAAGCTCGCGACAAAACAGGTGCTGATGCTTCTGTGATTTACGTGCCACCAAAATTCACGGCAGCTTCTATCGTAGAAGCGATTGATGCTGAAATTCCGCTGATTGTTTGTATCACGGAAGGTGTGCCAGTTATTGATATGGTGGAAGTAAAAGAGAAGCTTGATAAATCATCTTCTCGTTTGATCGGTCCAAACTGCCCAGGCGTGTTGACACCAGATGAATGTAAAATCGGTATCATGCCAGGCAACATCTTCAAAAAAGGTAATGTCGGCATCGTCTCACGCTCTGGTACGTTGACTTATGAAGCCGTGTTCCAAACATCGAATGCAGGCCTTGGTCAAACAACGGCTGTTGGTATTGGTGGCGACCCAGTTAAGGGTACTGAATTTATCGACATGCTTGAAATGTTCCTCGCAGATGATGCGACAGAGAGCATTATTATGATTGGTGAGATTGGTGGTTCTGCTGAAGAAGAAGCAGCACAATTCTTAGCGGACGAAGCTAAGAAGGGTCGCAAGAAACCAACTGTCGGCTTTATCGCTGGCCGTACAGCGCCTCCAGGACGCACAATGGGTCATGCGGGTGCGGTTATTTCTGGCGGCAAAGGCGGTGCAGAAGACAAAATCGAAGCAATGGAATCAGCAGGTATTCGCGTTTCGCCATCTCCGGCAAAGCTCGGTGTCACGCTTGTTGACCTGTTGAAAGGCTAATTTTAGCTAATTTATCGCGAGAATGCACTTAGTTCTCGAATGATTGAGAAAAGGTGAAGGGTTTATTAAGTATAAATCCTCCACTCTCTTGTTAAAGAACGGGTTGATGCGGCCTGACAATGTGATGGCTGCCCTCATGGTGAGGCCCGGGGTTATGGAGAGCACGGCTTTTTAAGTCGTGATAAATAAATGGCACGCGAAGATGCGAACCAGATGTTCGCCGACACATCGTTTTTGTACGGCGCAAATGCAGCTTATATTGAAGAGCTTTACGCGCAATATAAAGAAAATCCGGAAGCAGTAACCGCTGAGTGGCAGCAATTTTTTGCTGGCGAAAGCGATGATGCGGCGGATGTAATCAAGAATGCCAAAGGTGCTTCTTGGAAGCGTGACAATTGGCCAATCCCTGAAAATGGCGAACTTGTTTCGGCACTGGATGGAGATTGGGGTCCTGTTGGTGATGGGCCGCTTGATAGCAAAGCTATTGGCAAGAAAATCGCCAGCAAAGGTGTCAATCTTTCAGACGATGATGTTCGGAAGGCGACACAAGATTCGATCCACGCCATTATGATGATCCGTGCTTATCGCGCACGTGGCCATTTGCATGCCAAACTCGATCCACTTGGCATTGCTGGCAACAAAGAAGATTTCAACGAGCTTGATCCGACGAACTATGGCTTCACCGAAGAAGACTATGATCGTCCAATTTTCATTGATAATTATCTCGGTATTGAAACAACAACCATCAAAGAGATGGTTGCGATCCTTCAGCGAACCTATTGTTCAACGCTTGGCGTTGAATTTATGCATATTTCTGATCCGGCAGCGAAAAGCTGGATACAGCAACGCATTGAAGGTCCGGGCAAAGAAATTGCATTTACCGAAAACGGCAAGAAGGCAATTTTCAATAAGCTGGTAGAAGCAGAAGGCTTCGAGAAGTTCATTGATATTCGCTACACAGGCACGAAGCGTTTCGGCCTTGATGGTGGTGAGGCTTTGGTGCCAGCGCTTGAGCAAATCATCAAACGTGGTGGCCAACTTGGTGTTGAAGAAATTGTTTTCGGCATGGCTCACCGTGGCCGGCTGAACATTCTTTCGCAAGTGATGGGCAAACCACACAAAGCGATTTTCCACGAATTTAAAGGCGGCTCTTATGCCCCTGATGATGTGGAAGGCTCAGGTGACGTTAAATACCACCTTGGTGTTTCATCTGATCGTGAATTTGACGGCAATAATGTGCACTTGTCACTTATGCCAAACCCGTCACACCTAGAGATTGTGAACCCAGTTGTTTTGGGTAAAGCACGGGCGAAGCAGGACCAAACCAATGAGCCTAATGAGCGCGGTTCGCGTGACCGCAGCAATGTTTTGCCATTGTTGTTGCATGGTGATGCTGCGTTTGCTGGGCAAGGCGTGGTTGCGGAGTGTTTTGGTCTTTCTGGCCTTAAAGGACACCGCACGGGTGGTTCAATCCATTTCGTGATCAACAACCAGATTGGTTTCACAACCAATCCGAATTGGTCGCGTTCTTCGCCTTATCCAACCGATGTTGCCAAACTCATTGAAGCCCCAATTTTCCATGTGAACGGCGATGATCCGGAAGCGGTGGTTTATGCGGCGAAAGTGGCGATTGAATTCCGTCAGCAATTTGGCCGTCCTGTTGTCATCGACATGTTCTGCTACCGTCGTTTTGGCCATAATGAGGGCGATGAGCCGTCATTCACACAGCCAAAAATGTACAAGAAAATTCGCTCGCACCGTACCACTTTGGAACTTTATGCCGACAAGCTGATTTCTGAAGGTGTAATGAGCAAAGAAGCGATCGACAAAGCCAAGGGCGACTGGCGCGCCAAGCTTGATGCAGATTATGAGGCGGGCCAAGCCTATAAGCCTAATAAAGCAGACTGGCTTGATGGTGAGTGGTCTGGCCTTAAAACGGCAGACCGTGAAGATGATGCGCGCCGTGGTGAAACTGGCGTTGCGTTGGATGAATTGAAACGGATTGGTGAGGCGATCACCAAAATACCGGAAGACTTCAACGCTCATAAAACCATTCAACGGTTTATGAAAAACCGCGCCAAAATGTTTGAAACAGGCAAGGGTTTTGACTGGGCAACTGGTGAAGCGCTGGCCTTTGGTACCCTTTGTATGGATGGCCATCTCGTTCGTTTGTCTGGTCAAGATTGCGAACGTGGTACGTTCTCTCAACGCCATACAGTTTTGTATGATCAAGAGACTGAAGGGCGCTACATTCCGCTTAACAATATTGATGATGATCAGGCCGAATATGACGTGATCAATTCCATGTTGTCTGAGGAAGCTGTTCTTGGTTATGAGTATGGTTATTCCATGCAAGAGCCGAATGGCCTAATCTTGTGGGAAGCGCAATTTGGC
>JBDVXS010000021.1:0-49572 GCA_039964305.1 Hyphomicrobiales bacterium
CGTTGAAAATGGCCTCTGCAATCGCATTATGTTGCAAAAGAAGGGTCTCATCTGCATCTTGGACTTTTCGCATGGCCTCACGATTATAGAAAATGCCAGCCTCAGTAAGATCGTGGATTGAGGTTATATTGTGTGTAACAATGGCGTTGTGTGCAGCATCGGAAATTGAAGCGTGAAAGGCGATATCCGCCTTCAAAGTGGCCTCACGATCATTATTCTCAAGCGCTGTGCGTTGTTGATCGAGGCAAGCTTGAATGATTTTCTTATCTGTATTGGTGGCTCGATTTGCTGCAAGTTCTGAAACGAACCCCTCAATGTGGCGACGAAATTCTAGGTAATCCGTGAAGACTTTGGGGTGACGACTACAAAGAGCCAGCATGGCTGGTGATAGGGCCGTTCCCGTTAGCGCTGCGATGTAAGTTCCGTCACCCTTGCGCGATATAATGAGATCGGCCTGCTCTAATGCGGCCATCGCTTCACGCAGCTTATCACGAGAGACTTCCATGAGGGTCGCAAGTTCACGCTCAGGAGGCAGCTTCATACCCTCACGAAGAATACCGTGAATGATGAGCTCTTCAAATTGGGAGACAACTTTTTCTGCAACGGAATGATTGCCGACGGGGCTAAAAACCATGTTGGTCTGATCCATTTTTAGATGTCTCCGATGATAAGAGGGGCAGGAAAAACTAAATTGATTGAATGCTGGTCTAGTATCTATATCATTATTGGTCTATGAAAAATACCAATTAAAAAATAATGATGGAATCGGAGTTACCAATGGGTCTGGCGCAGTGTCACAATCACCATGATTTTAGAGCTCTTGCACGTAAGCGTCTGCCTGGGCCGATATTCAATTATATTGATGGCGGCGCTGATGATGAAGGCACGATGCGCCGCAACACGACTTCGTTTGATAATTGTGTATTGGTGCCAAATGTCCTTCGCGGTGTAAGTGATGTTGATCTTTCTGTTGAGGTCATGGGGCAAAAACTCGATATGCCCGTTTATTGCTCCCCAACGGCGCTTCAACGGTTGTTTCATCACCAAGGCGAGCGGGCTGTTGGCGCAGCAGCAGAAAAGTACGGCACAATGTTTGGCGTCTCCTCCCTTGGCACGGTGAGTATGGAAGAGATGCGCAAGAAGCATTCTAATCCGCAGGTCTATCAATTTTATTTTCACAAGGACCGTGGCCTCAATTCAGCAATGATGCAGCGGGCGAAAGAGGCGGGCGTTGAAGTGATGATGCTGACGGTGGACTCGATTACAGGCGGCAATCGTGAGCGTGATTTGAGGACAGGTTTTTCCATTCCCTTCCGCCTCACACTTGGCGGTTTGGCGCAATTCGCGATGAAGCCGATGTGGGGAATAAACTACGTTACCCATGAGCGGTTTCGACTGCCGCAATTGGACGAACATGTCGATATGGGTGGGGGCGCTATGTCTATCGGGCGCTACTTTACCGATATGCTTGATCCATCAATGAATTGGGATGATGTGGCGAAGATGGTGCAGGAGTGGGACGGTCAATTCTGCCTTAAAGGTGTGATGAGTGTCGAAGATGCTAAGAAGGCCGCCGATATTGGCTGTACGGGCATTGTTCTGTCTAATCACGGTGGTCGCCAATTGGATGGGTCTTCCACGGCCTTTGATCAATTGAGTGAGATTGTGGATGCGGTTGGCGATAGGCTTGATGTCATTGTCGATGGCGGTGTTCAGCGCGGCACACATGTTCTTAAAGCGCTTGCGCTGGGGGCAAAGGCTGTTGGTGTTGGGCGCTATTATCTTTATCCACTGGCTGCGGCTGGGCAAGCAGGTGTTGAGCGCGCGCTTGGTCTTATGCGGGCTGAGTTAGAGCGAGATATGCGGTTGATGGGGTGTTCTGAGATTTCCCAATTAAACGCGAGCCACGTTAAGCAGCGATAAGGCGGGCGCACTATTTGCGTATCAATGTTGGACGCTCTAAGCTAATCGCAAGGTTGGTAATTGCGTGGTCAGTCTTGCGATAGGGCTTTGGGAATGTCTCCACGCGCCCATTGCAAAAGCGTGTTGTCTAGCATCAATGCAATGGTTGTTGATGACCCTGCTGCCACCGCTTTTACGTTCTTCATAATCCGCACAGGCTCAACGCCATATTCGCTGCCCCATGCAAACAATTCATTGTTTTTGTCAATTGCTAGGGTGTGTGAGGAGCCTGTTGCGATAGCCTTTGAGCCAGACATGATTTTGCTCCATCGTATCGCCTTGTCGCCCAAGCCGTGCTTTCCAACGGGGCCGAAAATATTGCCGCCTGTTCCCAAGACATCGCCGTCCTTGTTGAGCAGGATTGCATGGCCAGTATGGGCTGTTATTTTTGAAACATTTGAGGCTGTTTGGATGAAGGTGTCTGTTGATTTGAGACGCCCATCGCCATATTGGCCTCTGTGTGCTTTGCCTTTGACGAATAGAGCTCCTTGTTTGGTGATATAGTAATTTGCGCTGTCGCCAACGGCTGCCGTATCCACATTATTGGCAATTTTGGTCGGGGCGCTTGAAGAGTGGTCTATCCACCACAGGACGCCGTCCGAATTGATTGCCAATACACCCGTGCGTCCAGCAGCGAATTTTGCAACGCTACTCATCAGCACATTTGGCTTTTGAAGGTCTTTTTTATAGCTCAATAATTCGTTCGAACTGTTGAGCACATAATAAGCATTACGGCCAACGCCGACTTGTTTCGCGTCTGTTGCTATTTGCTGTGGCCTGTCATTGCCTTGCCATCCATAAGCGACACCGTTCACAATCGCCATTTGTCGATCGTAATAGGCGGCAAGCAGAGGCGATGAGCTATCCGCTAATGCGCCTGTCGGAGTGACTATTGCAATTGTTGTGCTTAGGAGCACTAGAGAGCGGGCTAGAAAATAGGTGACGAGCTGTCGGCAGTTCAGGTTCATTTTATTGCCTCTCCTTAACTGCTTCCAGCAATGGCAATCACGCCGTCAGCGATAAACTGAATAGCAAGAGCAGATAATATGACGCCCAACAGCCTTGAAAGCAGCGTGCGGCCCATATCGCCGAGTAGGCGGTCGATTGAGGTAGCAGCTAGAAAGACCACATAACAAATGATGACGATGGCGATAATCAATCCGATAAGATAGCCAAGGCCCAGCCATTCACTTTGCCCTGAAGCAATAAGAACAGTTGCTGAAATAGCCCCTGGTCCTGCCATTAGCGGGATAGCGAGGGGGAATACGGCGAGGTTTTGAATATCAGCCTTGCTCACAGTGCGCTCCACGGCATTGGTCTTACGCTCTACACGCTTTTCAAAGATCATTTCAAAGGCGGTCCAAAACAGCAGCAAACCACCTGCAATTCTAAAGGCGGGCAGGGAAATGCCGAGGGTTTCGAGCAAAGCGCCACCAACCAGTGCAAAAAGGATCAAAATAAAGGCTGAAACCACAGCGGCACGCCAAGCAATTGCCCGCCTGTCTGCGTTGGTCATGCCTTGTGTAAGGGCAAGAAAAATTGGCGCAAGGCCGATTGGGTCCATAATCACAAACAGCGTTGTGAATGAATTTATGAGCCATTCTATTGGCATGGCGTATCCCCGTATTGTGCGTTTTGCAGGTCAAAAAAAGAGCGCTCTAGCAAAGCTTATTATTATTACCTCTGGATATCTTCTAATTGGTTGAAATATCTAGGGAAAATATTGGCTCAGATAAGCTGCTAAATTGGTGTTCGTTGGCAGGATAGCCTATAATTGACGGGAATCAACTGGTGCATCACCAAGATGGTGTGCATTCACAAAAAATAGCCAATGGCACACAATACCGATAGGCAAAACATTGTCCGACCAAGAAACTGAAAACCCTTCCGGCGATCTCCCAAGCGGCGTAGAAGGCATTTCCATTATTGATGAGATGAAGCGCTCCTATCTCGATTACGCCATGAGCGTTATCGTGAGCCGCGCTTTGCCTGATGTGCGCGACGGATTAAAGCCCGTTCACCGCCGTATTCTCTATTCTATGCATGAGAACGGCTATGACTGGAACAAGCCTTACCGCAAATCGGCGCGTGTTGTTGGTGATGTAATCGGTAAATATCACCCGCATGGTGATAGCGCGATTTATGATGCGTTGGTGCGTATGGCGCAGCACTTCTCGTTGCGTTTGCCATTGGCAGATGGTCAGGGTAACTTTGGTTCTGTGGATGGTGATCCACCAGCGGCCATGCGTTACACGGAAATTCGTCTTGAAAAGGTCGCTCACCAGCTTCTTGATGACATCGACAAAGAC
The DNA here is from genome assembly GCA_039964305.1 of Hyphomicrobiales bacterium. Lineage (GTDB taxonomy): Bacteria > Pseudomonadota > Alphaproteobacteria > Rhizobiales > JACESI01 > JACESI01. The sequence goes on from JBDVXS010000021.1 coordinate 4,272, forward strand.
ACCGTCAATTTCCAAGAAAACTACGACAATTCGGAAATGGAACCGACGGTTCTGCCGGCAAAATTCCCGAACCTTTTGGTCAACGGATCTGGCGGTATTGCGGTTGGTATGGCGACGAATATTCCACCCCACAATCTGGGTGAGGTGATTTCGGCGTGTAAGGCTTATATAGAAGACCCTGCCATCGAAATTGAAGGCTTGATGGAATATGTACCGGGTCCAGATTTCCCAACTGGTGGGCAAATTCTTGGCCGTTCGGGCATCCGTTCTGCTTATAATACGGGCCGTGGTAGCGTTGTTATGCGTGGCCGTGTTGAAGTTGAAGAAATCCGCAAAGACCGCGAAGCGCTGATTATCTCAGAAATTCCGTATCAGGTGAACAAAGCCAGCATGATCGAGAAGATTGCTGAATTGGTGCGTGATAAGCGGATTGAGGGTATTTCAGACATTCGCGACGAGAGTGACCGCTCTGGTATGCGTGTGGTTGTGGAATTAAAGCGCGATGCGGTGCCGGATGTGGTGCTGAACCAGCTTTATCGCTTCTCGCCGCTGCAATCTTCATTTGGCTGCAACATTGTTGCCCTTAATGGCGGCAAACCTGAGCAGATGAACTTGCTCGATTTGGTGCGGGCGTTCGTCAATTTCCGTGAGGAAGTGGTTACTCGCCGCACAAAATTCCAACTTAATAAAGCGCGCGAACGGGCGCACGTGTTGGTTGGTTTGGCAATTGCGGTTGCAAACATTGATGAAGTGATTGCGCTCATTCGTAATGCGCCTGATCCAGCAACGGCGCGTGCCGGATTGATGGAACGCCGTTGGCCTGCGAAAGACGTCGCACCTTTGGTTGAGCTTATCGACGATCCGCGCCACAGCTTGGAAACGGACGGCACCTATATGCTGTCAGAAGAACAAGCTCGCGCCATTCTCGATCTACGCCTCCAACGCCTTACAGCGCTTGGTCGTGATGAGATTGACGAAGAGCTGAACAAGCTCGGTGCCATGATCCGCGATTTCCTTGAAATTCTCGGCTCTCGCGCTCGTGTTATGGCGATCATAACGGGTGAACTTACTGAAATTTCAGAAGAATTTGCAACGCCGCGCCGCACAGAAATTCTTGAAGGCGGTGCTGATCTCGAAGATGAAGACCTGATTCAGCGCGAAGATATGGTGATTACGGTTACCCATGGCGGTTATATTAAGCGTGTGGCGCTTGATACGTATCGTGCGCAGCGCCGTGGCGGGAAAGGGCGTTCTGGTGCTTCACTGAAGGACGAAGATTTCGTCACGCGTCTGTTTGTTGAGAATACTCATACGCCAATCTTGTTCTTTACCTCACGCGGTATCGTTCACAAGATGAAAGTATGGCGTTTGCCTCTTGCTGCACCGAATGCACGCGGTAAAGCGCTGGTCAATTTGCTACCGCTGCAACCAGATGAGCGGATTACGACGATTATGCCGCTGCCTGAAGATGAGGAAAGCTGGGATAACCTCGGTGTCATGTTCGCGACAAATCGCGGTACTGTGCGCCGAAACAAAATGTCAGACTTCGTATCGGTCAATCGCAACGGTAAAATCGCGATGAAGCTTGATGAAGATATGGACATTTTGGGTGTGGAGCCGTGTTCTGAGAATGATGATGTTCTACTCACAACGGCGCGCGGGCAATGTATCCGCTTCCAAGTGACCGATGTGCGTGTGTTCCAAAGTCGTGATTCGACAGGTGTTCGCGGTATCAACCTTGCTGATGGCGATGAAGTGATCTCCATGTCAGTGGTGCGCCATGTGGACGCATCGCCGGAAGAGCGCACGTTGTATCTCAAGCAGAAACGCTTGATTGAAGGGGTGGCCGATGATGCGCCTTCTGATGACGATGAAGCAACCGCTTCGGGTCAACTGGATCAAGAACGCTATGTGACATTGAGTGCAGCGGAAGAATATTTGCTGACCCTTTCAGTCAACGGCTATGGCAAACGAAGCTCGCTCTATGAATATCGTGTCTCTGGCCGTGGCGGTAAGGGTATCGCAGCTATGACAGTCTCACAGCGTAATGGTGATGTTATCGGCTCATTCCCTGTGGAAGAAAACGATCAGATTATGCTGGTGACTGATGCAGGCAAACTCATCCGAGTGCCCGTTGATGGTATCCGCGTTGCGGGTCGTTCGACACAGGGTGTCACCGTGTTCTCAACGGCTGATGATGAGCGTGTCGTCTCTGTCGAGCGCATATCCGATGTGGGTGATGTAGAGGACGATGAGGCAGAAGGCGGCAATGACGGCGAAGCGCCAGAGGATGGTGATGGCTCAGGAAACGATGGCGAAAACACAAGCGAATAAAGTGATTCAACTGATTCAGTTTTTCGTTTAGAGTTTTGACGCAAGTATCGGATATATAGGCGCTATTAAGCTGTGCGCCTGCCTGTTTTTGCTCGTCATCGTGCGGGCAATGATTGCGGGTTTAGCCTTAAGCCTTCAGGTGGTCATCAGCGGTCTTGGTGCTTTCATTCCTCCATACGTCGATCTATCCCAGAATGCTGTATTTCACACGGTTATTCTGGGTTTGATTTTCGTCGCAATCGTCACAATATCCATTGGCGGCAGTTTATCGCCTGCATTTACCAAACGCGCTTAAACAATTATCTCAATATCCCGAGTTTGTTATAAGATCACTTTGATGTTTTGATTCAATTCTCATTGCATAAATAGCGCACAAAAGGTATCACCACGGCCATGAAACGGATCGCATTTTATCCAGGGTCTTTTGACCCCGTTACCAACGGCCATGTTGATGTGCTGGTGCAAAGCGTTGCATTGGCCGACGAGGTGATTGTTGGCATCGGTGTGCATCCAGGCAAAAAGCCGTTGTTCAGTTTTGATGAGCGCGTGCAAATGATTGCCGACGTTGTGGCCGAAACGCCTTCATTGGCAAAGGCCACGATCAAAGTCGTTTCATTCGATAATTTGCTTGTTGATGCTGCCGCCTCTCAAAACGCGTCGATTATTGTTCGCGGTCTGCGTGATGGCACGGATTTAGATTATGAAATGCAGATGGCAGGTATGAATGGGGCTATGGCACCAGACATTACCACTGTATTTGTGCCTGCAAGCCCCAACGTTCGCCCCATTACCGCCACGCTTGTGCGTCAAATCGCAGGCATGGGTGGTGACATTTCATCTTTTGTGCCGGTATCGGTCAAAAAAGCCCTCCAACAAAAAATTGCCTGAACCAAAAGAATTCAGGCTTCTTCTCGTTATAAAGGAAGCTCAATGCTAAAAATCTTAAAGACGGCCTCTGCCGCAATCCTCTCATTGGCGTTCGTCTCTGTTGCCAACGTGCAAGCATTTGCAAAAGACATTTGGGTTTTGGAAACAACAGAAGGCAAGGTTGAAATTGAGCTTTTGGCTGATGTTGCACCAAAGCATGTCGAGCGTATCAAAACGTTGACGAAAGAAGGCTTTTACAATGGTATCGTTTTTCACCGTGTGATTGATGGTTTCATGGCACAGGGTGGTGACCCAACGGGCACTGGTACAGGCGGTTCTGATAAACCTGACCTTCCTGCCGAATTTAACAATATTCCGTTTGATCGCGGTATCGTTGGTGCAGCAAGAACACAAAACCCAAATAGCGCGAACTCTCAGTTTTTCATTATGTTCAAAGAAGGTCATTTCTTGAACAACCAATATACTGTATTTGGTCGTGTGATTGAAGGTATGAATATTGTTGATGCGCTTGAGCGTGGTCAAGGGCAGGGTGGCGTTGTTCCAGAATCAACACGCGACAGCATTAAGACCGCAACAATTGAAACAAGATAGTAGCCCAATCTATCCTGAATAGGGCTGGGAAAATTGACTAACACGAAAAGGTAGTAAGAATGGACGACTTGGAAAACACACTGGTAATGGAAACAACGGCTGGCACAGTAAAGATTAAATTGCGCCCAGACTTGGCTCCAAATCACGTAAACCGGATCAAAGAATTGTCTCGTGAAGGATTTTATGACGGCGTGGTTTTCCACCGTGTTATTGAAGGCTTTATGGCACAGGGCGGCGACCCAACAGGCACAGGTACTGGCGGTTCAGACAAACCTGATCTTGCAGCAGAATTTAACGATGGCCATCATGGCCGTGGTGCTTGTTCTATGGCACGCTCCCAGAGCCCAAACAGTGCGAACTCACAGTTCTTCATCTGCTTTGATGATGCATCATTCCTCAACGGTCAGTACACCTTTTGGGGTGAAGTGATTGAGGGCATGGAAAATGTTGATAAAATCAAGCGCGGTGAGCCCGTATCTGACCCTGATAAAATTATCACATCACGGGTTGCAGCCGACCTCTAGTTTGGTTGATAAGACGAATAAGGATGGCTTTCAGCGTGCTGGGAGCCATTTTTTTTGGACAATTGTGAAGGTTTTCGACAATGCGTGTCGATCTATTTGATTTTGATTTGCCAGAGGAAGCGATAGCGCTGCGCCCCGCGCGTCCGCGTGATACAGCGAAGCTTTTGGCGGTCAATCCTCACAAGGCTGATGCTTTGGGCGATCACAGCGTTTTGGATCTTGTTGGCTTTTTGCGTGAGGGCGATGCGCTTGTGTTCAACGACACCAAGGTTATTCCAGCCCAGTTAGAAGGCAAGCGTATTCGTTCTGGTCCCAAGGGGCCGATTGAAGCGAAGATTGCCATGACCCTTCACATGAGAACAGGCGCGGATGAATGGAAAGCCTTTGCGCGGCCTGCTAAGAAATTAGATATTGGCGACCGTCTGATTTTTGGCGCGCTAGAAGCAACTGTCACAGCCAAGGTCGATGGCGGTGAGGTGACGCTTTCCTTCTCAAAAGCCAGTGCAGAGCTTGATGCTGCCATTGCGCAAGTGGGTCATATGCCATTGCCGCCCTATATCGCCTTAAAACGCGGTGAAGACGGGCAAGACGCCGAAGACTATCAAACCATCTATGCCAATAAGGCAGGCGCTGTTGCAGCCCCCACGGCGGGGCTTCATACGACGGAGCGCTTGCTTGAAAAAGTGAAAGAGCGCGGCGTATCCTGCCATTTTCTAACGCTGCACGTAGGGGCTGGCACGTTTTTGCCAGTAAAGGTTGATGATACAGCAACCCACAAGATGCATGCGGAGATTGGGGAAATCACCACAGAAGTTGCCGCATCATTGAATGCTGTGCGCGCTGCTGGTGGGCGTATCATTGCTGTGGGTACAACAAGCTTGCGCTTACTAGAAAGCGCTACGGATGAAGAGGGCGTTATCCAGCCTTATCATGCTGCAACAGACATCTTCATCACGCCCGGCTATCGCTTTCGCGCGGTTGATATGCTGATGACAAACTTCCACCTCCCACGCTCAACTCTCTTTATGCTGGTTTCTGCCTTTTGTGGGTTAGAGACCATGCAGGCCGCTTATAGCCATGCGATCAGTAGTGGCTACCGTTTTTACTCTTACGGCGACGCATCGCTTTTATGGCGTGCGGATTTGCCGGAAAATTTGCGATAGGTTTATCCATGAGTGTTCCTTTTTCATTCAATCTCAAAGCAACAGATGGCAAGGCACGTCGCGGTGAGGTGGTCACCCATCGTGGTAACATCAGAACGCCCGCGTTCATGCCTGTTGGAACGGTTGCAACCGTCAAAGCGATGTATCCTAATCAGGTGCGCGACCTTGGCGCTGATGTGGTTTTGGGCAATACCTATCACTTGATGCTTCGCCCAGGTGCTGAGCGGATGGCGAGGCTTGGCGGGCTTCATAAGTTTATGAATTGGCCGCATCCGATTTTGACAGATTCTGGCGGCTTTCAAGTGATGTCCCTTGCCACATTGCGCAAGCTGACAGAGCAGGGCGTTACCTTTAAATCGCATATTGATGGCTCTAAGCATGAGATGACGCCGGAACGGTCTATTGAAATTCAATGTCTGCTTGGGTCCGACATTCAAATGCAGTTGGACGAATGTGTCGGTCTGCCAAGTGAGTTTGACGATATTGAGCGGGCTATGGAACTTTCCCTTCGTTGGGCCAAGCGCTGTAAAATTGCTTTTGGCGACAGACCGAAACAAGCAATGTTCGGTATTGTTCAAGGTGGCGACAATGAGAAGTTGCGTGAGCGCTCAGCGCTTGCATTGAAAGATTTAGACCTTAAGGGCTACTCCATTGGCGGGCTTGCGGTTGGTGAACCACAAGATGTGATGATGGCGATGCTAGATGTCACATGCCCGCTGCTTCCAACTGATAAGCCTCGTTATCTCATGGGGGTTGGCACGCCGGATGATTTGATGAAGGCGGTTGCGCGTGGTGTGGATATGTTTGACTGCGTTATGCCAACACGGGCAGGGCGCCACGGGCAGGCCTTTACACGCTTTGGCAAGGTGAACTTAAAAAATGCGCGCCACGCAGAAGACCATCGTCCGCTCGACGACCAAGCCGATTGCGAAGCATCGAGTGGTTATAGCCGCGCCTACCTGCATCATCTGGTTCGTGCCAATGAGGCGTTGGGCGGTATGCTTTTGACGTGGAACAATTTGGCTTACTACCAGACCCTCATGCAGGGTGCACGCGATGCGATTGAGCAAGGGCGCTTTGCTGACTACTACGATGAATGCCGCGAAGGCTGGGAGCGCGGCGATATAGAGGCGCTATAAAGCGCTAGGCGCCTGCCTGAGGCAGTTTCTGCAAATAAACGCCCGCAATCAGCCATCGTCCGTCTTCTTGCTTGTGCAGTTCATAAAGAGCCTCATAAGCCACGCCATTGCTGTCTTCGATTAGGACAGACTGGGCAACGCGCGTTTCGTTGCCTTGGGTTTTTCCAAATTTATATTGGTTTGGTCTGTAAACGGGTTGGTAGCCGCGTTTGACCATATCCATGAAGAGGTTGGCGTTCGGGAAAAAGTTTTTGATGTTAGGTGCCGCAAATTGAAATGCCGCATCACTGTCATCTGCAAGGAAGGCTTCAATCTGGTTTTTAATGACAGATTGCACGGATTGTTGGTCTTGCGCACTAATCGCATCACCAGCCGCAGCTGCTGGCGTTGCAAACAGGCTAATGGCTAGCAGCAATTTTCCAAATAAGGTCATGTGACAATCCTATTGTTTGTTAGCTTGTACACTATACGGCCAAATAATCGCTGTGGATCATGATCAATTGTTGTGAACACGAAGGCGTTACTAGGGGGCGTGATAATCTGAGTTTTGTTTGAATTGTATGTGAACAGACCACTTCCCAAATTAATATTGTCGGAAAGACAAAACGAAATTGAACACAGGAATTAATATTATGAAAACTCTTATTGCAACACTTATCGTATCTTCATTCGCTCTTACAGGCGGCGCGTTTGCTGAAAAACTGAACGCTCCTGAAAGCAACATTGAAGCGGCTTCAACCAACGGTACATTTTCGGGTTTGTCTGACTATGATCTAGAAGTTTTGTTCAGTGAGCCAAGCGAATAATTGGCGTTACAATTTTTAGAACTAACATAAAAAGAGTGGCCCATTTGGGCCACTTTTTTATTTGTCTGGAACGTTTTCTTCCAATTGCTTAATCCAAACAGCCGCAGAACTGTCGGAAGGAGCGCGCCAATCGCCTCGCGGGGATAATGAACCGCCGGACGCTACTTTAGGGCCATTGGGAACAGCGGAACGTTTGAACTGGCTGGTTTGGAAAAACCGCCATAAAAATACACGTAGCCATTTTCGAATGATTTTCAGTGAATATTCGTTCTTCGCATCATCCTCCATATGCGGCGGCCAGTGTCCTTGCTTTTTGTCACCCCATGCATGCATTGCCAAAAACGCAACTTTTGAAGGCTTCAGCGAAAAGCGGGAGATATAATAGAGATTGAAGTCCTGAAGTTCGTAAGGACCGATATAGTCTTCCGTGCGCTGTGCGGGCTTGTCGTTGTTATCATCGTCTGCTGGAACCAATTCTGGCGAAATCTCGGTATCTAAAATGCGAACGAGCACGCCTGATGCGTCTTTGCCAAAACGCTCAGACACAGCAACCCAGCGGATGAGGTGCTGGATGAGCGTTTTAGAGACCGACCCATTGACGTTGTAATGGCTCATATGGTCACCCACACCATAGGTGCACCAACCAAGTGCAAGCTCTGATAGATCACCCGTACCAAGAACCAAAGCATTGTGATGATTGGCCAAGCGGAACAATGTCGCCGTTCTGGCGCCTGCTTGCACATTTTCAAAGGTCACATCATAGAGCTTTTCACCCTCAGTATAAGGGTGGCCAATATCTGAAAGCGTTTGTTTGGAGACAGGCTCCATATCAATTTCTGACGCTGTAACCCCCAGTGCCGTCATTAAATCCCAAGCAGATGACTTGGTTTTTGTGGAGGTGGCAAACGCGGGTAGGGTATAGGCGAGGATATTCTTGCGGCTGATACCAAGTTCATCAAAGGCTTGAACGGCGACCAAGAGCGCTTGCGTTGAATCGAGACCGCCAGAAATACCAACGATGATTTTGTCGATTGATGCCGCTTTCAGCCGTTTTGCAAGACCTGCCACTTGAATGTTGTAAGCCTCAAAACAAAGTTCATCGAGCTTTGCATCATCATTCGGCACATAAGGGAAACGGTCCAATGGGCGACGAAGGCCGATATTCTCTTGTCGGTTTGGCTTAAGGGCAAAGGAAATGCGACGAACAGCTTTGTACCCTTCATGGCCTGCGCAATCAGCGAAGGTTGTGTGGCGCATGCGTTCTTGGCGCAGCCGCTCAAGGTCGATGTCTGCGCTTACTAATTGTGGTTCAAGGGAGAAGCGTTCTGATTCACCCATTAAGGCGCCATTTTCATAGATCATGGCGTGACCGTCCCAAGCAAGGTCGGTGGTGGATTCACCTCGGCCTGCTGCGGAATAGAGATAGGCGCAATAATTGCGGGCAGAATGCACACGACATAAGGCGTGGCGATAATCTGATTTTCCAACCGTCACATTGCTCGCAGATAAATTGGCAATGATATGCGCGCCCGCCATCGCAGTGTAAGAGGAAGGTGGCACAGGCACCCAAACATCTTCACAAACCTCAACGCCAAAGGTGAAGTCTGCAATGTCGCTTGCTTGAAAGATTAAATCATCACCGAACGGCGCTTCTTGGCCTGCAAGCAACACCGTATTTGTGTTGACGTTTGTCCCTGCGGTGAACTGTCGGTGTTCATAAAACTCACGGTAGTTCGGTAGATACATTTTTGGGATAACGCCCATAATAGCGCCGCGATGAACCACCACAGCCACGTTATAGAGCAGCGAATTGACGCGAAGGGGCATGCCGACCACGAAGACCGGTGCAAGTTTTAGACTTGCTTCAACAAGTTCACCAAGCGACGCCTCACAAGAATCCAGCACCGCATCTTGGAAAAAGAGGTCGTCAAGCGTATAGCCGCTAATGCCCAATTCAGGGAATATGACTAGACTAACATTGTCATCATGGGCTTTCTCCAACAGCTCAAGCGTTGCTGCGCCATTGGAAGCTGGATCAGCTACCACCACATTCGGTGTTGCTGTTGCGACCCGCAAAAAGCCATGTTCGTGTAAGTTATAAAAATTGCGGCTTTGCGACATTTTTAGTCCTTCAAGAAACTCTTGTTCCTGCTTGTGCCAACTTGTGGTCCTTAGGTCAAATATAGTGGCTTAAGAACTGGAATTAAAGCCAGCCAAGCATGCGCAGAGTTTGGCTGTTATTGCCCGATAATTCGTTCAAATGTAAAATTTGATACGTAAATTTTTTATCAGCGGTTGACAGCCTTGCGTTATGTATGTGGTATACCACATTAACTATTGTTAATATTTGTGGTGCGTTTCGCGTTGTCTATTAGTGATAAACTCAAGCCAATACCGGCAACTTTCACACTGAAGGATCATATCCATCAGGTGTTGAGAGAAGCGATTATGGATATGAATATCTATGATGAAGCGACGGATTTGCGCCTTGATGAGCGTAAGCTTGCCGAACAACTTGGGATTTCCAGAACGCCCGTGCGTGAAGCGTTGACACGCTTGGAGATGGATGGATTTGTTGAAATTCAGCCGCGCAAGGGTGTTTTTGTGCACCGCAAATCAATGGATGAAGTGCTTGAAATGATTGTGCTTTGGGCAGCACTTGAAAGCATGGCTATCCGTTTGGCGACTGAGGTTGCAAGCGACGACGATATTGCGGGCCTGCGAGAACTTGCCGCTCATTATTCCGTTAGTGCTGCGAATGCGCACATTGAAGAATATTCAGAAGCAAACATTAAATTTCACCAACATATTTTGGAAATTTCAAAATGCGCTCTCCTAAAAGAGACCGCCGACGGAATGTTCTTACATATGCATGCGGTGAGGCGGCGGGCGATGGGTGAGAATGACCGAGCAGAACGCTCCGTTGCTGATCATATGAATATCATTGAAGCGCTGGAAGCGCGCGATGGTGATCTTGCAAGTCGTTTGGTGCGGGAACATACGATGCGGTTGCATCAGCACATCCGACGGACGTGGATTACTTTAGAACGAATGAATGAGCGTACAAAAGCCGCCAGCTAGGGTTGGTACTTGGGCAAATTAAGAGGACAACTAAATGTCGAATACGGGTACAGAAATTGAAATATCAGAAGATGCGAATGAGCAGGTTTTAACCGATGGCTTTCATCTCGTCATTGATGCTTTGAAGCTCAACGATATCAATACAATTTACAATGTTCCAGGTATTCCAATTACAGACCTTGGCCGTATGGCTCAAGCTGAAGGTATGCGTGTTGTGTCCTTCCGACATGAACAACACGCAGGCAACGCTGCAGCAATTGCGGGTTACCTCACGCAAAAACCAGGGATTTGCCTAACAGTCTCCGCCCCTGGGTTTTTGAACGGGCTAACCGCGCTTGCTAACGCGACAACAAACTGTTTCCCAATGATTTTGATCTCAGGTTCTTCCGAGCGCGAAATTGTTGATCTTCAGCAAGGTGACTATGAGGAAATGGATCAATTGGCTATTGCCAAGCCCCTTTGTAAGGCTGCTTTCCGCATTCTTCACGCTGAAGATATTGGCATTGGTATCGCACGCGCAATTCGTGCTGCATGTTCGGGGCGACCGGGCGGGGTGTATCTTGATCTTCCAGCAAAATTATTCTCCCAAACGTTGGAATTCGGGGTCGGGTTAAATTCACTTGTAAAAGTGATAGACCCAGCCCCGGCCCAGCTGCCCGCGCCAGACGCCGTAACGCGTGCCATCGATGTGTTGAAACAAGCCGAGCGTCCGCTTATTATTTTGGGCAAGGGTGCTGCTTACGCGCAAGTTGATGAGCAAATTCGTGAATTCATCGAGAAAACGGGTATTCCGTATTTGCCAATGAGTATGGCGAAAGGTCTGCTGCCTGATACGCATCCACAATCTGCAGGTGCTGCGCGGTCTTTGGCACTTAAAGAATCCGATGTAGTGATGCTCGTTGGTGCGCGCCTTAACTGGCTCTTGTCGCACGGTAAGGGCAAACAATGGGGCACTTCGCCTAAGAAATTCATTCAGTTGGATATTGAGCCAACTGAAATGGACAGCAACATTGAAATTGCAGCCCCTGTGGTTGGCGATATTGGCTCTTGCCTTTCAGCCTTTAAGGATCAAATGGGCAGTGACTGGAAACAGCCGCCTGAGCAATGGACCAATGCCATCCGCGAAAAGGTGACCACCAATATTGCTCGTATGGAGCCTAAATTGATGAACAACAATGTGCCGATGGACTTCCATGGCGCACTTGGTCGTTTGGGCAAAATCATGGAAGAGCGACCAGACACGATCCTTGTGAATGAGGGTGCTAATACGCTCGATTTCGCCCGTTCCATTATCAACATCTACAAGCCACGTAAGCGCCTTGATGTGGGCACGTGGGGTGTGATGGGTATTGGTATGGGTTTTGCCGTTGCTGCGGCCATGGAAACGGGGCAACCCGTCCTCGCTGTTGAAGGGGATAGTGCCTTTGGTTTCTCTGGCATGGAGATTGAGACAATCTGTCGTTACAATCTGCCAGTGTGCATCGTGGTCTTCAACAATAACGGCATTTATCGCGGTACAGATACGGACCCGACAGGCCGCGACCCAGGAACAACAGTCTTCGTTAAAAACGCGCGCTATGACCAAATGATGGAAGCGTTTGGTGGTGTGGGTATGAATGTAACGTCGCCCGATGAACTGGCAAGAGCCGTTAATGAAGCCCTTGACAGTGGCAAGCCAACACTCATCAATGCAGTGATTGATGAGAACGCTGGTACTGAAAGCGGACGCATCGGAAATCTCAACCCGCAAAGCGTGGTTGGCAAAAAGAAATAATGAAACATAACAACAGGTTTGTAAGTCAATGAAAGCATTAGACGGTATCAAAGTTCTCGATTTTACGCATGTTCAATCAGGCCCAACTTGTACCCAGCTCCTCGCATGGTTTGGTGCGGATGTTTTGAAGGTAGAGCGCCCAGGCGTTGGCGATGCGACACGCAAACAGCTTGTCGATGTGCCCGGTGCTGATAGCTTGTATTTTACGATGTTGAACCACAACAAGCGGTCAATTGAGCTGAACTCCAAGAACGAGACGGGTAAGAAAGTTCTGACCCGTTTAATTGAAGAGTGCGACGTGTTGGTTGAAAACTTTGCGCCCGGCGCATTGGACCGTATGGGCTTTTCTTGGGAACGTATTCAAGAGATCAACCCGAAGATTATTCTGGCCTCAATCAAAGGTTTTGGTCCGGGCAAATATGAAGACTGTAAGGTCTATGAAAACGTTGCGCAGTGTGCGGGCGGTGCGGCTTCTACAACTGGTTTCCTAGATGGTCCGCCATTGGTAACGGGTGCACAGATTGGCGACAGTGGTACGGGGCTTCATTTGGCGCTTGGTATTGTGACAGCTCTTTTCCAGCGTGAAAAATCTGGTCGTGGCCAAAAAGTGTCAGCAGCGATGCAGGATGGTGTGTTGAACTTGTCACGTGTGAAACTACGCGACCAACAGCGCCTTGAAGCTGGCCCGCTTAATGAATATTCGCAGTTCGGTGAGGGTATCCCATTTGGTGATGCAACACCGCGTGCGGGCAATGATTCAGGTGGTGGACAACCAGGCCGCATCTTGAAGTGTAAAGGCTGGGAAACCGATCCAAACGCTTATACCTATTTCATCATTCAAGCAGCGGTTTGGGAAAAGGTTTGTGATGTTATCGGCAAGCCAGAATGGAAAACGGACGAAGGTTTCGCCAAACCTCCAGCACGCCTTGATAAGCTGAACCATATCTTTGAAACAATCGAAGAATGGACCATGACCAAGACGAAGTTTGAGGTGATGGATATGTGTAACCCGCTTGATATTCCTGTTGGACCGATCCTTTCCATGAAAGAAATCGCGGAAGACGAAGGTCTTTATGAAACGGGAACAATGGTGAAAGTACAGCACCCAGAGCGCGGTGAATATCTTTCTGTTGGTTGCCCAATCAAACTGTCTGACAGTGATGTGGAAGTAGAGCGTTCGCCTTTGCTTGGTGAGCACACAAAAGAAATTTTGCAAGATGTGCTTGGCTTTGAAGGTGAGGCGCTTGACGAAATTATTGCTTCTGGTGCCGTCGGTGAGGTGAAGTAGCGTTGTTTAATTTAATAAATAAAGAGGGTCTTCAATGCGTGTAATCGTAATGGGACAACAAGCTTTCGGTAAAGATGCACTTGCCAAATTGCTTGATACAGGAACGGACGAAGTGGTGGCGGTTTATTGTGAGCCAGACCGCGAGGGCAAGCCTGTCGATCCAATCAAGGAATTTGCACTTGAAAAGGGTTTGCCTGTATTCCAGCCCGCAAATTTCGATGATGCGGAAGCCTTAGCGACACTTGCGTCACATGAGGCTGATCTCATGGTAATGGCGTTTGTGAATGTCTTTGTACCTGAAGCAGCGCGCGATACGCCGAAGCTTGGTTCTATCTGTTTTCACCCGTCATTGTTGCCGCTTTATCGTGGGCCATCAGCTGTTAATTGGCCGATTATTATGGGTGAAACCAAGTCAGGCTTTTCATGGTTTTACCCGTCTGATGGACTTGATGAAGGCGATAGTCTTCTTCAGTGGGAATGTGAGCTTGGGCCTGATGATACGGTTATCGATCTTTATTTTAAGAAGATTTATCCAGCGGCTGTCGATTCAGTTCTTCAAGTTTGCGACCTGTTCCGTGCTGGTAACCCTCCACGCATTGTTCCAGATGAGAGCAAGGCTAGCTATGAGCGTCGTTGTGTTAAAAAACATGCACGTGTTGATTTCAATAAACCCGTAAAACACGTCTACGATTTGATCAGAGGGACGAACCCAGCACCGGGAGCATGGACGACGCTTAACGGTGATGAGGTCAGTATTTATGACTGCGAACGTGTCGCCGGTGACGGTATCTCCAGCAAGGTGATCAGTGTTTCTGACAACGGCGTTGAAGTGCAAGCCATTGGTGGGCGCATTTTGATTAAGCGCGTTAAACCAGCAGGCAGCGGCAAAATTCCTGCTGCTGAATGGGCTGCTAGCGTAAATTTGTCCAAAGGTGATCTTTTGGGAAGTTGAATTCGATCAGTTATCTGATTGAGTAGAGATCTGCTTGATTTAGCAGGTAATTCAAGAAGCGAATGGGGCCGTTGGGAGGCGGCAACAGGAGCATAAGATAAAAGGAATACTAAAACTAGAAAACGGCTGAACACAAAACCCAAAGGTGGATTTCGAGATCCAAGGGGGACCGTGTTTTGCCAATAAGCCACGGAGGATATTATGGCTAAAACGAAGAGACTATTGGGAGGAATTGTTGGTGCAATTGCAGCAACAGCGACATTGTTCATAGGGGCTGCAAGTGCCTTTGAACCGAATAAGCCTATCGATTTTGTAATAATGGCCGGCAAAGGCGGCGGTGCTGACAAGATGGCTCGATTGATGCAAGCCATTGTCGAAAAAGAAAACCTTGCAACACGGCCCCTTGTGCCAACCAATAAATCCGGCGGTTCGGGTGCTGAAGCGCTCGTGCACATGAAAAACGCTGGTGATCCAAACCACACAATTATGGTGACGTTGAACTCGTTCTTCACAACACCGCTTCGCCAGCCTGGTCTTGGCGTTGATGTGATGAAGTTCGCGCCTGTTGGCCGCATGGCAGAAGATACTTTCTTGCTTTGGGTCCACAAAGATGAAGGCATCACAACCTTCGAGCAGTTCCTTGCAGAAGCAGAAAAACGCGGCTCTGGCTGGGTTATGGGCGGAACTGGCAAAAACTCTGAAGACAACATCATTACAGACTTCCTGAACAATAATTTCGGGCTGTCCATCAAGTACATCCCATACAAGGGCGGTGGCGCTGTTGCGAAAGATTTGGCGGGTCGTCAAATTACCTCATCAGTCAACAACCCATCTGAAGCTTTGGGCTTTTATGAGTCTGGTGATGTGATCCCGTTGGTGGCGTTTACAAATGAACGTTTGCCATTGTTCCCAGATGTTCCAACGGCCAAAGAAAAGGGCGCGGACTTCTCATATTTCATGCAGCGCGCTGTTGTTGGTGCGCCAGGCATGTCGGCTGAAGCGACTGCTTACTACAGCGACTTGTTCACCAAAGTGTTCAATTCAGCTGATTGGCAGAAATATAAGAACGATAAATCGCTTCAAGGTGATTTCTTAGCGGGTGATGGTCTGGTGTCTTATTGGGATACTCAGGTGGCTCGCCACAAGAAAATACTAAAAGCATCAGGCGCGATTAAATAAGCGCTTGAATAATCGGAATGCTGGGAGGGTATTTGATGAGACGAGCAGAGATAGTAACCGCAGTTTTGTTGGGTATCCTCTCCCTTTATTTAATGTGGAAGAGCGGGGAACCACCATCGTGGAACCCTGATGTGAAACGCTTCGCCAATGTTGGCTTTATCGAAGGTGAGGGGCCAGGTAGCGGGTTTTGGCCGTTTTGGCTCTCCTTCGTCATGCTGATTTGTTCGGGATGGGTTGGCTATAATTGGTACAAGAAAACGTCACCACCGTCACAATCTGAAGAGCCGTTTTTAGATAACTACGGCAAGAAAATGGTGGTCATGGTGGGTGGCGGACTGTTGGGCTTTATGGCGCTGATCCATGTGCTTGGCTTTTACGGCGCGATACCGATTTTTATGATGTACTACATGATTGTGCTCGGTCGGCATACTTGGCTTAAGTGCTTAATCATCTCTGTTTCAGTGCCTGTTGTGAGCTTCTTCTTTTTTGATGTTGCCATGCGGATCGTGCTGCCTAAGGGGTATCTCGAACCGCTTTTCATCCCTCTTTATGATATTTTTCTCTAGTCGCGAGCCCACTCATGGAAGTTATTGGATCCCTCATAGACGGAATTTTGATCGCACTGGAGCCTGTTAACCTCGGCTTGGCCATTATCGGTGTGATTGTTGGATTGTTTGTTGGCGCTATGCCGGGCCTTGGCTCGGTAAATGGTGTCGCGATTTTATTGCCGTTCACCTTTGTCATTCAAAGCTGGACGGGGACGGCTACATCACCGATGATTTTTCTGGCAGCCATCTATTATGGCGCCATGTATGGTGGAGCGATCTCGTCGATAACGCTCGGCATTCCGGGCGCTTCAACAGCGGTTGCAACCACGTTTGATGGGCGGCCGTTGGCGTTAAAAGGGCAGGCGGATAAGGCGCTGGTAACAGCTGCGATCGCTTCCTTTGTTGGTGGCACGGTTTCTAACGTTCTGTTCACAGCCTTTGCTCCGCCCCTTGCGTCTGTTGCGTTGCAGTTTGGCAACCCAGAAATTTTCGCGCTTATGCTCTTGGCCTTTGCGACATTCGTTGGCCTTGGTGGTGATGATATTCCAAAGACGATTATCTCGATTTGTTTCGGTCTGGTGATGGCGACCGTTGGCTTTGATATTATCTCAGGTGAGCCGCGCTTGATCTTCTTTGATATCACGGGCTTTACCCATGGTATCCGCTTCCTCGTTCTTGCCATCGGCGTTTACGGGATTGGTGAAATGATATGGACGATCAACTCGTCGCGTGACAAAAACACGATGTCTGATGTGACGCTCAGTTTTGACCGTATCATCAAAGCCATCAAAGAGTTCCGATATGCTTGGCGCGGCACGGCGATTGGGTCTGCTCTTGGTTTCTTCGTGGGTATTTTGCCTGCGGCTGGTGCGACACCGGGTGCGTTGATGTCTTACGGCGTTGCTAAGATGACATCGTCAAAACCTGAGGAATACGGCAAAGGTTCGATTGATGGCGTGGCCGCACCCGAGTCAGCGAACAATTCAGCGTCAACAGGTGCGATGTTGCCGATGATGACGCTGGGCATTCCAGGCTCACCAACGACGGCTGTTTTGTTGGCTGGCATGGTGATCTGGGGGCTACAGCCCGGACCGCTCTTGTTCCGTGATCAACCAGATTTCGTGTGGCCTCTCATTGGGTCATTCTACATCTCAAACTTCGTCGCCGTCATTATCAACCTCGCATTCATTCCGATATTCCTTTGGATGCTGCGCATGCCGTTTACAATCTTGGCACCGCTTATCTTCGTTCTATCGTTGGTTGGTACGTATGCCGCCTATCAAAACTTGTTTGATGTGTGGTTGATGTTGATCTTTGGCCTTGGTGCGTTCTTCTTACGCATTTTGGATTACCCGCTTGCACCCGCAGTGTTGGCAATCGTGCTTGGACCGATTGCGGAACCAACCTTGCGTCAGTCATTGCTGTTGTCAGATGGGGAATTCTCAATCTTCTTTAATCGTCCGATTGCAGGCCCGATTACTGTGATCGCCATTGTCTTGATCTTCCTGCCTTTGATTAAGAAAATCCGAGATGGATTTAGAAAGAAGCGATCTCAGGCTGCAGACTAAGGGGTGAAATGCCCATGGAACACGAGCCGACATTCACCCCGTGGAACCCGGGTTTAGAGTCCGAGATACCGTCTAGGCTCATGCCTTTGGTGACCTTGTATCGGCCAGAAAATGGCGAGGTCTCCTACGAGCAGGCAGTAGAGCTGCGTGACACCTTCGGCTTGCCCTTAGAAGCCTTAGCGACGTTTACGCCAGAACGCCTCGTTATTCATCGGTTGCTGGTGCGTGTTACTGCGGATTTTACACTAAAGGACGGCCCTGCTTACGAAGAACTCGGCATTAGCTTGCGTGGCATGGTCGATCAATTGTTTACGCGATACGTCAGGCAGAAGCTTGCTGAACTTGACGCTCACTATGAGGGGGTGAGGCGCGAGGCTGCTTTGATCATTGAAGCTGAGTTGACTGATAAACTTAGTATTCCCAAATCCAATTCTACTGAAGAGAAGCGGCGTGGTTTTCTTGGGCTGTTTTTTAGCAAAAACAAAGAAGAGCCACCGCGTGAGAGCGATGAAGACCGTCAACTCAATGCGTTGCGTGATTGGTGCGACAAACACAGTATTGAGGATGATTTGTTGCGTGAATCGTGCCTTAAGGCGCTTTGCCGCGTCGTTGGCTCGCATATTGGCCAACGTGGTCGTATCGTCGCCGATAATGCGCTCATCCGTGACGTGTGTGTTCGGCTTGTCTTGAACCATTACGGTGCCATCGAGATTAATCGTGTGCTCGACCCGATGATTGATGAGGCAGCGAGGCGAGAGCAGTACAGAAAGCTTCCAAGCCAAAAAGAACCTGTCATCTTCAATGTAAAGGGCGCGTCTGCTTCTGGTAAAAGTACGATACGAGGAGAACAGCGGCGCATGGCGGAGCGCCTTGGTGTGCCGTGGGAAGATTTCGCCCTGATCAGCCCAGATTACTGGCGCAAATATTTGATGGAATATGAAAGCCTTGGTGATGATTATAAATACGGCGCCATGCTCACAGGCCGCGAACTAGAAATCATCGACCGTAAGCTTGATGAATATATGGCCGCCAAGGCGAATGATCGCGGCATTTCTCATTTGCTTATTGATCGGTTTCGGTTCGACAGTTTTTCAACCGACCCTGTCGATGAAGCAAGCAGCCGATTGCTGACAAGGTTTGGCCATACGATCTATTTGTTCTTCATGGTGACACCACCTGCCGCCCTCGTGGAACGGGCATGGCTAAGAGGTCTTTCAACGGGCCGCTACAAGGCTGTTGATGACCTGCTTTATCATAATATCGAAGCCTATACGGGCATGCCGAACCTGTTCTTTTCTTGGGTTCAATCAAAAGAAAAAGGGGTGCATTTTGAGTTTCTGGATAACTCCGTCCCGAAGGGGCAGAAGCCGAAAACCATTGCGCTTGGTTGGAATGAAGAGATGGTTGTTTACGACATTGAGGCGCTGCTTGATATTGCACGGTTTCAATTCGTCGACATCGAAGCTCGTTCACCTGACGAGATTTTTGATGGTCAGGCGAGGGGCGGTGATGCAACGTTTTTAGAAAGCTGTGTCGAGCGACTGTCTATGGTGCGGTTTATCGAACCCATATCTGGCGAATGCTACGCTTACACCCAAGACGGAATGATTTGTCTTGTGGCAGGCAAAAAGCACGTTGAGCAGAAGCAAGCCATTAAAAAGGCACTCGCTGAAAGCGGGCTTAAGCTTGTGGAGGGTGAAGGAGGAGGCGTTCAAGCCTTTGATGCTGATAAGGAGCGTGTTTGCTCAGTCGGGTCGTGGTAACGCGCCTTAGATGAAGGGCTAAGGCGCGTTATTGTTTTAAGCAGCGGCTGCTTCTTTGTTTGTTGCAAGGCGTGCATCCACGGTTGCAACACCCTTATCGACAGCATCAAGCTGCATACCAATGGCACGGCCAATTGTTTGAACCACACGGTCCACCCGTTCGATTTTTGCCGTACCTGCTTCGATTGCGCGTGCGGCTGATGATGGCTTCAATAGGCTTTCAGCAGCTTTCGCGTATTTTTCAAATGGCACTTGGTCGCCAGCATCCGCACCAAGCTTTTGCGCAAGGCTATCAACCCAGCTGTAAATGCCAGCTGCTTCATCAATATCGGCATGAACCGCATCACGAATGGCAATAGCGCCCGTTGGTGTTACACAGCGGTAATTGCCTGTCAGCAACATGCTCCATTTAGCAAGCGGCACGAAGAGTGAATCGTGCACACGCAGTTTCACAGGCACATCATTGCCTTCAAGGGTGACGGCAGCAATGTCTGCTTCTAACTGGCGAAGCATTTCGGTGTGCGCGTCATCCTCAAAGGCAGAGGCTTTAAAGTTGGTTGGCAGGCCGACGTGCAAGAAGTTTGATTTTTCTTCAGGCGGGCGGAAGGCTTGCGGGTCTGGACTGCAAAGGCTCACGAGACCGGGGTTAAACCCGTCCCATACGCTTGGGTCGCTAAAGCAGCCCGTCAAATCAATATCAGCCAAAGCGGGAATGCGCTTCAAGTAAGGCAGCGGCGGCATGTTCATGATGGAGAGGCACGGCTTGCCGCTGAGCGCGATTTTACGCATCAAGGTTTTGACTGCAGGCGCGCTATATTGCGGCTCCTGCATGGCAAGGCCGATAAGGTCATAATCACTTGGGTTTGCGTTTTCGGGTGTCACAGCATCCACAGTACCAGCACAATCACCAGACTTGATAAGACGCGGCTCGCTCTCGCCACGCAATGTCATGCGCACGACGGTGCCTTCAGTGTTGATCAAATTCGCTGATTGCTCGCGGCAAATCAGGCTAACGTTATGGCCTGCCATCAACAGTTTGGTTGAGAGGAGTGAGCCGTAAGATGCGCCTAGAATAAGAATTTTCATAAATGGTCCCTACCTTCGAAAAGCTGTAGAAGTTGTTTGACCTTTTGCATATCGTAATTGCGGTGCGTATGTGTAAATTATACCGTTAAAATGCCCAGCAATCGGGTCGTTTTGTAAGGAAATTTACAATTCAGGATGGGTCAATTGTTATGTTTGCAAAGGGTCTAGCGAGAGAGCAGATGAAGCCTCAGGTTCTAATCACTGGTTTTTCCGTTTTCCCCAGCGCGCCCGTCAACCCGACTGAGGCGTTGATTAAGTGGCTTATGGCGCAAGACCTATCGCACCTTGCCGCGACGTTCCATTTCCACCTGTTTAAGACGAGCTACGCCCAAGTGGATAGCGACTTGGCGATGCTATCAAGACAGCTGAACCCAGACGTGGTGCTGCATTTCGGACTAGACCAAAACGCGACAAGCTTTCAGCTCGAGAGCACAGGCCGAAACGCGCTGCACGTTGATAAGCCAGATGTCGATGGCATCTGTCCTGCCGCGTGTATTTCTGCGGGTGCGGCAGATGAGATTTTATCGACGTTTCCAACGGATGAGATTGAGGCGAGGCTGCAAGGCCAAGGCCTTGCAGTGCAACGTTCAAATGATGCGGGCGGGTATTTGTGTAACTACCTGCTTTACCAAACGCTCAGTAAGGCGAGCTGGCAGGTGCCGCCAAAACAAGCAGGTTTCATCCACGTGCCACACCTTGCAGAGCATCGTTCTATTGTTGAGGGCATGAAGGGGGCTGAGACCTTGTGCTTTTTGGAGCGGGAAAGCTTGCAGAGCGGGTGCTTGGCGATTGTTGAGGTTTGTTTGGCGGGGTTGGCGCAGGAATGAATTGCCTGTGAGAAAGTCCATTCTCAGAATTGTCAGTAAATGAAGTAAACGATAGGGTTGGTGGAATTATTTACTTTTAGATTTTGAACATAAGCGCTGTTGCCGATGACAAGTGATAATGAAGGTATTGCGACTGAACCAGATTTTTCAGAGTTTGCTGATTGGCATGTGGAGGAGGAGGAGAAGGAGAAGTGGCCTAAAGGTTGGGGGAATAGGCCGCTTACCGAAAAACAAGAGGCGATTGTTGGGCAGAATGTAAAGCTGCTGAAGGACCGTGATGCTTGGAGAGCAAAAACGGATGCCTTTGAAGGGGAGCTATCAAAAATTGAAGATGAAAAGGCCCGCAAGCAGAAACGCGCCGAATACTCTATACATTTTGACCGCGAAAAATTCCCGTCAGGCTTACTAGATCTTGAAAATTATCATTTCCCGTGCAGTGTCTCGTTCTATGGGGCGGCGTTCGGGGATGGGGATGTCGCGTTCTCTGAGGCGACGTTCGGGGATGGGTATGTTTCGTTCTTTAGGACGAAGTTCGGGGATGGGGATGTCTCGTTCTCTGGGGCGACGTTCGGGGATGGGTATGTCTGGTTCTCTGGGGTGAAGTTCAGGGATACCACCACGTCCTTCCTGGATGTGGTGGTAAAAGGGAACTTTTTAAGTAGCTATAACACCTACCCATCAAACGCCCATTTTAGTCGTATGTCTGTTGGCGGAACGGCTGATTTCTCACACAACACTTTTCATCAAGTGCCGGATTTCACAGATAGTAAGATTGAGCGCCCCCCAGATGTTTCTGGCATGGAAGTTTTGGCTTTTAAAAGGAAATGGATTTGGCCTTGGTGGAAGGCTGATCAGGACGAAGGCGCTAAATTTCGCAAGTTGAAAGCTATGGCGCTTGCCGCCAATGACCATGAAAAAGATGGTGAGTTCTTCGCTTATGAAATGCTGGCGAAGCGTGGGTATGAGGCGGGTAGCACAGGGCCAATCGCGCTCTTTATTAACTGGCTTTATTTCACCTTTAGCAATTTTGGGCAGAGTTATAAAAGGCCGTTTAGTTTTCTGATCCTTAGCCTCCTAACTGGCTGGGTTGGTTATGGCTTATGGATTGGTACGAGTTTAGCCAATGCTGACCGGTGGTGGTTCGCATTTGGTTATTCTTTCCGAAATTTTATGCCTCTATTCGGTTCTCTGTTTCGTTTTGCTCCAAAGCCAAGCGATCACGAGAGTTGGTTTGATAAAACCTTTCACGAATTGGCGCATTCGGGTTTCAATGTGGATTGGCTTACCTATGTCGGCATCTTCCAAAATTTCATCGGCCTCATTTTCCTCTTCCTCCTCCTCCTAGGCCTACGCAATAAGTTTCGATTGAAATAAGCGGCGGGCATTATGCTTGGTACTCCAAAGGCATAACGGTCAGTTTTTATAATCCCAGTCTTAAATTTAGGGCGGTGCGGCATGTATAATACCTATCGGTCGCGACCCAGCGTTAAGCACGACCGCCGAGAAATGGCACAAACTGCCCATTTTGCCCTATACATTGGCCGCAATTCACTCTACTAGACCCACACAAGATCAAAAAGCGATCGCTTTTAGACCGAAATGGCTGCTGGGCAGCCCACAAAAGAAAAGAATTCCTTTGAAAAAAGTATTGCAAGAAGCACTCGATAACCGCGGTTATGCGGAACTTACACCTGTTCAAAATGCTGTTTTAGACCCTGAATTAGAAGGCCGCGATATGTTGGTCTCAGCCCAAACGGGCTCGGGTAAAACGGTAGGTTTTGGCTTAGCAATTGCCCCGACCATTCTGGGCGATGACGAAAAATTTGGTAAAGCAGGCGCGCCGCTCGCTCTGGTTATTGCCCCAACCCGCGAACTTGCTTTGCAGGTAAAACGCGAATTGGCGTGGCTTTATGAAAAAGCAGGCGTTGAGATTGCGTCATGTGTTGGCGGTATGGATGTGCGCGACGAACGCCGCACGCTTGGCCGTGGTGCCCACATTGTTGCAGCAACACCTGGCCGTTTGCGTGACCATATTCAGCGCAAGGGTATCGACCTTAGCCAGCTTCAAGCCGTGGTGCTTGATGAGGCAGATGAGATGCTGGACCTTGGGTTCCGTGAAGACTTGGAGTTCATTCTGGGTGAAGCGCCTGAAGAACGCCAAACATTGTTGTTTTCTGCGACTGTTCCAAAATCAATCATTCGTCTAGCGCAAAATTATCAAAACCGTGCTGAGCGTGTGGTTGTGCAGTCTAAATCAGACCAGCACGCGGATATTCGCTACGACGTGATGAACACATCGCCGCACGATACAGAAAAAGCCGTGATCAACACGTTGCTTTACCATGATGCGCCAAACGCCATCGTGTTTGCGAATACGCGTGCAATGGTGAACCGTCTTTCCGCCCGCCTTTCTAATCGTGGTTTGAAGGTTGTGTCATTATCAGGTGAATTGTCACAAGCAGAACGCACCCACGCGCTTCAAGCTATGCGTGATGGTCGTGCGAGAATTTGTGTGGCGACGGATGTGGCCGCACGCGGTATTGATTTGCCGAACCTTGATTTGGTGGTTCACGCAGAATTGCCAAACAACCACGAAACATTGTTGCACCGCTCAGGCCGTACAGGTCGGGCAGGGCGCAAGGGTGTTAGTGCGCTGATCGTGACGAAGAAGACCTTCAAAAAAGCACAGCGCATGTTGCATATGGCGAAACTCCAAGCTGATTGGATCCAGCCACCTACTGCTGATGCGGTGAAAGAAAGAGAATCTGAGCGCTTGTTCAATGATGATACGTGGCAAACACCTGCCTCTGAATCAGAGCAAGAAGTGATTAGCAAGTTAGAGACAACCTTCACACCGGCTCAATTGGCGACGGCTTATATCAGGCTTTATCGGGCGCAACGCTCATCGCCTGAAGAATTATCAAGCAACAACCCGACACTCGACTTTACACCAGAACCGCGCCAAGAGTTTGGACCAAGCGTTTGGTTCTCCATTACAGGTGGCCGCAATAAAGGCGCTGAACCTCGTCAAATTTTGCCAATGGTTTGTAAATTCGGTGGCCTAAACAGACGCGATATTGGTGCAATCAGGCTTGATAATGATTGTTCTTATGTTGAAATCAGCAAGGGGAAAGTTGAAGCGTTTCTGGCTGATTTGGGCGATAGAATGGAGCTTGAAAAAGGCGCCGCTATTTCACAATTGGTCGGTGAGCCTGACGTTGCTGATCGTTCAGCTAAGCGTCCGCGCAAAGACGGAAAATTTGGTAAGCCTAGACATTCGAAATCTTCCAAGCCGTTTGGTAAGGGTGGAAAAGGCGGGCCGCGCGGTGAGCGTGGAGATCGTAGTGAACGCGGCGAGCGTTCATTTGGAGGTGATAAGCCGTCCTTTAAGCGCAGCAAGGGCAAGCAAGGCCCAAGTGATTACTCTGACGGCGGCGGTGCGCCAAAGCCTCGTGGGGAAGCCCCAAAAGCGCGCGCAGACGGTGATGGCGGTGAACAATCCCTTCGCCGCAAACCAAAAGGTGCAAAACCGCCAGTGGGCAAGAAATCAAGCAAGAAGAACCGTGCCCGCAGTGAAGGCGGTGGCAAGCCTTTCAAGGCTGGTAAACCCAAGGCAAGCAACGGCTAGTTCTTGTCGCTTTTGCTGACATTTGACAATAAAAAAGCCGGTCATTGAGTGATCGGCTTTTTTTTGAATTTTTGTTCAACTGAACGAGCGTGATTGTTCGCGCCTAGTACCTATCAAGCAATCAGCTTTTTTGCATTGTCAGTTTTGGTTGTTGCCTCAAGATGAGCTTTTTGCTCTTGCATTATGAACGCTGGCATTTCTTCGATCATAAGGGGGCGCCCAAACAAGAAGCCTTGGAAATGTGTACAATTATACGTTTCCAGAACTTTCACTTGCTCTTGCGTCTCAACACCTTCTGCTGTGATTTTTAGTTTTAAAATATTGCCCAGCTTAGCAATGGCTGCAAATACGTTCTTTGCCATCTCATCAGTCTCAATTGCCAAGATAAAGCTACGGTCAATTTTGAGCTTATCAAACGGGAACTTGAGCAAGTAGGAAAGACTTGAATATCCTGTACCGAAATCGTCCAAGGCAATGGATACGCCAATTTCCTTCAATTGATTGAGAACCTTCGTCACATTTTCTGTGTTCTCAATCAGCAACCCTTCTGTCACTTCAAGCTCAAGCCGATGGGCTTCTAAGCCTGTTTCCTTCAGCACTTCATGCACTGAATGAACGATACGGTTATCGATGAATTGTTGCGGAGATAGATTGACTGAAACGAAAAGGTGAGTGGGCCAATTGGTTGCATAACGGCACGCTTCAAAGAGTACTTTATGACCAATCTCATTGATCAATCCTAGGCGCTCCGCAATTGGGATAAACTCAGTCGGTGAAATATCACCATGCTCAGGATGGTTCCAGCGAACGAGTGCTTCGAAGCCTTCGGTGATTTTACTATTGGCTGATACCAATGGCTGGAATGAGACTGATAATTGATCTTTTACGAGCGCTTCACGGAGGTCTTGTTCTAGCAGTCTTCTTTTGCGCTCAAGATGGTCCATTTCTAAATCAAAGAAGCGATAGGTCGATTTGCCCTCGCGTTTGGCGCGGTACAAGGCAAGGTCGGCATTGTGCAAGAGGCTCTCTTCGCTTGCTGCGCCTTGATCTCCTAATGCGATGCCAATTGAGGTGCTAATACCTGAAACATTGCGATCGGCTTCTAGTTCATAGGGCTGTTTTATGGAATGGTTTAATTTCTCAGCAAAGGTTGTCATGCCTTGAATACTCTTGGCACTACGGCACAAAATCGCAAATTCATCGCCACCCAAACGTGCAACAACGTCATTTTCTGCGCACAATGCCTTAATGCGCTTTGCAACCATTTCTAATAGTTGGTCACCTGCGGCATGGCCTTTGCTGTCATTAACGAGCTTGAAGCCATCAAGGTCCAAGAACATAACACCCCAAAGACTTCTTTTCGTTTTGCTGTTCAAATGCTCGTTTATTGCGCGTGAAAAATGTGTGCGATTGACTAGGCCGGTGAGGGCATCATTGTGTGCCAGATACGCAATGCGCTCTTCTGCTTCCTTCTTGTCCGTTATGTCTGATGCCACACCGCGAAAGCCAATGAAATTTTCTTTTATGTCGTATAATGGTTTACCGGCAATGCTGACCCAACGGGTCTTGCCATCGATGAACGCGTTGATTTGTACGTCCATGAATGCCTCACGATTGAGCCAGTATTTTTTAATGACATTCGCCCCTTTGATTTTGACGAAATCTGGCGCACTTGGGTCACCAATCACGCAAAAACACTGAGGTGTTGTGCCGAGATAGGTCTGAAAACCTTCTTGGCCATGGATAAGAGTGCCGTTCTCATCGGATTGCCATAGCCAATCACTCGTGTTTTCAGAAAAGTCTTTTAAGAGAACGCTAATCGTGTCGTTTTTCTCTTCAAGTTTGAAGGCGTTGATTAGATTGTTCAGGTAGTTCATTGCAAGCGATCGGCCAGAATGCAGCAACATAAGGAAGTAGCAAGCTAAGAGCATCATAACGCCATAATCTGACGGCTTTCCTGCAATTCCAAGCCCGATTGCGCAGCCGCTACCAATTGTAACGAGCCAAATGACCAAGGCCTTTGGTACGGTGCACAGCGACATGGCACCGCCGCCCAACATTCCACCTGTTATCGCAATAATGAGAACCTGTGTGCCTGGTTCAGCATAAGGGTAGATAAACATTGGTACAAAGGCCCATAGAGATCCGAACAGTGCAGAACTTTGTAGAAATTTCTTTTGGGCACGCAGTGATACCGAATAAGTTTCGCGATCACGAAACTTGATCCACTGATAGATGCCAAGGGCCGAAAAGAAAAATACCACCGTAACCCAAATTGGCAATAATTCAGAAAAAGGGCCTTGCTGAATGAAGAGCAGAATAGCCGTGGCATTTGTTACATTTGACAGCATCATCAAAGGGGTCGCGCTGGTCAGCGCCCCAATTTGGCTTGCCCGAATTCTGCCGGCTGTTTCGCTGGAATTAGAAATACCCGCTGCGCTTGGTAGATTGCGACTAAAGAAACCCATCAGATTAGTTAAATAACTTATCATACGTCCCGCTCAAACAAGAATTTGTATTTTGAAATTGTTGTAACACTTAAGCGTTTAAATAAAGTAACCGTGGGTTTGTTATTTCATTGTGTGATGTTGTTCTGAATTTATTGTGACAATAGTTCAGTGTTTAATTGGGTTGAAAACGCAGGGTCAACCGTGCACAAGGAGTTTGAATACATCCTTCCTTTCTTTTTGTCTTATCGAGTGATTGATTTGCCGAATTTCGTAACCAGCAAACTGCCTTCCATCATTGTCGTTTTGGTAATGGCAGTGTTTTTGAGCGCTTGTGCTGGCATTCCGCGTGATGTAATCGGCGTGGGGGCTGAACATATTGCGACTGCTGAGCAAAAAGGGTCGACGGTCAGAACGATATACATCGCGACCACGCGGCAGAAATCGGAAAGTAAGCTCGAATATTTCAGTGGTGAACGCTCGCAAGCTCTGCAGCTTGGTTCCATAGACGTTTCAATTCCCCAAGCGCATGAAGAAGGGAAGATTGAGCGTCTTAAGGGCAAAACTATCGACCCACAAAAGCATTTTATTCTGTCAACACCGAGCCTGCATGAGAATGGAACCTCTTTCCAAGCGCAGTTAAACAATCAGCTGGCTTCTCTGCCGTCTGACGAACGCGACATTCTCGTCTTTGTGCACGGTTACAACACGAACTTCAGCGCGGCCGTTTTGCGGGTTGCGCAGTTTGTGCATGATACGGGTTACAAAGGCATTCCTGTGCTGTTTTCATGGGCGTCACGCGGCTCAACACTTGATTACCTCTACGATCTCAATAGCGCGCTACAATCACGAGATGCTCTTGTGCGATTGGGAGTAATCTTAAACGAAGTGAACGCCTCTCATTTTGACGTTGTTGCTCACTCAATGGGTAATTTGGTCACGCTGGAAGCTATGCGGACACTGGAGCTGCACTACGGGGATGGAGCGTCAAGACGCCTTCGTCATGTAATTTTAGCTTCGCCGGATATCGATGTGGATTTCTTCAAAACCCAACTAACCAGCGTTAGCAAAGTGCAAGACCGCTTTACCGTTCTTGTTTCCAAAGATGATAGAGCCCTCAATTTGTCGCGACGTTTAGCGGGTGGCGTTAGCAGGGTTGGGGCGACCGACCCATTGGAGATTGCCAAGCTTGGTCTGAAGGTCATTGATTTGACGGACATTGAAGAACGTTCAAGCACCAATCACACCAAGTTCGCATCATCGCCTGACATTGTTCAGTTGATTGGCCGTGGGCTTAAGGCCGGCAATACGCTATCGGCGCAAACAACGCCGTCCGCGATTAAAACGGTGGTTGGCGGGATTGCGAAGGGCGTGACGATAATTCCGACCTCGCTTCTCAATGGGGCGCAAGCGGCGGTCATATCTGTCGGAAATTAAACAGTAATACATCTCCTTTGATGGTAACTATCAGTCTGCTGACAGGGAATTTAACAAACTGCTTGATCCGCCATAAAAATCTGGCAGTGTGTTTAGTTGATTTCCTTCCTCACCAGCGTTGGTGCAATACTTTGGGAGCTTTTGATGGCAGACGCCGTTTCACAATTAGCAGACAATGTGTCCGTTCCTTTCGAAGAAGCGCATGCTATGCCGACATCTGTTTATACGTCAGATGAGTTTTTGCAGCGTGAGCTTTCTGATGTTTTTTCAAAAGATTGGTTTTGCGTTGGCCGTGCGTCTGCTTTGGAAAAGGCGGGCGATTATCTAACTCTTGAGCTTGCTAATCAGCCAATCATCGTTTTGCGGGATGGTGAGGGCGCGTTAAAAGCCATGTCGAATGTTTGTCTGCATCGCATGTCCACGTTGCTTGAGGGGCAGGGCAATGCTCGCGCCATCGTGTGTCCTTATCATGCTTGGACCTATAATCTTGATGGCTCATTGCGCGGTGCACCTGCCATGACGCAGAACAGCGGTTTTTGTAAAGACCATTATAAGTTACCGCAGATTCGCTGTGAAGAATGGCTTGGTTGGGTGTTTGTGACCTTGAACTCAGACGCCACGCCTGTTGCAGAAGAGCTTGTGAAGGTCGAAGAACTTGTTGGCGACTATGACATGACCAATTATCGCCAGACCTTTTTTGAAACCCACGAATGGAACACAAATTGGAAGGTGTTGGCTGAGAATTTTATGGAAAGCTACCATTTGCCCGTTTGTCATTCGGGTACCATTGGTGGGCTTTCCAAGTTGGAAGAGATGGTTTGTCCGCCTGGTGAAAAGGCGTTTAATTATCACACCATCTTGAAAGATGATTCCTTGAAGATTGCAATGGCACACCCAAACAATACCCGCTTGAGCGGGGATCGCCGTCGCATGACATACCTGTTGGCGATTTACCCAAGCTTGTTGATTACGCTCACACCGGGATATTTTTGGTACCTAACATTGCAACCGCAAGGGGTGGGGAAAGTTAAAATTGGTTTTGGCGGCGGTATGTCGCAAGACTATGTAAATGATCCATCCGCACAGGAAAACTTCAAGCAGTTGAAAACGCTGCTCGATGAGGTGAACGTAGAAGATAAGGGTTGTACCGAGAAGGTCTATAAAGGGCTTAGTTCAAGGGCTGCAAAACCTGGTCATCTGTCTCACCTTGAGCGGCCAAATTATGATTTTGCCCATTACCTCAATTCAAAAATGCAAGCAGTTGGCTAAACGCCATTAAACGTTCTTGGTTGCTAATTTCGCAGCTCTTCAATCCACGAGGTAATTATGGCGCATACCCGCATTAGAAAATTCAACACCAAGGAAACCTATCTAGAGCAAGATTTGGATAATGACTTGTGTCAGGCTGTTGTCACCCAAGGCGGTAAGACCGTTTGGCTGCGGGGCCAGTGTCCGCAGAATTTGGATGACGCGAAGAACATTGAGAGCCATGACCCCGTGGAGCAGACCCACAAAGTCATGCAAAACATCAAGCAGCTTATTGAAGAAGCAGGCGGTGAGATGGAGCATTTGGTGAAGGTGGTGGTCTACATCACCGATGTTCGCCATCGCGAGGCTGTGTATCGCACCATGGGCGAATACATCAAAGGCGTGCACCCCGTTTCTACAGGCCTTGTGGTGCAAGCCTTAGCGCGGCCTGAATGGTTGGTCGAAATTGATGGCACGGCGGTGATACCAGAATGACATTCTCGCTCGTTGCTCGCTGTGCTGAAACTGGCATGTTTGGTGTTGCTGCCGCTTCATCCTCTCCAGCTGTTGCAGCCCGCTGCGCCTATACCCGTGCAGGTGTTGGTGCTGTTGCAAGTCAGAACATAACAGACCCAGCCCTTGGGCCACTGACGTTGGATTTGATGGCTTCGGGCATGTCATCCAGTGAGGCGATTGCAGAAATCAAAGCCACCAAGGAGCATCTTGAGTTTCGGCAAGTGCTGGCCATCGATACGAAGGGCAATACAGCAATCCATTCCGGTAGCAATTCGCTCGGCATTTGGACGCAGGCAGAGGGCAGGGATGTGGTGGCTGCTGGCAACCTATTAGCCAATGGCGAAGTGCCTGCCGCAATCGTTGCAGGTTTTGAGAATTCTGCTGGTCATTTGGGCGATCGTTTGATTGCTGCCATGCAGGCAGGACTCGCCGCTGGTGGTGAAGCAGGGCCAATACATTCAGCAGGAATGCAGATTTGCGACAATGTTTCTTGGCCGGTGTCGGATTTAAGATGTGATTGGACGGAAGATTGTCCGATAGTTTCAATTACAAAAGCTTGGGACATATATAAGCCCCAGCTCGAAGCCTATGTTCAACGGGCGCTCAACCCACAAGGAGCGCCATCATATGGGGTTCCGGGAGATGAGTGAGCAATTAACTGCTTTCAGCGCCTTGACCGCATCTGTTTCGTCCATGCGACAGGAACTAGATGGAATAGCAAATTCAGCCGAGAATAGCCCTTGGGGGCTACCGGGTAAGTTTTACGTAAGCCCGCATTTTTTCGACTATGAACGCGCCACACTTTTGCGCCGTGCGTGGCATTGTATTGGGCGGGCTGATGAGATCCCTAACCAAGGCGACTATCTAACACTACAATTGCTTGATGAACCGCTGATTGTTGTGCGTGATAAAACCAACATCAAAGCGCTTTCAAATGTGTGTCGTCATCGTGGAATGCCGCTGGCAACGGGCAATGGCAACACCAAGCGGTTTGTGTGTTCTTACCATGCTTGGATGTATGGCACCGATGGCGCGCTTGTCCGTGCGGGGCGTATGAAGAACGCGGCGTTCGATCCAAAAACATGCAAGCTTGGAACGTTTCATTGTGTCGAACGTTTCGGCTTTATCTATGTGTCGCTTGACGATAATCCAGCCGATATTGATGCGGAACTTACAGGGCTTGATGAATTGATTGGGGCCTATGACCCTGAGAATTTCAAGGTGGTTCATTCCGCAACTGAGGTTTGGAATGCGAACTGGAAATGCTTGATTGAGAACTTCATGGAGGGATATCATCTCTCCGTTGTTCACCCTCAAACTTTGCACGGCTACACGCCAACGGGCCTTTGCCAAAAGGCGGCATCAGGCAACGGTTTTACCAGTTATTTTGCACGCTATCCCAATGAGGTTCCGCCGCGTGGACATGGTGCTATGGATTTAAGCGAGGAAGCGCGGCATCGTTCGACGCTTTACTCTGTTTTCCCGTGCCAAGTCGTCAGTATTGCAGCGTCTCTGCTTGTGTCTTTGTCCATTCGTCCTCTTTCTGCTGATTCCATCGAAGTAAAGTGGAGCATGTCAGCTTATGGCGATGATTTGGATGAGGAAACCATTAAGCAGCGCATTGCACTTTGGGAAGAAGTAAACCGCGAAGACCGTGAGAAGCTCGAAGCAATGCAACGCTCGCTGCGCTCTGTTCATGCGGTTGGTGGGCCGTTGGCCGAGGAAAACTATGAGGGCACGATCCACGATTTCGTCGTGTGGTTGGCGCGCCAAGATAAGTTGACGCAGTAGACGGTTGGAACAGCTGCTTAAAGCCGCTTGAACAGCGCCGCTTTCAAGTTAAAGCATCTTCGCGCTTACAAGGTTTTCAAATATTCGATCAACGCTTTTGCGCCTTCAGGGTCGTTCGACCAGTCGAGCTTATACGTGTTGCCGCCCACGTTGATGTTTACGTCATGGCCTTGATTGTTCAAAACCTCGGCAACTGTGGCGTCAAAGACGTAAGCGGCAGCGCTTTGATCTTTATCGGATAAAGGCATTTGCCATGAAAAGCCCACTTTGGTCTTGTCGTAGGATAATCTGCTTTTCACAAATTGATCAGGTCTGCTTTTAGGCATCAACAGGTGGTAGAGCGTTGGGACGGAGCCATTATGCAAGTAGGGGGCTTGTGCCCATATGCCGCCTAGGGGCAGGGCGTTGTATCCAAGCTGCTGGTCTGCTGCGGCCATGATCAAGTCTTCACGGCCAACAAGTGATACGCCGTCAAACTCAGCGCAAGGGCGCGCGGAATGACCGTGTATTTTTATCTCCGTTGAAGGCGAACAAACGCCAGCAAGACGGGCCGCACCCGCATCGCGAATGGGGGTGGTTACAATCTTAGCGCGATTAAATTCTGTTCCCAGATTGTCGTAGACTGTGCCGTTGTTATCGTGATGGCAGGCGCTGCAGTTTTCTTGAAAAAGAGTGCGGCCTTTGTTTGCAAGGGCGGTGTCCACCCCAAATGGATAAACGGGGGCGGGCAGTGCACTCAGCAACTTGGTTGAATAAGCGGAAACGCGAATGTCATTATCGTTCAGGCCAGAGGTTAGCTGGGCTGCAAGGTTGCGGTAAATCGGCAGCGGTATATTGCCGTTCCATTGGCCACCGCCCTTATGAATGTTCAGTTTTTCTTTGTCCCAGCTGACCTTGCGCCGATCTTGTTCCCATACGGCCATGAAGTCGGTTATGCCGGGAGTTGGCGGCGCGATAAACCACCAAGCGAGCAGACGTGAGAAAAAGCCTTCAATTTTGTTGTAACCGCCAGTGGTGCTGATGCCTGTTGCATCCGCCATGCCGGGTGTTCCATCCCAAAAGGCCTGTCCTAGCGCTTCGTAACTTTGATCCTTCAAGATCTCTAGCGCTTCATAATCTTTTTCTGCCTTGGTTATGAAGGCATCAATGAGTTTCGGTGCTTGACGCTTAAAGTTTGCAATTTGAGAGCGTTCATAGTCTGCGTTTAGGTGGCGGCCTTGGTATTGGTAATTTTGATAAAAGTAATTCGGGTTTTCTGCGTGAACCTTATCCAGCGCGTTCAAGAAAACAGGGGTGGCTTTTTCGCGTTTGGCAGCGTCACCTCCTGCGCCATCAACAATGGTTTGCACGGATTTGAAAATGCGTCGTTTGAATTGAACGATGTTGAATTCTGAATTGATCCCGCCGTCAAGATAGGTGGTCTTCCCCTGATCGTCCGTAAGACGGCCAATATGACACGAGCCGCAGGTCACACTGGTGTAATCGACGCTATCGGTCGCGAGCTTTTCTCTATTGAAAAAACTCACGCCTATACCGCTTGCGATTGGGTAATTGGGGTCGCGTTGATCTTGAAACAGGCCAACCACATCAAGAAAATTCGCTTTGCTTCCCCAATGCTCTGGGGTGATGTGCGGGAGTAATTTTAAGAGGATGAAAGGTATGCCATCGCTCTGGCTGAATGCATGTTTGGTAAACCATGCATAATCTACGCGATGTTCTTGTAGATAAGCTTTGTGTGCTGCGCGACGAGCTGTTTGCTCAACCCGCCAACTTTTGGAATTTTCTTGAATAGTGGGTTCTACTGTAGGGGTGTTTGCTGCCGTGTTTTCGGCCCGCAATGAGCCTAAATTCGTGAAAACAATGAGAATTAAAAAAGTCAAAATAGTTTTAATTAAGAGAGACATGACCTGTTCCAATTTAAACGCGCAAAAGGGCGTCTGGTTCCCAGCTTAGCATTGTTTAGCGTGATGGGTTCTATCTAAAAATCTGTTTTGCCTGTCAAATGTGATCGGGGTGCTATTAATTTTAAATAGACTCGATCCATTCCCGCGATTATATGTGACAGGTCTTAGGCAGCAGTTTGCAGGTAGTGCTGATGAAGCGAATTTTTTGGTTGATATTGCCTCTGCTGATATTGGGTGTGATATTTATTGCGACCCAATATATTTCAGACCGAAATTATGGTGATCGTGCTTATAAAACATCACCAGACGACCCTCCTATTAATGTTGAGCTGGACCAAGGTTGGAATGATGAATCTCGGGCATTTTGGTATGAGGCGACCCAAGGGTCTCGCCTTTTGCCGCTTGATTGGATGGAAGCGCTAGAACAATCAGGGTCAACGGTGCTGTTTATGGACCCCGCCCATATTGAATCTCATAACTTCATTCCCAGAAGGGTCGATGTGCCCGATCGCGATAAGCCTGCACAGCTGACGCTTGGAATGGCGCTCAACAATCAATCTGACCTCAATTTATCGCGCACT
Source organism: Hyphomicrobiales bacterium (assembly GCA_039964305.1). Taxonomy (GTDB): domain Bacteria; phylum Pseudomonadota; class Alphaproteobacteria; order Rhizobiales; family JACESI01; genus JACESI01. The sequence continues at coordinate 39,335 of JBDVXS010000021.1, forward strand.
CAATTGAGATGGAAGCCGAACCAGACAGATAAAGAGAATTGGGCTGGATTTACCTGTTCTGCCTGCCATACCTCTCAAATTACCTATAAGGGCCAAGAAATTAGAGTGGACGGTGGTGGTTCGCTTATGAACTTCCAGTCTTTCATGTATGCGTTTAATTTAGCGCTTGAAGAGACATATCTTGTGCGGGAGAAGTGGGAGCGTTTTGCCTCAAGAGTTTTGCCGGATGCTGAGGCTCGGGCAGAATATGGCGGCAAGCTGAGAGCTGAGTTCAAAAAGGTTCTTGATTGGCAACAACGTGAAGCTTTGAGTAATTACACCTTTGTCAAATATGGTTATGGCAGGATTGATGCCTTTGGACATATCTACAACAAGGTCGCTTTGCTGCTGAATGATGACAAACCAGAATTTAACCAGCCTGATGCGCCGGTTAGTATCCCTTTCATCTGGAGCGCACCGCAGTATAACAAAGTCCAATATAATGGCGCTGCACCACGGGTTTATTTTTGGGGTGTTGATGTCGGCGCACTTGCCAGAAATATGGGCGAATTTGTTGGTGTGTTTGGCGATGTGACTGTTGAGAAACAAATCGGTAAAGATGGGTTTGCGTCAAGCGTAGATTTGAAGAACCTATATAGTCTTGAAAAATCAACCGAACACATGCGCTCACCCAAATGGCCGACAAGCATTTTTGGACCCCATGATGAAGAGGAAAAAAAGAACGAGGCAAAGCTCGTTGCGCGGGGGGAAGATCTTTATCAACAAAATTGTCTTCTGTGCCATGATGTGGTCGACCGCACGGATACAAAGCGGGACATCGTTGTTCAGGAAAACTATCTAGCAAGCTCGGCCAAAATTGCTGAAGAGCGATTGCAGTACCTTCCTAAAAACCTACACAATCAGCGCATCGAAAAACTGTCTACCGATCCTTGGATGGCGTGCAATGCTTATTCAGCGACGCTACGCACAGGATTGTGGAGCAGTGATCGCGCGGTTGCGTCTAATGTTGATTTCAAGAGTATTGAGCGCGGTGACCCTGTAGCCTTAGGTGAGAAAATAGAAGCAAGTAAGCTCTTGAGCCTAACGGTTGCAGGTATTCTGGCTGCCAATCAGAGCAATGTGACTGAATTGATTGGTACTAGCTTCTTAAGTGCGCCGAGCATTCCCAGAGGAATAGGTGGAATTGATGATGACGCGTCCGTGGTTGAGCTGGGTAGCGAATGGCAAAACTACGATCGAAAGACTGATAAAGCGAAGCGTTTGGAAGACTGTTTGCGGGTCTGTCTCCTGCTTTCGGGACATGATGTAAGAAACAATTATCTCGGTTACACAAGTCGCCCGTTGAACGGCATTTGGGCAACGTCACCATATCTGCACAATGGGTCAGTTCCGACATTGTATGATTTGCTCTTGCCAGCAGATAAGCGTCCGAATTGGTTTTGGACGGGCAGCTATGAATATGATCCAGTTAAGGTCGGTTACATCACCAATAAAACGGAAGCGAACCGTTTTCTGCTTGAGGCGCGCAACAGTACTGGTGGCGCTTTGAACTCTGTTGATGGCAACACCAACCGAGGCCATGACTACGGCAATGATAAATTCAGTGATGAGGATCGCATGGCGCTCATCGCTTATTTGAAAACATTATAGGCGGTTTGTTAAATGTCTCGGTTGAGTAAAACGTTAAAAATAGCAGGGCTCGGCCTTATAGGCGTGACCGCGATTTTGTGGGGGGCAGATCGCGTTTCAAACAAATTGCCGCCAGAACTTCGAGGGGCGGAGGATCTTGAGCGCACAACGATTGATGCGATTATCAAGCAAATTGTTGCCGACCTAGAAGAGACAACTCGCGGTAAGCCAGGAACGGTAACACGCGATGCCCATGCAAAATCTCATGGCTGCTTGAAAGCAACATTTAAGGTTGAAGATGAGTTGCCTGATAATTTGAAGGTAGGCATGTTTGCCAATGCGGGTGCTGAATATAAGGCGTGGGTGCGCTTTTCCAACGGCGCTTTCACCCCGCGTAATGATATCGATTTTGATGGCCGTGGCTTAGCGTTGAAAATTCTCGATACACCGCCATCCAGCAAAGCGTCGGAAAGCGGGCCGGTTGATCAATTTGATATTCTTCTCGGCAATTATCCAGTTTTCTTTTCACCTAATCCAGTGGACTATTTTGACTTTGTGAAAGCTGGGGTTCTTATTGGCAAACCTGATGGCTTGAAGAAATATTTCATGCCAAGTCTAAATCCGTTTAGCTGGCGTATTCAGGGATTTATCGATGCTTACACAAACAGCAGCTTGGAAATCACCACGCCGCTCAACATGCAGTATTTTTCAATGTCGCCCTATGGTTTCGGCGGCAAGCAACAGATTAAATATACGGCAAAGGCTTGTAGCGTAGACCAAGCGGATGTGGTGCAAAACCTAGACCAAAGCAGCCCTAATTATTTGCGGCAAAATTTGAAAAAGCATCTTGATGTTGCGCCTGCGTGTTTTGCTTTGTCGGTGCAGGTCAACGATGGGTCGGTTTCCGTCGAAGATGCATCAGCACATTGGAGCGAGGACACGATGCCGTTTCAAGAAGTTGGCCGCATCTCTATTCCAAAGCAAGATTTTGCCAACTCGTACAACGATGATTTTTGTGAACATTCCGATTTCAATCCAACAAGAACACCAGATGAATTTCAAGCTTTAGGTGGTCTTAATCGCCTGAGGAAAGAAGTTTATTCCGCAATTTCTGCTTACCGTCATGGTCGCAATCAACGAGAAGTTTCTGACCCTCATCTTGCTTGGGACAAACAATAGATTGCAACCAGCCGAAGCGCTGGAGCCAAGCTATCACGCCTCTCACGAGAGCCGTGACGACCTATAAGCGGTTCTATTTAAATAGAACAATAGGAAGGCTAAATACCTGCCTCAAGCCGCTTAATCAGCGCGTCCATCATAGCATCGCATTGTGCGAGTTGATCCACCTCAATATATTCGTCTGGCTTGTGGCCCTGATCCATTGAGCCTGGCCCGCAAACCACAGTTGGAATGCCCAGTTCGGTCGAGAACAAACCACCTTCCGTTCCAAAAGCCACTTTTATCGTGGCGTTCTTGCCCGTGAGAGAGGTTACAAAACCCACCACCTCAGCATTCTTAGATGTACCAAGCGGCGGGTAGGTATTGGTGATTTCGATGTCGATGGAAGCTTGCGGGAATTCTGCTTTCAATGGCTTTATGAGCTTATCAGCATGTGCCGTGATCTTCTCTATCAAGATGGCTGGATTATCTTCTGGCAGGTTTCGAATTTCAAAAAAGAAGTCTGTATTATTCGGCACGATGTTAAGCGCCACACCGCCATTTATTTTGCCCACATGCAGCGTAGTGTAGGGGATGTCATAATCATTGTCGTGGAGGTTGTTTGCTGCCACGTCTTCTTGCAATGATCTGATGAAGGCAATCATGTCACAGGCCAGATGGATCGCGTTGAGTGCGGTTGGTGCAAGGGCTGAATGAGCTTCTTGGCCCGTGCATTGAACACGAGCAGCGGTTTTGCCCTTATGGCCTGTTGCAACCGCCATGAGGGTTGGCTCACCGACAATGCAAAATGTTGGCTTGAATGGCGCTTCTTTGAGCATGTCGATCATGGAGTGTACGCCAATGCAGCCGATTTCTTCGTCGTAAGAAAGCGCCAGATGCAGCGGTGTTTTGAGGTCCCGTTTTGATGCCTTTATCGCAGCACTTAAAGCGCTGGCGACAAAGCCCTTCATATCAGTCGTGCCACGCCCATAAAGCTTGTTGCCATCTTGGGTGAGGGCGAAGGGGTCTTTCGTCCAGTTTTGACCGACTATGGGAACAACATCCGTATGGCCTGACAGCAAAACACCGGGCTTATCTGTCGCGCCAATGGTGGCATAAAGGTTGGCCTTCTTTCCTGTCTCATCTTCGATGATGACAGTTTTAGCGCCGATCTCTTGTAGCAATTGATCGCAATAGTCGATCAATCCGCGATTGGGTTCAATGCTAACGGTTGGGAAGGCTATAAGTTGTTTGAGGATGTCGACGGTTTTCATGCAGTTCACAGATCCTGAGACTTATTGCGACCCGCAATATGTTGGCCGAGGTGTTTGGCATCTACCCAGACCCCCCAAATGAAAGACGACCCACGCATGGACAGCCATGGAAGACCTAGAAAGTAGATGCCGTCTTGTTTGGAAACACCATCAACGTGATCGGGTCTGCCATCTTCGTGGAAAGCATCGACTTTCAGCCATCCAAAATCTTGCTTAAAGCCTGTTGCCCAAATGATCGTTGAAATGCCTTCTACTGCCAAATCAATCGACAATGTTGGATTTGTCATAGACTGAGGTTCTGGCCTGATTGTTTTGGCTTCTTCTTCCAGTGGCAAATCGAGAGCTTGTGCGGTTACATAATCATCTGCTTCAGCAAGTAGCGAGAGAAGGTTGTCGTCACCCTCTTTGATGTTGGTTGCAAGGTCGCTCGCAAATGTAAGGGTGCCATCTTTATAAGCCTGCGTCATGCCACAAAGGTTCATGCCACGCTCTGCAAGCTCGCGAAAATCAACCGTGTGTCCGCCATAAGCGCCGCTGACAGCAATGGTTACATGCTCGCGGCCAGCAGGCGGCGTTTTCATTTCCCATTTGCCCAAGACGCCAAGCCACCAGCAGAAATCCTTGCCACGATAGCTTCGCGGGGGACGGTCGTGCGGGCCGACGGATAAATAGACCTTACGGCCTGAGCGTAACAGTTCATCGGCAATTTGTGAGCCAGACGATCCTGCGCCAACAACCATAACCGCGCCTTCGGGTAGCTGGTCAGGGTTACGATAGGCGGTTGAATGCATCTGTAAAACATCAACATCATTAGGAACAACAGGCGGAATAACAGGGTGTTGGAAAGGGCCTGTGGCAGCCACAATGTTTTGTGCCTTAATGGTTCCCTGCGTGGTTTCCACCAGAAAACCAGAACCTGATTGTTCTTTCTCAGCAGACAACACCTCAATACCGCAGCGAATGGGCGCGTTGATTTGTTCAGCAAACTCTTCAAAGTAGGCCGTGACACTATGTTTGGTTGGGAACCCGTCACCACCAATGTCGCCAAATTCTTTTGTCGGAAAACGGTCATGCCAAGCGGGACCATTGGCAACAAGACTATCCCAGCGATTGGTACGCCAACGCTCTGCAATTCGATCGCGTTCTAAAACGAGATGCTCAACCCCATTGTCACGAAGGTGTTCGCTCATAGCCAAGCCCGCTTGACCACCTCCAACAACGAGTGTGTTGATTGTTTCTGTACTCATTTGTCCATATTCCAAAAGCCATCTTTGCGACCAAAGCTAATGGACCTTATCTCAACTTTTTAGGGACTGATAGCGGTTTTTATCTACTGCCATTTAAGGCGATGTTTGCCGGGGGTGTCACCGAAGTAACGGCCAAATTGGCGGATGAAATAACTTTGATCCCCAAACCCACAAGCAAGAGCAATTTCAGCAATCGACATGTCTGATTTAGCGAGAAGCTTTGCGGCATGGTGGAGCTTTTGCTTCATAATGAAGTCTTGTGGTGCGATCCCGAAACATTGTTTAAACCTGCGACGAAAATGGCTCTCTGACATGTTGGCTAGAGCCGCAAGCTCAGGGATTGTCGGCATTTGTTCCACAGATTGGTCTATCTTTTTGATAACGACTTTCAGGCCGTCAAAACCAGCAGGAAGTTGCGCATTCACATCGAGTATTTGAGTGATCCCAGCAATACCAAGAACAATGCCTTCTTTGTTCAAGATTGGTATTTTGTTTGTCATAACCCATATTAGTCTACCTTGTTCATCGGTTATCACTTCCACCCGGTCGATAATACGTTCGCCGCTTTCAATGATTTTCAAGTCATCTTCTTTGATAGCCTTAGCAATCGCAGCGGGAAAAAAATTCTCCTCTGTTGCGCCAGCGATTTCAGTTAGGCACTTCTTCCGCAAAAGCGTTAAAGCTGCTTGATTGCAGGTAATCCATCTGCGTTTATGATCTTTGACGTAAAAAATAATCTTTGGCAGCAGGTCAAATACAGTTTCTAGGTGCGCGAAGTCTTCAGGCTGTAAGTCACCAACGGTGTTTCGATCCACAAGGAGAACATATTCCTGAATTTTCGTCATTTAGGCCCACCTGACATTTATTCTTTTTTCACTGTGCCAGCAATTGATCGCTGATTTGAGTGAATAGTTATATTTCCAATATAAATAATTCTATACCATATCAGGTTATTCCATAATACTTAGAGTCGATAAGCAAGATATGATTCATCCGTTTTTTCGGGTTTTTCCACGTAAACGAATAGGATCGGTCTGCAATAACATAGAAATTAAAAAGACGTCCTCGACCTAAAAATAAGAAGAAAATTTGGAAGTTGAGTTGAGCTGCTTCCTTAGGGAAGCAGCTCTCCTTACTAGGTCTTTCGCGGGCCATTATATTGAGTGAGGGAGTAGACTCATGGCAAAGGATACTAAAGTTCCGCCGATTGCGTTTTTTTTAGTCGCAAGCATGCTTTTGGCCCTGAGCACTTTTCTTTGGTTGGGCATTCATTTTTTCGTTGATAAATCTCAAGAGTCCGTTTTGTTGTCTATGGAAACGAGCCTTCATTGCATTGCAGTCGTTTTAGCACTAGGAGCCTTGGTGAGTATTTATAAAGGCATACAACAGCAAAAGAAGCTCAACCTTTAGTTCGACCTTTTTGCTGCTATCTAAACAACCTGAAACTTGACGTGGCATTGCAAGAGCGTGATGATCCATGCTTGCAGCCTTTTGTTCGTTTACAGGGGCGATCGATCAGGTGACTAAGAAATTATGCAGGTCTTTAAGCCCTTAAAATCTCTAAGACCTCTGCCCTTTATCGCTATGGTCTTGTGCTGCGTATTTGGGGCCTTTCATGCGCGTGCTGAAACAGTGCTTAACGCGCCAAGCGAATGGTTGCATAAGTCTGTTGAAAGCGCCTGTAAAGCCCGCTTATTTGAAGGTGCGTCTTTGCAAGCCGACTTGCCCGGCGCATGGTTTTTGAGTGAAGAAAAATCACCGTCTGATCAGCGCTTTCAACGTCAAAAATTCGCATTCGCTCTGCCCGATAACCATGAATTGCGGTTGACTTATATTCACACCAACGGGCGATTGCGACGTTTTACGGCTGATATTTATACAGGCGCAGAAAACGAGAGTGCACCCAAGCCCCTAATGCAGGCGCAAGCAGACGGAAATTGTTCTATTCGTTCAGCCCGTCGTATCCTCTATGAAGACGCTGAGAACATCGTGCTTGAACAACTGGATCACGATTTGAAAACCACGTTGTGGCGCGAGACATTACAAGCCTCGTGGCCTGCGGGTAGAGATACTGGTGGGGCGAGGATTGCGCTCATTGATAGCGGATTAGCCTATGATCTCCCACAGTTTCGAAATCGCTTAGCGCGTGATGAAGCCTCTATTCCGATTGGTTATGATTTTTGGGATCTTGATGCGCTTCCCTATGATGGCGATACAGCGCGCAATGTTTTCCAGCCTGTCCGTCATGGAACGCCAGTCGCCTCAATCATTGCGCGTGAAGCACCGAATGCAGCTCTCATTCCTTATCGCTATCCAAGGCCTGATATGAGCCGTTTAGGTGGTATTGTTGAACATGCGGCGAAGGCGGGTGCGCGTATTATTTCTATGCCGCTTGGCAGTCGCAAACAATCTGACTGGGTGACGTTTGAAGCCGCAATGAACGCACACCCTGAGATGCTCGCCATCATATCAGCGGGAAATAATGGCGAGGATATTGATGCAAACCCGCTTTGGCCCAGCGCTCTGGATCTTGATAATATCATCGTTGTGACATCGTCGGATGCTTTTGGTCGTCTGGCAGAAGGGTCGAACTGGGGCGTCACCAGTGTCGACTTGATGGTGCCGGCTGAAAACCAACCTGTTGTCGATTTTCGAGGCGCAAAGGGTAGGGCATCTGGCACCAGTTATGCTGTGCCCCGTATCGCTGCCCTTGCTGCAAGAATGCTGCAAAAATCACCAAAGCTTCCAACATCAGCTTTAAAGGCAGAAATTTTTGCGCGCGCTGCAAAACCGCGCAAAGACGGATTGGTCGCGGTTGGTTGGATTATCGATCCTAGCCGAGATTAGAACACCGAACAATGCAGGCGCGAAGTTAGCGTCTTGGTGGTGCAGGCGGTGCATTGTCTATGAAACGCCGTGCAGCTTGTGCTTGCCGTGGATCGGATTCGAGCAATTGAGCATAAGCCTTTTCCGCAAGCGTCTTATCACCGCCCCAAACGCCAGATTGAATGGCGAAGCGCAGGGCTTGCGGGTCATTATCCAAAACGCTCATCACAAAACGTGCATGGGGTAGCATCTCTTTAAATCGACCACCTAATTGCAGGGAAACCAGAAGCGACAACCGTGCATTGATCGCGTTTGGATCGCGCAAAACAACAGCTTCATGCAGCTGGATTGCTTCATTGGTTGCACGTCCAATTCCCAGCAGTCGGCCTGCATCGGTCATCTGCCCAGAGTTTTCACTGGCAAGACACTGGTTGGTAACGGTTTCCACGAGGGACGGTTCATGCCCTTGACCTCTAGGTGTTTCCCTTGCGGCTTCAACAGCTGTGACACAGCGCGCGAATGCTGTACCCAAACTTTGTTGTACCACTGATGCATCATCAGACCCTAAGCCTGCCATCAACGCGTTGACCTGAGCGATAGGTAACGCTTCATATCGGCCTTCACCGCCACCAACAGCAATGCCTGCAAGTTCACCTTTTGCATTGATCAGTGCGCCACCGCTGACCCCTGGTTGCATGAATGATGTCACATGGTGGCGTCCGAAAGGGGCGCCCTTGGCAGGCGGAAGGATGGTTTTACCCGGTTCAAATACACGAATTTGTTGGCGAGCCGTATCAGCGCCAACAGCGAAGTAAGTGCCTTGCTCATACTGTCCTAGTTGACCGTCTGCGGGTGTTAAAATTAGCCCATCTTTCGGCAAGCCAGATACGCGTAGGATGGCAAGGTCACCTCTATAAGATGAAGCAATAACGTCTCCCTTGACGATGCCATTTGGCGTGAAGATGTTTGCTATTTTTTTATCGCCAATGACATGTCGATTTGTGACGAGGAGATCAGGCCCGATACGCACTGCACTGGCGACTATACTAAAACTTTCAATTGGAAAGACCGCTTTGCGTGTAAGGCAAACGGCTGCTGGGTGAGGGCAGTCAGGATCTGTAGAACGCGTGATTGGAAGTTGCTCGGTATTTTCTAATGGCGCCTTGTTTTGTTTGTTCTCTTCGAAAATCAGTGAGGCATTGATTTGGCGACCATTGCGAATGATTTGAACTTTCGCCTCGTCGCCCATTCTCACAAGCGCTAACTCTGAGCGCACATCTTGGGCGCGACGTATCAAGCGGCCATTTATGCGCGTGATAATATCGCCCGCGAGGAGGCCGTTGGTTTCTGCCACTCTACCTTCAATAACACTGCGGATAAGAGCGCCAGAAAAATGGGCGGCATCCGCGCCACGTAGCCGTGTTACTTGCCAACCAGCGCGCACATATTCAACCGTTCCGTCTTCTTCGAGGTCGCTGACAACGCGGTTTAACAACCGTGCTGAGACGGCAAAATTTACGCCCACATTGCTATCTGCTTTGGAGGCGAAAATAGCGGACAACATGCCAACCAGCTCACCAGATTCATTCACCAATGCGCCACCAGAACTTCCCGGATTGCTTGCCGCATCATTTTGGATGAAATCTTCGACCGTATTAAACCCTGCATGGGCTACTCGAACCGCTGACACGACGCCGCACGTGACGGAGAGATCAAGCCCATAGGCATTGCCAATTGCGCAGACGGAGGAAGAGATTGCTGGCTCATCGGCTAGTTTGAAAGGGGGTAGTTCAGCATCGACCTTCAAAAGAGCAATATCACTTGCCTCATCTTTGCCGACTAATTCTGCGGGCAAAATGCGGCCATCGGAGAGGCGAACATCAATGCGGCGTGCGGGTGCGATTACATGCCATGCGGTCGCAATCATTCCTTGGCTGTTTATAATGACGCCGCTGCCTTCAGGTGCGGTTCCAGCGCGTGCACCTGTTCCGCCTTGGGGTTGGTTTGGCCAAACGGGTAACACCGACACAACGGATTGAAGCGTCTCAGCTGGGATGATTTGTGCTGCCGCAGGGGTGAAACCTGCAACACTCAAAATAATCAT
>JBDVXS010000022.1:0-7096 GCA_039964305.1 Hyphomicrobiales bacterium
GAAGCAAAACTTGAGGTCTGGGAGCGGTTTTATAACCTGCATCGACCACATGGGGCATTCAACGGAAAAACACCCTATGAAGCCCTCAGAGAAAAGCTAAAGTAGCCAATATTGATGTCTCGCCGATAACAGCACCTTACAACTTCAAGGGTTGCAGCAATCACTGTCCTTGCCATTTCTGCAAAGTGAGAGCCGTTACCTGTCTCACTACGAACCAGGCCTTCTGCAATAACATCAATGTCTCGAACAAGGCTTTCTGCTCTGATGTAATCAAGGGGATTAAACCGATCCTTTGAAGGCTCAACCACGCCGAAAGGATTGAGAACAATCACATCACGTCCAAGAGATAAACGGTGCCTTCTGGTAACCGCGAAGTTCTCGCCCTTAATATCAAGTGCTACCACAGGCCCGTCATGATCAAGGATGGCTGGGATAACCACTGAGACACCCTTACCAGCCCTTGTGCCTGCAATGGCCGCATGATGACCACCACGCCATCCTTGAGAGGGTTTTGATTGATAGCGAAGCAAAGCCCCTTTGTGGAAGCCGAGAGGCAGACCTTCAGCGTTATGTCTGAGGGTCATAATGTCAGTCATACCCATCCACTTCGCTTGCCACGGTCCAGAGCGTGATACGCGGTTGTTTGGATCGGGCAGAAGCTTTGCGAGGATGAGCATCAGACCAACCAATGGAATTGGCAGGCCAAGCATCATCTTTGCCGTTAGTCTCGAGTGATCATCAAGGGAGAGATAGCGAATGCCACTTGCTGCTTCTTGCCAACTTCTACTGATACCTGCTCCTGCCTTGTTCCATTCTATAAACGTAACAATTGCCTGTTGAGCTAGATGATAAGGCTCACTCAGTGCTAAGGTTGCACCAATGAGAAGGGCAGCACCCAAAGCTAAGCCCGTAGCAGTGCGCAACCGACCTTGGAAACTCGGTCTTAATATTGCCAAGATACAGGCAAGGATAAAGCACCCAATCACAGGCCTTACAGCACTTATAAGCAAAGGCCATTGATGGTTTGCAAGTTCAATAACAAAGAAGCTTGTAACAAGCAGTGCGAGACTGCCGATTATGTGAGGTATCGAAAGTCTCATCTGGTTCGTTCCTGTTGTTTTACGGTGACGGAATGTTCTGCAGTTTGTTCAAGACTGCTACGCTGTCGTGTAAGGTTTTGAGCAAGCTTGCGTCCAAGTTCTCGCCATTGCTCAAAGCCAAGACGGATTGGATCAATAAGGCTTGTGAGGCGCTGAGTGATCGAAGCAACTCTTCTTGTGTTTTGTAGATTGCGTTCGATTGTTCTGAGGCCTCGACCAACCGCTCGACGTAAGCCAGCAAGTCGCGCTCCAACGGGGTCAGTTGTGAGTTGTTCTCCATAGGCGTTTCTATCTCCATCTATTGGGCCTCCAAGAGACGAAGACAGGGAACGCTTGCCCCTCTCACCAAGCATTGTGAGAGCTGCATGGTCTTCTGATCCCAGATGATCAGGGTTTCTGTTTCGGTTTGATGTTGAATGAGACCCATCTGCCAAAGACTGGCGCTCTGGGCTTTGTTGATCATGTGGCTTGCCCAATACCAGCTCGCGGTAAAGCTCATCACGATGATGATCAGACTGATCAAGAGGCTGGTGATGAAGATCGGTTGAACGCTCTTTTTCAGCCGCTCGCTCATACGCAGAAGCTCTTGGATATCGCTCTCGATTGTATGCTTCGCGTTTTTCGATAAATCCGCGCAATCGTTCTTGAAGCTTTCCAAGGTCAAGTGCATCAAGTCTGCTGCCTGATCGACTTGGTGATTGATCTGCCCGTTTACTTGACCGTTCAAGCGCTCGCTCAACGGTGCTCTGTCTCGTCCAACCTTCATGGAAGATTTCTCCTTTTAACCGCCAGCGTTCATCGCTCCTTGGATCACGAACAGTGATATAGGCCTTGCCTTGGCGGGGAATATCAAAGCCCTCACTCTCCAAGGCTTCGATCATGGTTGGGCGGTCTTGGATTGATCCATTCTCAATGCGATCAATCACCCAGTCATGGATTTGTTCTCTCGCCTCACCACGGTGAACCGCTTCAACAAGGCTTTTGACCTCACGGGCCCGTTCAGGAGCTTGCGGGTCATTCCAGCCATGTTGTTTGTTCAACACATCACGCAGCGCATCAAAAGGTTTTTGATAGCCTGGTGGTGCAATGTTGAGACTGCGACCACTGATAAGCTCCATGCGTGGTGTCACGAAGTGAAGCTCAACACGGTCCTCATGACGATGCTGCACCCACAAGATATCGCGCTGATCAGGCTCAAGACCTGCAAAGGCAAGATCTTCAAACGCACTGATCACATCACGCTGTTGATCAGGTGTTGGAACATCTTCATGGGTGAAGGCAATCACGCCAGCACGATACGTCCATTGATAGGGGATGGCATCAATGAGGGTTCGTAACCGGTCGGGATTGCCTTCGATGACTTGGGGCTCGGGTACGCGCCTTGTCATCTTTATGGTGCCGCTTTCATCAGTGAGCGGGTTTCTGTTTTGATCGTAAGCAACAACCTCACGATCAATCAGGTAATCAACAGGACCAGCACCACCGCCTTGGCCATTGCGAAAGAACTTAATCAGCATGATGAGGCCCTTCCATCAAACTCAGATGATGGAGAGACCTCAGCAACAAGCTTGGATAAGTTCCGATCAATGGTCACAAGCTGAACCGCAACGGCCAACGCATCGATGTTGCGCACATCATTTGATGCTGCCTGTTTGTTCAGTGCACGGGCAATCTGATTGACGTTCGAGCCAATCCGACTGACAGCACGGATCAACTCAGGATCAACGCGCGGCACGGATTTACGACGACGGCTATCAGTAAGCCCCAAGGCTTCTCGCATCAGGCTTGCAAAGGGCAGACCCGCCCGCTCGGCCTTATCGATAAGCGCTTGCTTCTCTTGGCCCGAACATCGAAACACAACAACAGCATCAAGCTCGCGATGCTTCTTCGTGTTCGACTTCTTACTTCCTTCGGTGGGGTTTGAAGGGGAGGCTTGCCAACCTTCACAAGTGCCTGTGTCTGAAGCGTCAGCGTATGACACGGGTCGCCTTGCTCTCTTCTCAAGCTCAGATGTCATAATGCCAAACCTTCAATTATCGGCGGCAATCTGTTGGCGCTTACAATTTGTCCAAGTTGCTCATAATGCTCAGATGCATTGTTGTTGTATTTGGTTTTGAAGTAGTCGATCCAAACGCCCCATTCAGGACGTTCCGGAGTGATGATAAACTTGCCATCAGGATTTATTGATGGTCCATCAGCTAACTCGACAAACAGATTTTTCTTCAAATAGGGGATCATCAATGCAGGTTCATTTTGAACTTCACATGACCGCCTGTACTGCCGAGCAAACTTCACGGCGAGTTTTTGATCGGATGGTAACAATCTATCGAATGCATGTTTTGCAGCGATGCGTTTGGAGGGGCGATTTTCAGCGGGCCATTGGCTCCAAAGTTCATCAAATAGATCATTCTTAAAACCTCCCGTGCCCGTGGATGGTTCTTCTAATGGTTTAAGTGATGGTTCTATGCCCGGCACCTCATGCCGCCCCAACCGGCACGAGGTGCCGTTAGGGTCGGAACCAGATGCCGGTTGGTTTAACCTACCGGCAGATTTCGCCGGTAGGGTTTCTTGAGCTGGTTCTGATTGCTTTGATAAATTCAAAATTATCAAATCAGATGTTCTCGACCCATCACCTCGATTGCGGCGACGCCGTTCAATGAAACCATGGTCTTCGAGTTTCCGAAGCCAATCACGGGTTGCGCGTTCGCCTAATTCTGCTTCTTGAGAGATTGTTTTTTGAGATGGCCAGCATTCACCTTTCTCATTGGCGTAATTGGCAAGGCACATCAATAAAACCTTGCCTGTTGGCGAACCTACACGTTGCGATATTGCCCATGCGACCGCTTGGATGCTCATATCAAGGCGCCTAATGTTGTAACTAAGCGGCACTTTTTCTTTTGTTCATGGGGAGAACGTTTGATAATTTTAGGCTCAGTAAAAAAGCTCAAAAAATACGGCAAATAAGGGTAGTGCGTCTTTAATGCGTCCCTTGAAGCTGAACGCGTGATAGGGCGAAATTTATGTAATTGATTTTGCTGATAAAAATGGTGCACCCGACAGGATTCGAACCTGTGACCTCTGCCTTCGGAGGGCAGCGCTCTATCCAGCTGAGCTACGGGTGCATTCAGCTATGAGTGTGATTTACAGGATCGCTGGCGGCTTCGCAATCAGAGAAAATCGATTTGCCAATTTATTCTTCATAGCTTCCCAAAGGGAACGCGTTTTTGCCCCTTTTAATTGTTGATTGCGCGGGGCTTGGGTGGTTGAATGCGGACAGATTTGGGCGAGGGGTATTTGAATTGTCGAAGACGAAGCCAGAGGCGTATTCAGCGGAAGCTTTGGTGACGCTTTTACGCAAGGTTCCGCTTTTTGCTGGGTTAAGCGAAGCGGCTCTCAAAGCGGTTTCTCAATTATCTCGTGTGGAGACCTTGTCTCGTGGTGAGGTTTTAATTGAACAAGGGGATCAGTCGGATAGCCTGTATGTTGTGATACGTGGGCGCTTTTTGGTGCAGGCTGATGATCGTCTTATTGCAGAAATTAAAGAAGGTGAGCCGATTGGTGAGCTTGCGTTTTTTACCGGTGAACCGCGCACGGCGACCGTTACGGCTGGTCGCAACAGCAATGTTTTGGTGTTTGATCGAGCGTCCTATGACAAAGTGATCAGTCAGACCCCACAAATTGCGACTGATCTTTTGGCAGCCATTTCAGCACGGCTTGTAAAGGCTACGAAAAAAGCGCCGACGCTCCGCCCGCAAATACCGAAATCTGTTGTCTTCATGCCAATCGGTAATCAGGCAATTTCAAGCGCTTTTGTAGAACAGTTGCAGACCACCATTGGCGGAAAACTTGGTTGGCAAGTTGTGACACTTCTTGATGCGGCTGAAACTGTTCGGGATGATGAAGCAGCGCTCGATCATTGGCTGCAAGGGGTGCAGGAAGAAAGCGAAAATGTTGTCATTATCGTTGATAACCCAACTGAGAATTTGCCTTGGTATAAGGCTGCCATTGCCAATGGTGACAATGTTTTTCTTGTAGGGAAAAAAGTGCAATCGGCGGATGATGTGCCCGCTGTTATGGGCTTAGAACGAAATATTTTTGCTGATACTTTGCAAGCCAATACACAGCTTGTTGTTGTTCGTGATGAATATGCCGAGCCAATCCAAAATACGAAACTGTTGCTGGCAGAGCGTCCCGTTGCTTTGCATCACCATGTAGCGCTTGATCGGGTGGAAGACTTTGAGCGCTTGTCTCGGTTTGTGCGTGGTAAGGCGATTGGCCTTGTGATGAGTGGTGGCGGTGCATTTGGTACGGCCCATCTTGGCGCGATCAAGGCGATGCAAGAGCAAGGCTATGTGTTCGACATGGTCGGTGGCACCAGCATTGGTGCTGCCATGGCATCGGTACTGGCTCTTGGTATGGAAACGAGCGATGCGATTGAAAAATGTGAGCAGATTTTTCTAAAGAGCAAAACCATGAACCGTATGACGGTTCCAATTTATAGCGTTCTTGATTCAGTTGCACTTGATGAGCAACTCAAGAAGCATATTGGTGAAGTTGATATTGAGGATGTGCCGCTCAATTTCTTCTCAGTGGCAACCAGCTTGTCGAGTAACGATGTGAGCGTGATACGTCATGGTCCCTTATGGAAAGCTGTTAGAGCATCAACATCGCTGCCTGGTGTGTTCCCACCGCTGGTAACAGATGATGGGGAGGTGCTGATTGATGGTGGCTTGTTGGACAATGTGCCCATTGATGTGATGCGCTATTTGAAAGTTGGGCCGAATGTCGTCTTCAATTTTAAGCAGTTGAAAGATTGGCGGGTAAAAACCGCCTATGAGGATCTGCCAGGTCGCTGGCCTTTGCTGGCACAGACTTTGCGGTTAAGCCGTAAGAAACGCCCTCGTTTCCCGCGCATTGCCTCCATATTAACCCGCTCGATGATTGTAAGCGCTCGCCGCTTAATGGATCAAACGGATACAACAGGTGATGTTGTGATTGATCTATTGCCGCTACAGGGAATGGGCTTTTTGGAATGGAAAAAGGGCCGCCGGCAATTTGATGTTGCTTATAATGACATGGTCGCAAAGCTTGCAGAACTGCACCGTGATCAAACAGACCTTGATGAAGATGAACGGTTTGCCTTACTCCAAAAAATTGAGACGTAGGCAAATTGCGATGATAAGAATGAACGTCAGTTTATCCGGTGTTTGAAGGAATAATCCATGAGTGATAGCCCTGTAAAAATTCGCAAAGAAGGAGGCGTTTTCGAGGTTACTCTTGATCGGCCAAAAGCCAATGCGATTGATCTGACAACAAGCCGTATTATGGGGGAAGCCTTTGCTGAATTTCGCGATGATGCAGAGCAGCGGGTTGCGATTATTACGGGTGCTGGCGAGAAGTTCTTTTGTCCTGGATGGGATTTGAAGGCGGCAGCAGACGGTGACGAAGTGGATGGCGATTATGGCGTTGGCGGGTTTGGTGGTTTGCAAGAACTCCGTGACTTGAACAAGCCAGTCATTGCGGCCGTCAATGGTATTTGTTGTGGTGGCGGTTTGGAATTGGCGCTTTCTGCCGATATTATTTTGGCGGCAGACCATGCAAGCTTTGCGCTACCAGAAATTCTCTCAGGTACAGTGGCCGATGCTGCATCGGTTAAATTACCAAAGCGCATTCCTTATCATGTTGCCATGGAAATGCTTTTGACAGGCCGCTGGATTGATGTGGAAGAGGCGCACCGTTGGGGCATGATCAATCAAATTCACTCCTCCGCTGATTTGATGGCGAAGACTTGGGAAATGGCGCGGCTTTTGGCGTCTGGTCCAACGCTTGTTTATGCGGCAATCAAAGAGATTGTGCGTGATAGCGAAGACAGTAAATTCCAAGACAGCATGAACCGTATTACCAAACGCCAGCTGGCAACGGTCGATGTGCTATATGGCTCTGAAGACAATTTGGAAGGGGCGAAAGCCTTTGCTGAAAAGCGCGATCCTGTTTGG
>JBDVXS010000023.1:0-14727 GCA_039964305.1 Hyphomicrobiales bacterium
CGGGTTTCCATATAGTTGCAAACCAAGCGGTTATTAATCACCTTAAACTCAACGACCTTATCCGCCTTCGCCATGGCAGCCTCGGTTGCTTGCTTATCGCCTACTTTCGATTCCGCCGCCATATTGTTGGGTTCAAACCCATTCCAAACAAGCGGCGCGCCTTCAGCCATCGCCGCCTCAATCCCAACCACAGCATCAAGCGATTGATAGTCGATATCCAATAGCTCCGCTGCATCTGCCGCAATGGCTCGGCTATCAGCGACAATCATCGCAATTGGGTCACCGACATACCGCACCGTGTTTTCACAAAGCGCGAGGCGCGGCGGTTGCTCATAAGCCTTGCCGTCAGCGTTCTTTCCACGCGGGGTCATATTGGGCAGAGAACCGAATTCAGCAATATCGGCATGGGTCATCACAAGATGCACACCGTCCATTGCAAGGGCAGCGCTGGTGTCTTTTATTTCAAAATGAGCATGCGCAATTGGTGAACGCACCACATAGGCGCTTAGGCAGCCATCTGGTTTATGATCGCTTGGATAGAACCCTTCGCCTTTTACAAACCGATCATCCTCCTTGCGGGTTACAGACGCACCAACACCAGATTTTTGACCAAATTTTGCGAGAGAAAGATCATTCATGAAGCGCACCGTAAAAGAGATATAACCGTGATTTGTGCTTTGGAACTTATCGTTTTTTTTGGCGGCGGCAATGGTTAAAGTTTGACCTTACCCGCAATTTGCACCACATCTGATGAATGTCCAGCTTACAAACCCGCCTTTTGCCGAAAAGCTTTACCGCTTGGTGGCAAAGACAGCACCCCAATGTTCGTGGTGGAATGTGGATGCTGTTGGGTGCTTGTATGTTTTCGGTGATGGTGGCGATCATCAAAATTATCGGCTCACGGATTTCCATTTTTGAAATTTTGTTTTTCAGACAATTAGCCATGACCCTCATCGTGGCGCCCATTATCATTCGCGGCCTACCCAACTCGCTCAAAACAAAAATGCCAGCCCTTCAAACCTTGCGTGTGTTTGCTGCAACCTCAGCCATGATCCTCGGCTTTTCAGCCTTCATCCATTTGCCCCTGTCAACGGCGACAGCAATCGGTTTTTCTAAAACCATGTTCATCACCATTTTGGCGATTATCTTTTTGAAAGAAACCGTCGGCATTCGTCGCTGGACTGCGGTGGTGATTGGCTTTGTCGGCGTCATCATTATGATCGCGCCAGAAGAGGGTTGGAGTACATTTTCAAATTTTGACATTTGGTCACTCGCCGCCTTGGTAAGTGCTGCGTGTGCCGGTCTTGTGATGGTGATTATCAGACGTATTTCACAAGTGGATCAGGCCATCACGATTTTATCGTTTCAAGCGATCTTTGTTGGGCTTTTGATGATTATACCGACCCTCTTGTTTTGGGTAACACCAACCTTGGAAGAGTGGTTATGGATGGGGCTTTTAGGCATTGTTTCTGTGATTGCTCAAACAGCCAATATTCGTGCCTATAAAGAAGGGGAAGCAACAGCTATTTCGACCATTGATTATACCCGCTTGGTCTACGCTTCCATTTTGGGCTTTATCATCTTTGCCGAAATCCCAGATCTCAACACCATGATTGGCGCAGGCGTAATTATTGCCGCATCGCTTTATACCCTCCACCGCGAAGGGCAACAGGGCAAAGCGCTTGCTCGTTCAAAGGAAGGGCGCACCTATAATTAGGTTCTTATTTTTGCGCCAGATAAGCTTTGATAAGTCCAGTGGTTGAACTGTCTTTGTCCTCAACGGGCTTTTCACTTTTGACCATTGGAAGCAATGTGCTGGCCAATTGCTTACCAAGCTCTACACCCCATTGGTCAAATGAATTGATGCCCCAAACAACGCCCTGCACAAAGACCTTATGCTCATAAAGCGCAATCAATCCACCAAGCGTTGCAGGGTCAAGCCGGTCATATAAAAGGGTATTGGACGGACGGTTCCCAGGGAAGACTTTATGCGGCGCAAGGCGAGCAATATCTTCCGCACTCATACCAGATGCGGCAAGCTCTGCAGTTGCCTCTTCCAGCGTTTTACCGCGCATTAAGGCTTCAGTTTGCGCAAAACAGTTGGCCGCCAAAATAGAATGATGGTCACCAAGCGCTTCTTGCGGATGGACCGCAAGGAAGAAGTCACACGGGATAATTGACGTGCCTTGATGGATCAGCTGATAAAAAGCGTGCTGCCCATTGGTCCCAGCCTCACCCCAAATAATCGGACCACTGTCCCCCTCCACCGCGCCGCCATCAAGACGGGTGCGCTTACCGTTGCTTTCCATATCAAGCTGCTGAAGATAGGCTGGAAAACGAGCTAACCGCTGATCATAAGGTAGCAAGGCGTGGCTTTGATAGCCGAGGAAGTTGCGATACCATATGCCAAGCATTGCAAGTAGCACGGGCATATTTTTGTCGAGGGGGGCTTGTTGGAAATGTTGATCCATTGCATGCGCGCCATCAAGTAACTTACGAAAGTTATCAGGCCCAATTGCAATCATCACGGGAAGTCCAATGGCAGACCAAACCGAATAGCGCCCACCGACCCAATCCCAAAACCCAAACACACGGTCTTGTTGAATACCAAAGCTCGCGACCGCATCAAGGTTTGTAGAAATGGCCGCAAAATGATCGCCAACAGCCTCTTCACCCAAATGTCCGCTAACCCATGACCGCGCTGAATGAGCATTCGTCATGGTTTCCTGCGTGGTGAAGGTCTTAGATGCTACCAAAAAGAGTGTCGTGGCTGGATCAAGAGATTTCAACGTGTCGGTAAGATGGGCACCATCAACATTAGAAACAAAATGAACACGCGGGCCATCGTGATAAGGGGCTAATGCGCCAGTGACCATTACAGGCCCAAGATCAGAACCACCTATCCCAATATTGACCACATCAGTATAAGGCTTGCCGCTGGAACCTCGCAAAGCCCCAAGCCGTACATCACGCGCAAACTCACTCATCGCTTTAAGCACGCGGTGAATATCTTCAGCAATAAGAACACCGTTTAAC
Organism: Hyphomicrobiales bacterium; assembly: GCA_039964305.1. Taxonomy (GTDB): domain Bacteria; phylum Pseudomonadota; class Alphaproteobacteria; order Rhizobiales; family JACESI01; genus JACESI01. The sequence continues at coordinate 3,037 of JBDVXS010000023.1, forward strand.
TGAAGCGAATCATCAGCCGATGCCCGCAAAGCGGTATGTAAAACGGCCCGCCCCTCAGTTTCGTTTATCTCACCGCCTGCAAACATCGCATCGCGCTTCTTTTCAACGCCTGCTTCATGAGTAAGCGTAATCAACGCCTCTATGACGGATTGGTCAATTTGGTTCTTGGAATAATCAAGCAGAAACGAACCTGCTTTCAACGAAAAGGCCTCGAACCGCCCTTCATCTTGCTTGAAAAGATCGCGCATATGGTTGTCGGCCATGGCGTCGGCCAAACGGGTCAAAGTAGTCGAGGCGGAATATTGTCTCATCGCGAACTAAGCCTTTTGATTCGTCATTGTGAACATTCTACCACAAGCAGACACATGAGATGTACTCCATGACTTGCACAGTTCTAATAGAATTGTTACGCGGGTTTATACAAAAATGCAGGCCAGCCCATGAAAAACACGCGCAACAAAGCTGACACAGAACTTGTAAGACAACAAAACCGTTCATTGGTTTTAGAAACGTTACGCCATAGTGGCACCTTAGCGAGTATTGAACTTGGTGAGAAAACAGGCCTTAGCCCTGCAACAATTTCCGCCATTACCAATGATATGCTGGCGGAACGGTTGATTGAGTCGGACAAGGCAGAAACCGAGAAACATCGCAACACCCAGCGTGGCCGCCCCAAGGTTAAACTTAAGCTTGCAGAAAACGCCGCTCGTATGTTGGGTATTCGCCTGACACATAATGCCCTTTCCCTCACCATCGCAGATTTTTGTGGCAACATCCTTGCGCGACATAATGATGCGATTGAGACAGCCAGTTTAAGTGCAGAAGCTTTTGGCGTTGTTATTGTTGATAGTGCGCTGGCGTTTTTGGAAAACAACCATCTATCCGCCGATCATATTTCAATCATCAGTGTTGCCTGTCAGGGGTCAGTTGATGCAAGGCGCGGCTCCATCATCTGGAGTCCTGCTTTTTCAGCCCGCAACATTCCGGTAGCCGCCCCATTGATGGACGTGCTCAACGCGCCCTGTCTGGTTGCCAATGACACCAATGCCATCGCACACCTATTACATGTTGAAGACGAAACGTTGGACGATTCCTTTGCCGTCTTTTATTTAGGATCTGGCATCGGCTTGGGCCTTTATGTCAACGGCGATTTGCTAGAAGGTGCGGAGGGGTCGGCCTCTGAATTTGGTCACATGCTGCTTGAGGCAGATGGTGCCCTTTGCCGCTGTGGTCGTCGAGGGTGCATTGAGGCTTATGCCTCTGACTTTGGCATTATGCGTCTTGCTAATGAGAAGCTCGCAGAGCTTGATCCCGCCGACATCACGCCAAGCCAAGAAGACATGGATAAACTTGCAGCCCTTGCCCGTGATGGCGACGACGCTGCAAAGCAAGCGTTTCATAAAGCAGGCATGGCACTCGGCACAGGGCTTGGCAATTTGATTATGCTTGCCAACCCAAAGAACCTGCTTTTCACCGGTCCAGGCGTTAAACATTTTGATCTCTTGGAACCTGCAGTCCACAAAGCACTCGAACATGCTGCGCGAAATGGTCATCAACCCAAAATGTCGATGATTGATGATAGTCGTGATTTGATCGAGAGCGGCCTTTTGGCCTTGGGTTATACCAAACTTGATCGCGAAATCTTTGCAAAGCGTGTAAGCATCGCGGATGTTGCTGCGCGTAACAGTATGATTGGCTAACGAGCCTTCCGTTCCGTTATGAAATGAACTGCCCCTGTATCTCACGCAGCAGCTTGCGTTTGATCGCTTTGGCAAACGCTTTGTAGTCTTTTGCAATCTCGATAAACGCACCTTTGCCGCCAATCACATGATTTTCGAAGTAATAGTGCAGGTAAGACACTTCATTCAAAATCGGTAGGCCGTTGATCACGATGCCCTGCGCCACGGCCTTATCGCGCCCATCGCGAATGGGCAGCCCACGCGACCATGTGCTGGTGCCATCGGCTTGCATATCAATCACGTTGCGCTCCGTTGGAAAGGGTGCCGCGTTTAGATGATCAGTGGCAAAAGATAAGGCGCTACCAATGGCTGTCACGCCTTCTGCTGTTTGTCGTGGTTGCGCTAACAAACGGGCTGCGAAATTGCGTGTTTCTTGTTCATTGCGAACGAGCGTCCACGGCATCACCACCACTTGGTTTTCTGGCCCTGCCCATTGATAAACCGACAACCCAATGCGCCCATGCTGCCCGCCCTCAATCGCTTTGATGACTTCATTTGATGTGAGAGCCGCCGCGATACCTTGAACTTGCAGATCGAACTCCGCCTTGTTGACGGAATACGAACAATCAATTGCGAGAACTAAATTGAGGTCTGTCTTAGCAAGCTGAGCGCGCGCTGGTTGGTTCATCAATGTGAAGACAACAAGGGCCAGTGAGATTGTCGCAACAATCATCAACCGTAGGATTGAACCGTGAGCTTTAAGTCTTGATGAAGCAAACATGGGCAAACCAGCAAACGACAAAGCCTGCACTCCTTGTTCGCCCCTTGTTTAAATCTCTCACCTAGCCGGGCGATAGACCGCGCAGGCGCTCTGAACGTCTGCGTAGCAATTCTACCGCTGTCAGCAGCGCAATCGAAATAATGACAAGCACTGTCGCAACCGCAAGAATGGTCGGAGAAATTTGTTCACGCAGTCCTGAGAACATTTGGCGCGGAATAGTGCGCTGCTCAACATCGGCAACAAACAGCATCACCACGACCTCATCAAGCGATGTGATAAAGGCAAACAAAGCGCCCGAAATCATACCTGGCAAAATCAACGGCATGATGATTTTAAAGAAGGTGGTTGTTGGTGTTGCACCGCAGCTGGCAGATGCACGAATAAGGCTTGTGTCAAAACTTGAAAGCGTCGCTGTCACCGTGATGATCACAAACGGAATACCGAGTGTCGCATGGGCAAGGATAACGCCTGTATAGGTCTTAGCAAGGCCAACGTCTGAGTAGAAGAAGAACATACCCGTTGCGGTGATGACCAGCGGCACGATCATTGGTGAGATCAAAAGACCAGTAATGAGCGAACGAGCAGGCATTTCAGGACGCGAAAGGCCGAGTGCTGCCAAGGTTCCCAACGTGGTTGCAACGATTGTCGAAACGGTCGCAATAAAGAACGAGTTGCGCGTTGCACGAAGCCATTGCGCATTGTTCCAAGCATCAGAGAACCAAGCCCATGAAAGCGGCGCTTCAGGGTTCAACATCCCATTTTTGAAGATATCTTGATACCAACGCGTTGAATAAGCATCAGACTTAAAACCCAGCATTCCCTCAGTAAAGGTGAAATACGGTTCGGCATTAAATGACAGCGGAACGATGATAATGATCGGCACGATTAGGAAAATAAAAATCAGCGTGCAAATCACGAGATAAGTGTAATGCCAGACTTTTTCGACCGGTGTTGCGTGTGCTGGTAGTGCCATTGTGCCCTCACCCAAACTTCAAGTTATCAATGCCTATCAGCTTATTGTAGAGCCAATAGAGGATGAGTACGCCTGCAAGCAGGATGGAACCAAGGGCGGCTGCCAAACTCCAGTTAAGCGATTTTTGCATATGGAATGCGATGATGTTGGAAATCAACTGACCATCTTGTCCACCAACGAGAGCTGGTGTGATGTAGTAACCAATCGCCAGAATGAACACGAGCAAGGTACCCGCTGCAATTCCCGGTATCGTCTGTGGGAAATAGACTTTGACGAATGCTGTAAACTGGTTTGCACCGAGAGAACGCGCCGCACGCATATAGCTTGGCGGAATTGTCTTCATCACGGAATAAAGTGGCAGCACCATAAACGGTAGCAAAATATGGGTCATCGCGATGATCGTGCCCATTTGATTGTAAATCATTTGCACCCTGCCATCATCACTGATTATGCCGAGCCAGACCAGGACATCATTGACGATACCCTCCGTCTGTAACAGCGCGATCCATGCCGTTGTTCGAACGAGTAGAGACGTCCAAAATGGCAAGAGCACGAGGATCATCAGCAAGTTAGATTTTGCAAGTGGCAAGACCGAAAGCAGGTAAGCCACTGGGTAGGCCAGAAGGAAGCATAAAACCGTGATAACGCCTGACAGATAGAGCGTGCGCCAAAACAGCTTTACATAGATTTGGCGAACTTCATCTTGCTCAACAATGTCGTTATTCGCGTCATAGGTGCGGTCTACCGCGGCAAGATAAAAGCCTGTTGTGTTATCACTCGCCACCCGCTTCATAGCGGCCCACATTTCGACATTCGACCATTTTGGTTTCAATTCGAGGAATGTCTCTTTGTATGGCGCTTCAAAATTCTTAGCTTTACGCGCAGCGCCCATGAAGAGCGAGCGGGTGCCTGAATGGTCATAGTTGATACGGGTCGCAGCACGTCCAATCGTGCGTTCCTTACGGGCGACAGCCATATCTTCTGCAAGCAGCTTAAACAACGCTTCATCAGGCAAGCCATCAGCTGAGGCTTTTTGATCCCAATCGCGTAGCGCTACTGAAAAATTAGGAAGGGCTTTGCTGAAGCTGTCGTTGTGGACGCTTCGTGTCAGCATTTGCCCGATAGGTAGAACGAAAGAAACAAGCATAAAAAGGACAAGCGGTGCTGTCATTAAAAATGCCCGCCAACGCGCGCGGCGCATTGAGATGGCAAGCTTGCGCTTTAACGGTATCCCATCAGCTGTTGTGAGCTGATCTGGTACATCGTGAATTCGTTGCGAAGAAAGCGCGCTATCGGCCATAAAAGTCTTCCAGAGTTTAAGTAAAAAGAAATGCGGGAAGCCAAAGGCCTCCCGCACGTCATTAGTTGAGGACTAGCCAGCAAGCCAAGCGTTGAAACGCTCGTTAAGCTCATCCTGGTTATCCGCCCAGAACTCAAAGTTGTTCTGTGTAGCGTTTTTCAGGTTTGCTGCATTTGTTGGCATTTGTGGAACCATATCGATGTCTTTGTTATGGAACTTACCAACAAGAGCACCAGAAGACTTACGAGCTGGACCATAAGAAATCCATGAAGCCTGTGCTGCAAGCTGTTTTGTAGACGTTGAGAACTTCAAGAAATCAAGGGCTGCTTCTTTGTTCTTAGAACCTTTTGGAATTACCCAAAGATCCAAATCCCAAACTTGACCATCCCAAACGATTTCAAATGGTTTACCTTCGCCAGCAACAGCATTGAAGATACGGCCATTGTAAGCAGTTGTCATAGCAACTTCGCCATCAGCAAGAAGTTGTGGCGGCTGAGCACCAGCTTCCCACCAAACAACGTCACCTTTGATGGTGTCGAGTTTAGCGAATGCACGATTAACGCCTTCAGGAGTACCTAGTACTTTGTAAACGTCTGCAGCAGGAACGCCGTCAGCCATCAAAGCCATTTCTAGGTTCGCTTTAGGGTTTTTGCGAAGGCCGCGTTTGCCTGGGAACTTAGCTGTGTCAAAGAAATCACCAATAGTCTTAGGACCATTTGCGATTTTTGAGCTGTCATAAGCGAAGATTGTTGACCATACGATGTTGGCAACAGCACACTCATGCAATGTACCTGGCAAGAAGTCATCAGCAGCAGCTGTGCCATCTGCACCAGCAGGCAAGATTGATGGATCGATTGGTTCGATCAAGCCTTCGTCACACGCACGAACAGCGTCTGACAATTCAACGTCAATGATGTCCCATGTTACGTTGTTAGCTTCAACTTGCGCTTTAATTTCAGCAATACCACCATTGTAGTCTTCAGACGTAATGGTTTTGCCTGTCTTTGCTTGCCACGGCTTGTGGTAAGCTTCAACTTGAGACTTGGTGTAAGCACCACCCCAAGATACAACAGTTAGGTCTTTTGCAGATGCAGAACCAGCGGTAATCGCGAGGGCTGCGGCTGCTGATAAAAGAAGTTTCATTTTCATTTTTCAACTCTCCCTAGTAGGCCCGTATTTTGGGCAATTCACTGAGCTTGTGACTCAGCAATTTAAAAGGCAATCGGGTCCAACGCACGACAATCATTCGCACGCCATCCCACGACAACCTCATCACCTTCCGACAATGAAACAGAATGCTCATTGTTTGGAACTTTTACGATGAACTCATCATTCCCGCTCACAGACATGCGGGCACGAATATGGTCACCTAAATAAATCAATTCAGCAATTTTGCCGTTGAGTTTGCTATCCACCTGATCATCACTTGGATTAACAACAATACGCTCAGGCCGGATCGACAAAGTCGTATCGCCGCCGCTTTGTGCGTTCACACCAAGGGCAGAAATAGAATTTCCATCCGCTAAGCGAACGGCGCAAATGTTGCCATCTGTGCCTTCAATCTTGCCGTTCAATTTATTATTTTCACCAATAAACTGGGCGACAAAACTATTTTCTGGCTGCTCATAAAGCGCCTGAGGGGATGAAAGCTGCTGCACAACACCATCGTTAAACACCGCAACGCGGTTAGACATGGTCAAGGCTTCAGATTGGTCATGGGTTACATAAACAACGGTAACGCCGAGGTTCTCGTGAATATGTTTGATTTCATACTGCATATGCTCGCGCAGCTGCTTATCAAGCGCGCCGAGTGGCTCATCCATCAAGATGAGCTCTGGTTCAAACACCAATGCCCGTGCAAGCGCGATACGTTGTTGCTGACCGCCTGAAAGTTGGGCTGGACGGCGACCAATGAAAGCGCCCATCTGCACCATATCAAGCGCCCGCTTCACTTTCTCTTCCTGCACAGGCTTCGCCATCTTGCGGACCTGTAGAGGGAAAGCGAGGTTTTCTCCAACCGTCATATGCGGGAAAAGCGCATAATTTTGGAAGACCATCCCAATGCCGCGTTTATGCGGTGGGATATTGTTAATGGGTTGATCGCCCAGCAAAATTTCGCCATGAGTTGCGGCTTCAAAACCAGCCAACATCATTAAGCAAGTCGTCTTACCGGAGCCTGATGGCCCAAGCATGGTGACGAATTCGCCCTTGTTGATGTCAAGATTCAGATTTTTAACAACGAGTATTTCCCCGTCGTAACTCTTTTGAACGTTCACAAAACGCACATGATGTTGTTCAGACACCTACTACCCTTTAATTTCCCGAACCAGTTTGCTACTGGCTTTCATAACACGCTCTAAAACTAGTGCTTTTCAAACGTGGTAGCCTATGGTTCAACAATGTGAGGGCATTTGTAAAGTAGAAAATGCATAATCATGCGCCATGGTATAAATTCCAGCACAGTGATTAAAGAGAGAGCAGTTCAAAATGACAGACAAAAATGACGATCACGGCTATGAAAGTGGCCGTTTAAACCTGCCATTTGTAGGCCATTGCACCTTTGCAAAAGCGCCAGTAGGCCTTGATTTTAATAACATTGAAGGCACCTGCGCCATTCTCGGCGCGCCCTTTGATTTCGGCACTCAATACCGCGCAGGCGCCCGTTTTGGACCGCGCGGCATTCGCGAAGCTTCCACATTATTTTCCTTTGGTCATGCAGGGGCTTACGACCATGAGGACGATGCGGTCTACCTTGATTCTAAAGATGTGCAGATTGTCGACATGGGTGACGCAGACATCGTTCACACCAACACAGAAAAAAGCCACGCCAATATCGAGTGGGCAGTTCGCAAAATTTTGAACGCTGGCGCCCTACCCGTGGTGCTTGGCGGCGACCATTCGGTCAACATTCCTTGCATCAAAGCATTCAGCGAAGAAGAACCATTTCACCTCGTACAAATTGATGCGCACTTGGACTTTGTCGATGAACGACACGGTGTTCGCTATGGCCACGGCAACCCAATGCGCCGTGCTTCCGAAAAAGACTATGTGACAGGCCTCAGCCAATTTGGCATCCGCAATGTTTCATCCACGGCCAAAGAAGGCTATGACGCAGCACGCGCTGTTGGTTCAGACATTTTGTCCGTTCGTCAAATCAGGAAACTCGGTGTTGAAGCAGTCCTTGAGCGCGTACCTGCTGGCAAACGCTACTATGTCACCATCGACATTGACGGCTTTGACCCCTCCATCGCACCAGGCACGGGCACGCCAAGCCATGGCGGCTTCTTATATTATGAAGTGCTAGAATTGCTGCAAGGCCTGACAAAACGCGGTGATGTCGTCGGCATAGATTTGGTTGAGGTCGCCCCAGATTACGACCAAACTGGATCAACCAGTTTCTTGGCTGCTCAAATTTTGATGAACTTTATCGGCTTCATCTTTTACGAGCGTTCCAAGCGATAGCGAGAGCTGACAGTCGCGCTTTTATTTCAAACTCGCGCGACGCTCACGTGCTTCTGGAAACATTGGGCGTACTTTGGCCGAGTAATTTTCAAAAAACTCTTCGCCAATCGCTGGATCAAACCAAGCAAGACCGAGCATGTAGGTTGAAAAATCAACACCCTCAACAGCCCGCACCTTCAGTGAAGGATCTTTGGCCGTACACCGCCATAAGAAGTCGAGACCTTTAAACTGATAACGGCATTCATTGCGGTTGTGCAAAGTCATCAAGTCTTCGATGATTTCTGAATGACCAGGCAACGCTTTGTTGCTCCAATCTTGCTCAACAGAATTTGAGTAAGACGTTTTTTGATGAGGCTTCACTTTGGCGCGTTCAGCTGGCAGGAAGCCCGCCATAATCGCAGGTGAGAATGTTTGGTGTGGGTTCTTGCCGATTTTTTGAACGCCATACCCTGAATAACGGATATTGCCTTCAGCATCGAACTTAATTTCAGAACCTGCGCCCAAACCCCACCAATGATCTTGATGGCCTTCTTTGCCATTCTGCTTAAACCAAGCTTTATCGGCCTGCATCACATCATGCAGTTCCGCGCGATATCTCTCATCGCCACCCAACTCACCACAGAAGTAATAAGCAAACTGATGCGTGAAGTGAGAGGTAAAACGCTTACCGCGCACCGCTAGAACGGAGTGGCCTGCAAACTCTGCTTGCGGCAGGCCTGCAACATCATTCAAATATGTATCCCAGAATTTCGTCGCTGGCCCAACACGCCCTTGTTCTGCTTCTACAGCACGTCCAAGGCATGGGAGCACGACATATTCATCAAACGGCAAAGACCACCAACGGTCTTCCACTTGCTCTTTTGCGCCACGGAAAATCTGGTGCAAACCGGGTGCAGGTTCAAAGCGTGCTGACTGCCCCCAATTTGTCGTGTTCAAAATTTCACGCGCAAGCTTTGCCGCTTCTCGCGCTGCAGGGTCTGTTGCTGCCGTCTGCTCAAAATATTTCGCGACTTTGAAAGCACCAACACCAAGAATAGCCGTATCAATGGTTGAGAAGACTTCCTTGCTACCAGCAAGGCCCTCGCCCGTATATCCATCGATAAAGTGCTTATACCAACCACTCGGAGAGCGTGGTGTGGAGAATGTTGCTTCAGGATCTTTGTTGAGCAAATTAGCAAGCGTGAAGGCAGCCTTTTCAGCAGCATCATCAATAACGCCCAATTCAGCGCCTAAAACGAGAGACATAAGTCCCGCGCCTGTTGCGGCAATTGATGAGCGGGTTGATTGTTGCTCTTGAGGGTCCAAAACCACTTTATCAAGATACTGCCCTGTTTCTTGAACACGCATGTGTTCGTCATAGAGCTTAATCGTTGCGACAAGCTGTTCTCGGGCAAATTGTTGGTGCGTGGTGAGCGATTCTGTTTCGAGAATGCTCTGTGATGGCACAGCTGAACCAAGAGCTGCCATAGGCACAACTGTCATACTAACAGAAAGGAGCATCGCACTGCTCAAACGCTTTAAACTCGAATTCAACAATCTATTGCCTCTTACCCAGCCTTAAAAATCGGAGCGCCATTTAAATGCGCAAATATACCTAACCAAACAAATGAGGCGAAATGCAGACTAAAGACAATCAATTGTCATTAACTTAAGCGTGAGTGTTTGTGAGGAAAAAACCAAAAAACATAGTAAACAAAAAATGCCCTGCCACAAAATGGGCAGAGCATTGTTGTTTTCAAAGGGTTTTATCCAGCTAGCTTGCTTTGAGCGCTTCAGGCCGTGCTTTCTTGACCGTCAACCGATTAAGCGCGGACAAGTACGCTTTTGCGGACGCCACCAACGTGTCTGTATCCGCTGCACGGCCCGTTACTTGATGGCCTTCATCTTCGAGACGAACAGACACTTCTGCTTGCGCATCCGTCCCCTCTGTCACAGCATGAACTTGATAAAGCTGAAGTGTGGCTTCGTGCGGGATAATCGACTTGATTGCATTAAATGTTGCATCAACAGGACCATCGCCTTGCGCTTCCATGGTCACATGCCGTCCCTCTAAATCGAGTGTGATGATTGCCTTTTGTGGGCCACCAGTGCCGCAAATAACAGTAAGCGCTTCCACTTTGTTGGCGTCACTTGCTGTTGCCACTTCATTTTCAACCAAGGCCTCAATGTCTTCGTCATAAACATTCTTCTTGCGATCAGCCAAATCCTTGAAGCGTTTAAAGGCATCCAAAAATGCGTTATCACCCAAGTCATAACCAAGGTCAGACAACTTCTCTTTAAACGCATGGCGGCCTGAGTGTTTGCCCATGACGAGCGATGTTGCTTTAACGCCAACAGATTCAGGCGTCATAATCTCGTATGTGCCCGCATTTTTTAACATACCGTCTTGGTGAATACCGCTCTCATGGGCAAAGGCGTTCTTGCCGACAATCGCTTTGTTATATTGAACAGGAAAACCCGACACCACAGAAACCAATTTTGATGCTTTCATCAAATGCGTGGCTTCAATTTCTGTGTGATACGGCAACATGTCGTTGCGGGTTTTCAAGGCCATCACCACTTCTTCAAGCGCTGCATTGCCTGCTCTCTCGCCAAGGCCATTGATGGTGCATTCAATTTGACGGGCACCGCCATCAAGTCCCGCCAATGAGTTTGCCACCGCAAGGCCCAAATCATTATGGCAATGGGTGGAGAAAACCGCTTTATCAGAATCTGGCACATTTTCGCGGATGGTTTTAAACATGATGCGATAATCTTCAGGCGTTGCAAACCCTACCGTGTCCGGCAAGTTGATTGTCGTTGCACCCGCTTTAATTGCCGCATCAACAGCTTTAGACAGATATTCCAAGCTGGTCCGTGTTGCATCCATCGCAGACCATTCAACATCCCCACACAATGAGCGAGCAAGCGTTACAGTCTCGGTGATGATTTCCAAAACCTCGTCTTCGTTCTTGTTCATTTGATACTGCAAGTGGATCGGCGAGGTCGAAACGAAAGTATGGATACGACCGTGCTTGGCATTTTTCACCGCATCACCACAGCGCAAAATGTCACCGGGGATGGCGCGGGCAAGACCTGCGATAACGGAGTTCTCGGTGCGCTCTGCAATTTTTGAAACCGCCTCAAAATCACCATCTGAGGCAATTGGAAAACCTGCTTCAATAATATCAACACCCATAGTGTCGAGCACTTCGGCCACTTGAAGCTTTTCTTCCAACGTCATGGTCGCGCCGGGTGATTGTTCTCCGTCGCGCAATGTCGTGTCAAAAATTACCACGCGGTCGCTATTGTTATTATCTGTCATCGTATCTGTCCTGTACGGTACGCCTCATCTGTCGGGCGATTTAAATATGTTGGCTTGGTTCTCAAGGGAGGCGGTATCACACTCGCCAAGCGCCCTGTCTTTAACATCCCCTGAAAGTCCGTCCGGTCCATAACCGACTGCCGACGCTCAGGGGCGTCTAAGGAGGAGGCTTTGAAGGAGCAGAGTACGCGC
>JBDVXS010000024.1:0-3107 GCA_039964305.1 Hyphomicrobiales bacterium
CCATTTCGGAGAAAAGTGTCCAGTTTTCTTGTATCGCTAAAATTTTTTGAAATTATGCTTTTTAGTTCTGATCAGCCCCACCTTATTGGTCCACTTTGAATGTTAGTTCATAGCTAACCTTTGATGCAAGTGGATGATTGATTCAGGAGCTGGTGGTCTATATGCCAGCGATGAGTGTGGGCGTTTTGTATTGTAATGGATACGCCATTCTTCAATAATGATCTGAGCTTCTTTGAGTGAATAGAATATCTCACCGTTGAGCAGTTCATCACGCAGTCTTGCATAGAAGCTTTCTATATATCCATTTTCCCATGGTGAAGCCGGTGTGATGTAAGCAGTTTGCGCACCAACTGCGGATATCCAGCCTCTCACCGCTTCAGCAATGAACTCTGGGCCGTTGTCAGAACGAATATAAGCAGGCACGCCTCGCAAGATAAACAGATCTGTGAGCGCATCAATCACGTCTGTGGAATTGAGGTTTCGTTTGATACGGATTGCCAAACATTCACGAGTGAATTCGTCTAAAATGTTCAGCATTCGAAAGACTTTTCCATCGTCAGTGCGATGATGCACGAAGTCATAGCTCCAAACATGATCGTTATGTTCAGCACGCAATCGGATACAAGACCCGTCATTGAACCAAAGACGACCTCTCTTTGGTTGTTTGTAGGGAACCTTTAGCCCTTCACGTCGCCATAAACGCTCCACACGCTTGTCATTTACCTGCCAACCGGCATTACGCAGCAGAGCAGCAATACGGCGATAACCATAGTGACCGTACTGCCTTGCTAGCTCAATCATGTCAGCAACCAACAGTTCTTCATCTGCACGGTTTTTAGGAATATGACGTTGGGTGGAACGATGTTGACCAAGCACATGGCAAGTACGGCGTTCTGAAACACCAAACTTATCGCGAACCTGATCAATACACTTGCGGCGACGTGAAGGGCTTAGAAGTTTCCCTTTGCAGCCTCAGTTAAAATCAACTTATCCAAAGTAAGGTCAGCAATAGCACGCCGAAGCTGCTCATTCTCTTTTTGAACCTTCTTGAGTTCTTTGAGCTGATCAGTACCCATTCCACCGTATTGCTTGCGCCAACGGTAATCGGTTTGCTCGGTGATACTAACCTGTCGGATAGCATCAACGCGGGAATTGCCTTGCCCAACAAAAACATCAACCTGCCGTAACTTCGAGACAATCTCTTCGGGTTTATGGTGCTTTCTAGCCATTTTTAGTCCTCCTAATACTAACTTATCAGATGGACCAATTCAGTGGGGGAGGATCAGCGTAGGCTGACGGATGCGAGCAACAGGCACTTCGTTGAGCATCATATCCATCATGGCTGCCACGAATGGCTTAAAACATGACAACGGGCAGACAATGCGATATAATTTATAAAAGTCATATATTTGACTTGGCGGTGGTTAGCCGCACAATAAACGAACATTTTTTAGAACGAACATACTTAGAATAACGCATTTAAACACACGATTTTCGAAGGAATTTTACCTATGTCCCCGTTTTCAAATATCAAAAAATTTATCGGTATCACTGCATTCAGCATCGTCAGTTTGGGCCTTACAAACCACACGGCAAGTAGCCAAGAAATAAATGCTTTGGCCGCTAAAAATGGCACTGTTGTTAAATCTTTTACATCCGAATATGGCGGCAATTGGCTTGCGAGCGGGCTGATTGATGGAAAAGCTGAGCTTGGATGGTCGAGCCAAGCAAACAAGGGCATTCCAAGTGAGTTCTTGTTTGAACTTCCAAGCAATTACCTTTTATCTTACTTCGTATTTGACAACACAAAGGTCGAGGAAAAAGGCTATCCAGGCATTGCGGCGAAGCTCGTGGAGGTTTTCATTTCGACCCAAGGCGAGACGGGTCCATTTCAAAAAGTCGTTGTTGGTGATCTCGCTAATAACTCTGCCTCCAAAGCCGCGTTAAAAGCGCCCTTGCCCGCGCGCTGGGTGAAGCTGGTTATTAAATCAAATGGTGGCCACGCCCGATATACCGAGCTAATGGAATTTTCGGCTTTTGGTACAAAGCTGAATTAAGGGGCAGAAATTAGGTGTTCGTCTCGCGGCGAACACCGCCCACGCAACAGTCAATTTTATCCAAATGCAGCGCCTCATGGACCGCGCGATAATTGCCGTATCGGTCACCGACGAAACATCAGGGATCGTCTGAGTTCACCATGACCAGCAAGCCCTGCAACGATGCTAGTCTGTCAGGTCTGCAATTTTGAGACGTTGAATTTTGCCCGATGGCCCTTTGGGAAGCTCAGGCAGCACATGAATGATCTCAGGTGACTTGAACTTTCCAAGTCGGTCCTCGCAAATTTGATAAAGCTGCGCGACCTTCAAATCAGAACCCATTCTAATCATCACGCCCGCTTCAACCCGCTGGCCATATTGCTTGCACGCACGTGGGAAGGCGGCAGCTTCCACCACATCGGGATGGGAATAGAGAGCTTCGTCAATTTCCCGTGGTGCGATGTTCTCTCCGCCTTTAATAATCAGCTCTTTTAAGCGACCAGTGATAAAAACATAACCATCGTCATCCATGCGCCCAAGATCGCCTGTGCGAAGCCATCTATCCGGAGTGAGTGATGCTCGAGTTGCTTCTTCGTTATTACGATAAAGCTTCATCACATTTTGACCCCGCACCAAAACCTCGCCCTCGTTTCCAAACGGCACTTCGTTCTGTTGGTCGTCAGCAATGATAACCTCGTTACCAAACGCGATGCCTGGCGAGCCAATTTTGCGTTTTCCCTCAAGCGGGTTTGATAAAATCTGTGCGGCTGTTTCAGTCAGCCCCATGGTCTCAATAATTGGTACATTGAAGCGCTCTTCAAATGCTGTTTGCACATCAGGTGACAGGGGTGCGGAGGCCGACCGCCCAAACCGTAAGCAATCTAATCCATGTGCATCGTGGCCATTATTTTCTGCTTCTTGCAGCAAATAGGAAATTTGCGTCGGCACCACAGAAAACCAGCTGCATTTATTGCTACGGATTGTGTTCCAAAACGTCGAGACTGAAAACTTGTTCGGCACCACCAAACGAGAACCACTAACCAGCGAGCCAAGCAAGGTCACGCAGAGGCC
>JBDVXS010000025.1:0-6921 GCA_039964305.1 Hyphomicrobiales bacterium
ACTGAATTGACTGACCCCGTGACAGCTGCTGCGAGCACTTCTGCCATCAAACCGAAGCCGTAGCCTTTATAACCACCACTAGAAACGAGAGAACCTTTCAAAGCCTCTTTCGGGTCCGTGGTTGGTTTGCCGTCAGCATCCACAGCCCAACCAAGCGGAATATCATCGCCTGCGGCAGCCGCCATTGTAATTTTACCCAAAGCAATCGCGCTGGTGCTTTGATCAAACTGAAAACGAACGCCGCCGTCTTTTGCTGGAATTGCCATGGCAATTGGATTGGTCCCAAGAACCGCTTTATTACCATTGGGAGGAGAAACAACGGCAGACGCATTGGTAAGGCCAATACCGATTAAACCAGCTTCGGCGATTTGCTCCGTGAAATAACCAAGCGATGTACAGGTATGAGAGTGCGCGATAGCAAGCGATGCCGTGCCCATTTCCTTGGTTGTTTCAACAGCTGTTGCAAGGCCGCGAGAAAATGCTGCTTGCGCAAAGCCAAGTTTTGCATCCACCAAAACACTGGCAGGTTTCGGCTTGGAAACAACAGGTTCCACATCACCCAAAACACGCCCACTAACAAGCTGCTTGCAATAGCTTTCGAGGTAATAAAGGCCGCAAATTCGGTTGCCCGTTGCTTCTGCTTTGCGAACAGCTTTTGCAACCTCAGTTGCCACCCAATCTGCCGCACCATGGGCAACGAGCGCTTTTTTGCTTTCACGTTCAATCTCATTAAGGTCGATAGTAATCACTTTATTCCCCTTTAAACCGCGATAATTTTACCGGGATTCATAATGTTCTTCGGATCAAGCGCTCGCTTGATGGTGCGCATGAAATCAACACTATCGCCCAGCTCGTGGGTTAGATATTTCTGCTTACGTTGGCCAATACCATGTTCGCCTGTACACGTCCCATCCATGGCGATGGCGCGCATATTCAATCGCGACACATATTGCTCTGCCCGCTCTACTTCTTCCGCGTTATCTTCGTCAACCAAAAGCAACACATGAAAATTGCCGTCCCCTACATGGCCGACAATTGGTGCCATAAGACCAACTTCCGCTAAATCCGCCTGTGATTCAGCCATGCATTCTGCAAGGCGAGAAATTGGCACGCACACATCGGTGGAAATACCCTTTTTACCCGGCATAAGCTGCAAGGCTGCCCAATAGGCATCATGGCGTGCTTGCCATAGCTTGGTGCGTTCTTCTGCGTCCGTTGTCCAAATGAATTCACCGCCATCATTATCTGCGGCAATCTCTGTGAACAACTCAGCCTGTTCACGAACCGAGGCATCCGTGCCATGAAACTCCAACAGCAAAAGCGGCTCTTCGCGCAGGGAAAGGTTTGAATAGTTGTTGATGGCTTTTACTTGCAGCGCGTCCATCACTTCAATACGCGCAACGGGCACGCCCATTTGAATGGTTTGAATGACGGCGTTGCAGGCGGCTTCCTCAGATGGGAAGGAACATGAGCCACCAGAAATGGCTTCTGGAATACCGTAAAGCTTCAAAGTCAGTTCAGTAATAATGCCAAGTGTTCCCTCAGCCCCAACCAACAGGCGGGTCAAGTCATAGCCTGCGGATGATTTCTTGGTGCGTTGCGCTGTTTTCACAATACGACCATCAGCCATCACCGCTGTTATTGAAATGACATTTTCCTTCATCGTGCCATAGCGCACCGCATTAGTGCCAGACGCTCTGGTTGAGGCCATGCCACCAAGACTTGCATCAGCCCCCGGATCAATCGGGAAGAAAAGACCTGTATCACGCAAATAGGTATTAAGGGCCATGCGGGTCACACCAGGTTGCACCACGCAATCAAGGTCTTCTGCATGGACGGCCAAAATCTGATTCATCTGTGACAAATCAATCGAGATGCCCCCATGTGGTGCGTTCACATGACCTTCCAGCGAAGTTCCCGTACCAAAGGCAATAACAGGCACTTCATATTCTGCGCACACGCGCACAATGTCAGATACTTCTTCGGTTGATTGCGCAAAAATCACCGCATCAGGCGCTTCAGTTTTCAAAAATGTCGTTGTATGCCCATGCTGCTCGCGCACGGCGTGCGCCGTTGATAAACGCTCATCAAAACGCTGCTTTAAAACATTGATCGCGGTTTCTATGCCAACTTCATTTTTCACGATTTTCTGCTCTGCGGACATTTGACCACCCCTCATTTTATCACTTCTACGGCCATCACCAATGCAATCACCGCTATTTGCGCTCTATTTGTCATCGGATTAGGGGGAAAGGCAATAACAGTTTTTGATTTCGACGTGACACAGGCGTAACGTTTAATGCAAAGGTAGATTCTCTACACTCGATTCCTCCAACCACGCCAAACCGCCCTCACCAATGTCCATAGAAGAAGACGACGATCAAAACCCTCCAAATAAGAGTTATCGCAAAACTCTAATAGACTTATTGCGCCTCGTGCCTGGCTTGATGGTTGTTGCGCGTTGGATCAGACCGAATTTCACTTACTTTTGGACAACAAAACAACCAACCTTATGGATGGCAGGGCTAATCGTTGGCGCGATTGTTGGAGGGACGACAATCGCGTTTCGAGAATTAATCGGCTTTGTTCAATTGGCTTGGATTCGAGATATGAGCGAATTCGTAGCCACCGCTGCACGTGCCCAACCTTGGTGGGTAATTTTATGTGCCCCAGCATTTGGCGGCTTAATCGTTGGACTGATGCTTGAAAAACTAATGTCGAGTAGAAGAGCCTTTGGTGTTGCCGATGTTATTGAAGCGCGCGTTATGAGCGGGCGAAATGTCAGCGTTAAAGAAGGTTTTTTCAGCGCCATCATCTCTGTTGTTTCGCTAGGCTTTGGTGCCTCAACAGGTCGCGAGGGACCTGTTGTGCATCTGGGTGCAACGATATCAGCCTTCTTCTCAAAATGGCTTAATCTATCAGGAAAACCGGAACGCACACTTTTGGCTTGCGGTGTTGCATCAGCGGTATCCGCTTCTTTCAACGCGCCAATCGCTGGGGTCTTGTTTGCCCACGAAGTCATTTTAGGCCACTACGCTGCTACCGCATTTGTACCCATCGCGATTGCCTCTGTTTCAGGAACGATTTTATCGCGCATTTATTTTGGCGAGACGGCGGCCTTTTTAATTCCTGACTACAGCATCACCTCTTATTGGGAATTCCCTGCCTTCGCCCTCTTGGGTGTACTTTGCGCCTTTGTCGCCATCGCCTTTCAAGCCTCCCTCGTGGGCACAGATTGGATGGCTCGCAACATCAAAATACGACTGCTTTTCCGTCCTATAATCGGTGGGTTCCTCATCGGCTTCATTGCCATTTTCTACCCCGAAGTTTTGGGCGTTGGGTATGAAGCAACCAACCTTGCACTCTTGGGCAAACTATCCCTTTCAATGTTGGTAATGTTATTATTAGCCAAAATGCTAGCAACCGCCATCACCTTTGCCTCCCGATTTGGCGGCGGGGTTTTCTCGCCAGCGCTTTATCTTGGCGCCATGGCAGGCGGCGCGTTTGGCATTATTGCGTCAGACATTTTTCCAGACCTTTCATCGAGCGGCGGGGTCTATGCAATGTTGGGTATGGGGGCTGTTGCTGCAAGCGTGATTGGCGCACCAATCTCAACAATTTTGATCGTGTTTGAACTAACTGGCGGCTATGAAATTACCATCGCTTTGATGGTGACGATTGCAATTTCTTATGGTCTAAGCCAAGCCTTCCATGGCCGATCGTTCTTCCATTGGCAGCTCGAAATGCGCGGCCTTTTCGTGCAAGATGGCCCACACAAATATCTGCTTAAAAACGCCCGCGTTAGCGAGTTCATGGTGCAGCTTGAAGAGGATGAAGAGGCAAGTTTTGATCCAGCCTCTGGCGTCGCCTATCTGCGCCCAACCGACACTTTAGAAGCTGCTCTTCGCGCCTTTGATACATCTGGGAATTCACGCATTGTGGTGGTGGATGCAGAAGATGCAACAAAGATTGTTGCCTATCTCCAACAAGTCGATGTCTTAAGACAATTCAATTCAGCCCTAATAAGCACAAGTGAAGAAGAACACCGATGAGAGCTCTCTTCGCAGCCAGCCTCATGCTCTTGGCGACAGTGACCACAGCAAGCACCCAAAGCCGTGTTCTCGGGGTGATTGGCATTGATAGCCGACGTATTCTAACGGAAAGTGACAGCTTTTATAACGCCATTGGCCGCGTCAATGTCGCCCGCTTTGCAAGAAAGAGCACCTGCACAGGCACGCTGATTGCCCCCAATCAAGTGGTGACGGCTGCCCACTGTATTCACAGCCAACGCACGGGCAAGCTCGCCGCGCCTGACACAATCCATTTTGTCGCTGGAAAGCGCCACGATAAACATGTGGCACATTCCACTGTCAAAGAAGTGCGACTGCTCCCAAACTTCAAACTCAAATTACCGCCAGATCATGCGTTTTTCGCAACCGATGTCGCAGTGCTTGTCTTAAACAAACCGATGCAGCTCGAAACGCCTCCCCTTGCAGCACCCCTGCCCACAAAAAACCTACCGCTTGCCCACATCCTCTATTCCAAAGACCGCCCCAACCTGCCTGCGATTGATGAGACATGCCGTATGCGCGGTGGCACCTCAAAGCTCTGGCACACAGACTGTGATACAAACTTCGGCGGCTCCGGCGGCCCCGTTTTTGAACGCGGCGAAGACGGCCTGACATTCATCGGTGTGATGGTCGGGATCGCACCTCACAAGGCATCGTTTATGGTGCCTGTGACAAGCTTTGTGGATTTGCTGGGAGATTGAGGCGCGAATAGGCGGACTGGTCCAAAGAAAGTTGACCAAAATGAAAGAACAATCATGACCACATCAAATGGAAGCACTTGGGAGATTGTGCCTGCCAATACGATCGCAGGAATAGTTTTAGTGGTGCTGGTTTTCTACTTTTTTTTCAGACATATGCTCCTCTGCCTAATGATTATGGACATAATCGTTAGATGGCTCCGTAAGTTTAATTGGTTTCCGAAGGAAGGGAAACGCCGCAAAACAATAATTCATTGGGTTATCGCGCTTTGCTTGTTTATTGGGTTCCTTGTCATTGCAGGTTCTGCGGGTTGGCTAAAGTTCATCCCTAAGTAAATGACACCATCCTCAACTGGCCATTAAGGTTCAATGCAGGCCGTCCGCGCATTGCATCATTAAACTTGTCACGGCCCCAAAAAACCAAAACTAATGCCACAATAAATAACCAACCGAAAAACAAATCCCCCCATCGGCATCGCTCTCTAATGTTGCTATAGTGTTCTCTTAGATAAGATTCGCGAATAGTAGCCTCCCCCAAAGCATCAAGAACCGCCATGAGCCGCCAACCAATCAAACCATCCAATGATGACCTTCGCCCGCCTGAGGGGTGGGAAGATGTGCCGGCCCATGATGGTAGCGGCGTTGGGGATGAGGCTTTTGCCGCCGATGATCCTGATGCTGGCTATTTGCCCGATGAGGCGCGGCTTGACGATGTTGATCAAGCAGACCTTCCACCCGCTCACGTTCCTGCCCCAGCCTCTGCCCCAGCGCCTTCTGGTGGCAGCATTACCAGCCGTGCCATGGCAGCCCGTGGTAGGGCGCAACCAAGTACAGATTATCTGGATAGCTTAAACCCTGAACAGCGCGATGCGGTGGAGAGCCTTGATGGCCCCGTGCTCGTTCTGGCAGGGGCTGGCACAGGCAAGACCCGCGTTCTCACCACCCGCATTGGCCACATTCTCGCAACGGGTAAAGCATCGCCTTATCAAATTCTGGCCGTCACCTTCACCAACAAAGCCGCCCGCGAAATGAAAGATCGGATTGGGTCGATGATTGGTGACACGGTGGAAGGCATGCAATGGCTTGGCACGTTCCACTCTATCTGTGTGAAGATACTGCGTCGTCATGCAGAACTTGTCGGCCTCAAATCGAATTTCTCAATCCTTGATACAGACGACCAAATTCGCTTGATCAAGCAATTGATCGAAGCTGAAAACATCGACAGCAAGCGCTGGCCTGCCCGCCAATTTGCCAACCAAATGGATGGCTGGAAGAACAAAGGCCTGTCCCCTTCTATGCTGCCAGAGGGTGACGCCCGCGCATTTGGCAACGGCAAAGGGCGCAAGCTTTATGAGCAATACCAAGAGCGCCTCAAAACACTAAACGCCTGCGACTTTGGCGACCTGCTTATGGAATGCCTGCGGCTCTTTAAAGAAAACCCCGATGTGCTGGCCGACTATCAACGCCGCTTCCAATACATCCTCGTGGACGAGTACCAAGACACCAACATCTCGCAATACATGTGGCTTCGCCTGCTTGCCCAAGGTGGCGCGAACATTTGTTGCGTGGGCGATGACGACCAATCGATTTACGGTTGGCGGGGCGCGGAGGTGGATAACATCTTGCGCTTTGAAAAAGACTTTGCAGGCGCGAAGGTGATTAAGCTGGAACGAAACTACCGCTCCACCAGCCACATACTCGCTGCCGCTTCACACCTCATCAGCCACAATGAAGACCGCCTTGGCAAAACCCTGTTTACCGACCAAGCAGGTGACGACGAAGAAAAGGTTTATGTAGCGTCTGCATGGGACAGCGAAGAAGAAGCTCGTTCCATCGGTGAAGAGATCGAACAGCTCCAGCGCCAAAACCATCCGCTCAATAACATCGCCATCCTCATCCGCGCCTCTTTCCAAATGCGCGAGTTTGAAGAACGCTTCATCAAGCTTGGCCTTGATTACCGCGTTATCGGTGGCCCTCGGTTTTATGAGCGCATGGAAATTCGCGACGCGCTTGCTTATTTCCGCTGTGTGGTTCAGCCTGCCCACGACCTCGCCTTTGAGCGTATCGTCAACAAACCAAAACGCGGCCTTGGTGATGCAACCATCTTGCTGATCCGCGACACGGCACGCGCCAGCGGTGTGCCGATGATGCGG
>JBDVXS010000026.1:0-26954 GCA_039964305.1 Hyphomicrobiales bacterium
TGCAACTATATGGAAACCCGCGCTTGTGTCGCCGAATATAGCGCAGATGATGACATGC
Source organism: Hyphomicrobiales bacterium (assembly GCA_039964305.1). Classification (GTDB taxonomy): domain Bacteria; phylum Pseudomonadota; class Alphaproteobacteria; order Rhizobiales; family JACESI01; genus JACESI01. The sequence continues at coordinate 59 of JBDVXS010000026.1, forward strand.
TAACCCTGACCCTTGGCAGTCAGGGCGTTTATTCCATTCGAATGAAACTGTGCGATTTCATTATGGATATGGACCCAGAAAAAATGCGCGTGGTTACTCCAGATGTCGGCGGTGGGTTTGGTACGAAGCTTTTCATGTATCATGAGTATCCGCTTTGCTTGGCAGCTGCGAAGAAGTTGAACCGTCCGGTGCGTTGGTTCAGCGACCGCACAGAGCATTTTCTGACAGATGTGCATGGCCGCGATAACATCACAACAGCGCGGTTAGGTCTTGATAAAGACAATCGGTTTGTTGCGCTTGATGTCGAAATTTTAGCCGATATGGGCGCGTATCTCTCCGATTTTTCAACAATCATTCCGTGGTTCGGTGCGAGCATGGCGACTGGGCTTTATGATATTGGCGCTGCCTATGGCCATGTGAAATGCATTTATACCAACACAACACCAACAGATGCCTATCGCGGGGCAGGACGCCCAGAGGCTGCTTATCTGCTTGAGCGTTTGGTCGATTATACCGCGCTTGAGCTTGGTGTGGATGCAAATGAACTGCGCCGTATCAACTTCATCAAAGAAAACCAGTTTCCCTATAAAACGCCAACAGGCCGTACAATTGATGTGGGTGAATTTGAGGGGCATATGACCCGCGCGATGGATGTTGGAGACTGGAATGGTTTTGAAGCGCGCCGTGCAGAAAGTGTTGCAAGAGGCAAATTGCGGGGCATTGGTTTGGCAAGCTATATCGAAGCCTGTGCTTTTGCAGGCTCTGAACCTGCCCACGTGAGCCTACAAGATGATGGTTCCGTGTTCTTGCGTATTGGTACGCAGTCTACAGGGCAGGGCCACCAAACGGCCTACGCGCAATTTATTGCGGCCCAACTTGATTTAGACCCAAAGCAAATTCACGTCCATCAAGGTGATACCGATGTGTTGAATTCTGGTGGTGGCACAGGGGGATCGCGTTCTATTCCTATTGGCGGTGTTTCCGTTAATAAGGCAGCGCATGAACTGGGCGAAAAATTACGTGAAATTGCATCAGATAAGCTTGAAGCTTCAGTGGACGATTTGGAGTTTTCTGGTGGCTTTGTTGAAGTGGTGGGAACAGACCGGCGCATTAGCTTTGCAGATATTGCGGTGGCGAGTGATGAGCCGCTAACGGGCACGGCTGACATTCAGCAGGAAGAAGCAACCTATCCAAATGGCACCCATGTGTGTGAACTAGAAGTGGACCCGAACACAGGCGTGGTTGAGCTTCTAACCTATACAGTGGTCGATGATTTCGGCGTTACGGTGAACCCGCTTTTATTGGCGGGCCAAGTGCACGGCGGTATTGTTCAAGGCATTGGTCAGGCATTGTATGAGCGCACCGAGTTTGATGAGAGCGGACAATTGCTAACGGCTAGTTTCATGGATTATGGCATTCCCCGTGCGGATCATTTCCCTGACTTCCATTTTGAAACGCGCAATGTTCCCTCAACCACCAATGCGCTTGGCATTAAAGGTGCAGGCGAGGCGGGCGCTATCGGCTCAACTCCTGCGGTGATGAATGCCTTGGTGAATGCGCTGCACAGTGGCTACGGCATCAAACACATTGATATGCCCGCTCTACCGCATGTTATCTGGGGCGCGATAGAAGGGGCGAAATGACAGCCATAGCCGTCACCATTGCAGGATCAGATAGCAGCGGCGGCGCGGGTGTTCAGGCTGATCTGAAAACCTTTTCAGCCCTTGGTGTTTATGGCGCCAGTGTGATGACAGCTTTAACCGCGCAAAATACGCAAGGTGTAACAGGCATCCATGATGTTCCAGCCGCTTTCGTGCGCCAGCAGATGGACGCGGTGTTTTCTGACCTTGATGCCAATGCCGTGAAAATTGGCATGTTGTTTAACGCTGATATCATCATGGTCGTTGCTGGAAGCTTAAAAGCGCACAAGTGCCAATCGGTCATTTTAGACCCTGTTATGATTGCAACATCTGGTGACCCACTGTTGGTGGATGAAGCCGTAAGCGCCATGCAGACGCACTTGTTCCCGCTCGTTGATTTAATCACGCCAAACCTGCATGAGGCAGCTCACCTCACAGGACAGAAGCTCGCTGCCACGGATGCACAAATGGAAGAGCAAGCAAAGGCGCTTTTAGAGCGCGGTGTGCAGGCTGTTTTGATTAAAGGCGGGCACAGCGATGGGAATGAAGCGCGCGATTTTTATTCTGATGGGGCGGAAAGCTTTTGGTTGTCATCTAAGCGAATTGAAACCAACAACACCCACGGCACTGGCTGCACCCTGTCTTCTGCTATCGCAGCAGGGCTTGCGAAGGGGATGGTAATGCGGGACGCCTTAGAGGCGGCGAAAGCCTATCTTGCATCGTGCATTGCCAGCGCTGATGCTCTTGAGGTTGGCACGGGACATGGCCCCGTGCATCATTTCCATGAAATGTGGGAAGAGTAGGGTCTAGCTTCTAAACAGCGCCGTTGAAGAGACCGCCATCGAGCAGGATATTCTGCCCTGTAATGTAGCCTGCATGTTGCGAGCATAAAAAGGCGCAGGTATTGCCAAACTCTTCTGGATTACCAAAGCGCTTTGCAGGAATTTCATCACGCTGTTTTTGCGCGGCTGTTTCAAAATCAATGTCCTGTGCTTTGGCTGAACCTGTAATGCCACCGCGTAGGCGGTCTGTATCCATTTTGCCAGGCAAAATATTGTTCATGGTTACATTGTGGTGGGCGAAGGTACGGCAAACACCTGCCATAAAGCCGGTCAAACCAGCGCGAGCGCCAGAGGATAGATCAAGCCCTTCAATCGGCATTTTGACAGAAAGCGACGTGATGTTGACGATGCGTCCAAACTCACGTTCTTTCATACCTTCAATCACGGCTTGAATGAGCTCAATCGGCGTGATCATGTTTTGCACAACACCGTCTATCATCGCTTCACGATCAAGCTCTTGATAGCTCTTACGCGGCGGGCCACCGTTATTATTGACTAAAATATCAGGGTTAGGGCAGGCTTCAAGCAGCAAGCGCTGGCCTTCTGCCGTGCTGACATCAGCGGCAACAGCGGTGACATTAGCACCCGTTGCAGCGCGGATGGCGGCAGCTGTTGCTTCTAAGACTTCGGCGTTACGACCGTTTAAAACAACGTCGCAGCCAGCCTCTGCCAAGGCCTCAGCGCAGCCGCGTCCCAACCCCTTGCTTGACGCACAAACAATTGCCTTGCGGCCTTTAATACCTAAATCCATATCTGCACTGTTCCTTGTCTTTTGAATTCAAAAAAAACTTATTTGATTGATGTTGAAGGCTACCATAACCATTTATCTTATGAGCGTCACAGTTTTGAGATATGATTTTGGCAGTATATTTAAACTGGAGATTTATACCTATCTAGTGAGCCAAGATATGTGATAGTACCTGAGGTGATTTTGCTGGCAACATAATCGAAATTGGCGACCATGTTGCCGTATATAGACTGCTAGGCATTGGCTGTTAGACGCTAAGAGTTTTGCGAAAGAGTTCGAGAGCCGAATTATGAAAATCGTTATCGTAACAGACGCTTGGTATCCGCAGGTGAATGGCGTTGTGCGCACGTTGGAGCGCACCGTTAGTGAACTGACCGCGATGGGCCATGAAACACATGTGGTTTCCCCTCAACCGTTTTATACGATCCCTTGCCCGACTTACCCTGAGATCAGATTGTCATTGACCACGGCATCAGGTGTTGGCAGCGAGATTGAAAAGCATAATCCAGATCACATTCACATTGCCACTGAGGCAACTCTGGGAGCTGCGGCGCGGTATTATTGTCAATCTAACGGGCGACCTTTTACGACAAGCTATCACACGCGCTTTCCAGAATATGTCAACGCGCGCTTTCCCATTCCGATTTCGTGGACTTATGCCTATCTGCGTAATTTCCATAATTCGGGTAATGGCTGCATGGTGGCGACACCTTCACTTAGGCGGGATCTCGCAGCGCAAGGTTTTACGAAACTCGTGCCTTGGACACGCGGTGTAGATAGTACGCTTTATCATCCTGACAAACGAACAGACCTAGGCTTTGATGGGCCAGTGCAGCTTTATGTTGGTCGGGTTGCTGTTGAGAAGAATATCGAAGCTTTTCTAGAATCGAAAGTCGCTGGCACCAAAGTGGTTATAGGTGATGGGCCTGCGCGACATGAACTTGAAGACAAGTACCCAGACGTAAAATTTGTCGGCGCGAAATTTGGTGATGAGTTAGCACGATATTATGCCTCTGCTGATGTCTTCGTTTTCCCAAGTAAGACGGATACTTTCGGTATCGTCATGTTGGAAGCACTTGCCAGCGGCGTGCCTGTTGCAGGCTATCCGGTTATGGGACCGATTGATGTGATTGGCCATGATGACAAAGTGGGGCGTCTTTCTGAAAACCTCGATGAGGCGATTGAGCAAGCGCTTACGTGCGACCGTGTTGCATGCCGCAATTTCGCGGAACAGCAATCTTGGCGATCTGTCGGGGAAATGTTTTTGAATAATGTTGAGGCAGTCTACGACACAATTCAATTGGACACCAAGGTTTCGCAATCGACATAAGGTGTATAATCTCCAGCGAGAAACCACTGTCGCAAGAGATAAACATGACGAGCGCTCCTACCTATCAAGATGTTTTAAATGCTGCCCGTAGAATTGATGGCGCTGCGATCAAAACGCCGTTGCTAACGTCCAATATTTTGGATGACTTTTGCGGGGCGCGGGTTTTCTTGAAGGCGGAAAACTTACAACGAACAGGCTCGTTTAAGTTTCGTGGTGCGATGAACTCTGTCACCGCCTATTTGGAAGAAAACCCAGATCTTGCAAAGAGTGGGGTGATTGCTTGCTCATCAGGCAATCATGCTCAAGGCATTGCGGAGGCTGCAAGGCTGCTCAATATTCCTGCGACCATCATCATGCCGTCCGACGCACCGCAAATCAAAGTTGCTCGCACGCGTCGGTCTGGCGCAACCGTGTTGTTTTATGACCGTGCGAAAGAAGATCGTGATGTCGTCACCAACGCGAAGGCGGAAGAGCTTGGTGCAGTGCTTATCCATCCCTACAACAATCCCTATGTTATGGCGGGGCAGGGTACCTGTGCTTTGGAAGCGGCAGACTTCTTTAATGCCAATGACATCGAGCTTGATCGCGTGTTTGCCTGTACGGGTGGCGGCGGCCTTTCCGCAGGTATTGCACTGGTTATGCAAGAGCGTTTTTCAAAAGCGCAGTTTCATACTGTAGAGCCTGAAGGTTTCGATGATTACAGCCGATCCCTTGTGAGTGGTGAGCGGCTTACGAATGCAACAACGGTTGGATCAATTTGCGATGCGATTATCACGCCAAGCCCTGGAGAGCTTAGCTTTTCAATTTTGAAGGACTTTGCAGCCGAAGGTTTGGTTATTACAGATGATGATGCCTTGCGAGCTGTCGCCTTCGCCTTCAACGAACTCAAAACTGTTGTTGAGCCGGGCGGGGCTGCTGCTTTAGCAAGCTTATTATCAAACAAGATAGATGTTCGCGGCGAAACAGTGCTTGTGACGCTTTCAGGCGGAAATATCGACCCAGAGATGATGCACAAAGCTTTGGCGCTGGATTAGCGTCTAGTTAAACTGAGCAAGCCGTTTGTGAAGGGGAGCGATGCCAGTCTCTTCATCAGAGGATTGTAATGTTTCCTCTGCTGAGACCTCAGGCGTTGATGCTTCGCTAGGGTACCAATCATCGTCATCGTCCATAACTTCTTCTGCAGGCGGTGCTTGGAAGGCTAGCTCGTCTTCCGTGTCAGCCTCAAAAGCCATCATGTTCGGATCAGGCACTTCTTCGAAACTGTCATCAATAATGAAGAATTCATCATTGTTCGGATCCGTTGGATCTTTTGTATTAGACCAATCGATCGCTGAATCGTCATCGACGTCGTTCGTTGCTAAGACTGCATCAATCTCGTTTTGCTTTTGTGCATCTGGAGGGAGTGCAGGGCCGTTTTTCAAGTGGTCTTCTTGGTTGTCCGCATCCTCAGTATTTTTGTAGCGGTTAAGTTCTTCAGCATCCCAAAGGCTAACCATATTATTGAGGCGTAGCTCGATGACGGACGCTAATTGAACGACTTTACGCAAACGCTGTCCGGTTAAATCTTGGAATGAACAAGCCATATAGACGTCAGTGACAAGCTCATCGATTTTATCAAATTCAGGATTATCTTTTTCCGTCTCTTTGAATTCCCAAATAATTTCTTGGATTTTCTCAGCAGACGTAAGAATGGTGGACGTTGCGGCCTCTGTTTCGTCTAAGACAACATTTAGCTCCAACTGAGCATCGCTCATTGTTGAGCCGTCGCCGCCTGTATTCGCGATTTCGGTTTTGATCCGCTCAATGGTTTGCGCCATGTCCACAATATCAAGGCGCAATTGCAACATGTCGGCAGGGTCATGCTCAGTGGCGATATAGCTCTTGAGACTGTCGATTGCCTCAACCACCCGTGTGGTATCGGATACACGGTTTCTCTTCGCGTATTCAGCTAAAAACCATCTGCCACGCGCCGTTTCCATTACCGCTTCTTCGATAGCGCGGTAATCTTCTTCGGAAATATCACTCGATTTAATCAATTCACCCATAGAATCCACCATATTGATTCATGTACTTTAAATACCCAAAAAGGGTTACCGAAGTGTATTCTAAACTAAGATTCGCACATGTTAGGCAAACAAACGTTGAATTCCTCAGTAAAAGTAGCGCTTTTCGTGTCTTCGGTCTTTCTTGGCCTAGGCGTATTCTTGCCGTTTTTCCCGTCCTGGTTGTTGAGCCGTGGATATACAGCTAACGAGGTGGCGATTCTCTTAGGTGTTACCTTGGTTATTCGGGTGTTTTTGTCACCTTATGCGGTGGCTGTTTCTGGTGGGTTATCTCAGCGCCGTTATGCTGCTTATCTATTCTGTTTTGTGTCTGTGGTGAGCTTTGCGGCACTGGGCTATTTTGGCAGCTTCATTGCTATTCTTATTTTGCTGGGCATTTTTAGTGTTTTTTGGCACGCGCTCATACCGCTTGGCGATTCATTTGTTTTGAGTGAAGTGCGCCTAAGCGGGGCGAATTACGGGCACATCAGACTTTGGGGTTCCGTTGCATTTATCGTCGCTAATCTTGGTGCTGGCATGTTCTTGGCTGACCTTGGAACGAACGGCGTGTTTTGGTTGATTTTGGCATTGCTTGCCTTGTCGTTTGCTGTGAGCTTTTTGCTGCCGACCTATCGCCTTGATCCGAGTGAAAGGCCGACTGTTGGGTCGCTCGGTCTGGGGCGGTTGATTGTCTTTTTGAAAGATCCTCAATTTTTGCAAGTCGCTGCCTTGGCAGGACTTATTCAAGCGTCGCATGTTCTCGTTTATGGGTTCGGCACGATTGACTGGCTTGCGAGAGGTTTTTCGGCGAGCCAGATTGGATGGTTTTGGGCGATTGGGGTGATTGCGGAAGTGATACTCTTCACGCAGGCATCAAAATTGTTCTCAAAAATTGGGGCAACACGCTTGCTTTTGCTAGGGGCCGTTGCTGCCACCTTGCGTTGGGCACTGCATGGATCAATGGACAGTGTAACGCTGATTTTGATGGTCCAAATCCTGCACGGGTTTTCGTTTGGTGCGACCCATTTGGGTTTGCAGGCTTATATTGCGAAAGAAGTCAGCGAAGGAGAAACACCTGCTGCTCAAGGCGCGTCGACCTTTGTTGCTGGGCTGATTGCCGCGGGCCTCACGTTTTTCTGCGGTACACTTTATGGGCAATTTGGATTGCAGAGTTTTTACGCTATGGCAGCCGTGTCTTTCCTGGCCGTTATCTTCCTATTATCAACCCCAAAGTTGCGGGGTCGGGGGTGATATAGTGCTGCCCTCATAAACCAATCCATGGTCGCAATCACTGGCTAATAAAAGCGGGCCATCAAGGTCTACCCATGTCGCGCGCTGTGCGACGAGAACGGCGGGTGCCATTGAAAGGGACGAAGATAACATACAGCCAACCATGATGGTCAGGTTGCGTTTTTCAGCTTCTTTAAGCACGACCATCGCTTCTGTTAAGCCGCCGGTTTTATCAAGTTTGATATTGATCGCATCATAACGTTTTTCAATGTGATCTAACTCTTCTCGGGTATGGAGGCTTTCGTCAGCGCAAATTGGGATTGGCGATTTGATTGAGAGCAATGCGTCGTCGTCACCCGCTGGTAAAGGTTGCTCGATTAAGCCGACATTGTTCTCAATGCAGCTTTTTAGATGATGGTCGAAATCTTCTGGCTTCCAACCTTCATTGGCGTCAACGATGAGCTTTGCGTCAGGCGAGCCGCGACGCACAGCTGCAAGTCGCTCGATGTCTTCTTCGCCCGCGCCCAGTTTAATTTTCAAGACTTGGCGATCACTGGCTGCTTTGGCTGCTTCATACATGGCGGAAGGGGTGTCGATGCCGAGTGTAAAGGCTGTTACTTGCGGCTTCATGGTAAGGCCGAATCGGCTGGCGACAGATTGGCCAGATTTCTTTGCTTCATAATCAAGCCGTGCACAATCAAGTGCGTTACGTGCCGCACCAGGCGGGAGAGCTTTTTGACAGGCTTCTAACGTTGAGAAATTTGCCTCGTCTTTTGCAACGCCTTCTAAAAGTTCAATCACGCTCTCGATTGTTTCATCGTAGCGGGGATAAGGCATGCATTCACCGCGACCTGTGTGGGTCCCATCAGAAATTTCTGCAATAACCATATTCGCCGTTGTGCGGACCCCTCGCGAAATGCGAAAAGGTTTTTCCAGCGGTAGGCTGTAGGAATAGGCTTTAAGGGAAAGAGCGGCCATTGTTTGTTCTCATATAGTCCAGCGGTAAACAGGCCGAACCTAGGCGTTTGAGCTTATAATGGAAATAGCCAATACGAAAATTGGCTGTTTTTACTTTTGTTGTCATTAAGTTATCAAAATTTAGTGTGAGCGCAGATAGATATTGTATAAGAAAAGCGATGGATATTTTAGCAGAACAAAATGCAGGGCGTGTGATTAGCCCAACTGGCTCTGGCGCCCGCCAAGTCTTGTCTGCTATTGGCGTGTGGACGATCGCTCATGCCAACCAGATCGAAGAGCATTTAACCGATCTTGTAAAACCTCAAGAACAAGATATTTCAATTTCACTTAAAGATATAAAAACCCTTGATACTTCAGGGGTTTGGTTGTTGCTGAAATTGAGTAAAAAGTGGCAAAATGACGGTGTCCGTGTCACTTTTGTTGATGTGAAAGCTCAGCATAGGGTGCTGCTGGAAGCGATTTCGGATGCTGCCCTAGAAATACGATCGCATAGCGTCCCAATCCGGACAAAAGTAGGCCTGCTTCAGCAATGCTTTGATCGTACCGCAGACGGTATAAATGATATAAAACGTATTCTCTCGCTGCTTGGTGCTTTGATGGCGGCTTTTGGGCGCCGTCTTCGCGGCTTGTTTTTTGGGATATTTGGCCGAAAACTCGACAATGCTGAAGTTCTTCGTGCGCCGGCATTGTTTACGCACATGATGAAAACGGGGCTTACGGCTGTCCCAATCGTTGCGCTTATGACATTTTTGATTGGTGCGATTATGGCCCAGCAAGGTGCTTATCAGCTGAGCTTCTTTGGCGCCGATGTGATGGCGGCTGATCTCGTTGGCGTTTTGGTGTTGCGAGATTTGGGTGTCGTGCTAACGGCAATCATGGTGTCTGGCCGTTCTGGCTCTGCCTATACAGCGGAAATAGGCTCCATGAAAATGCGCGAAGAGATTGATGCTTTGAAAGTGATTGGTCTTGATCCTGTTGATATTCTGCTGTTTCCGCGCATTCTAGCGCTGATCATCGTTATGCCGCTGCTTACTGTGGTGGCGAACTACTCTGCTTTGTTTGGTGCGCAGTTGGCGCTTTGGGTTTATATCGACCTGTCATGGGAAATTTTCCTACAACGGGTTCGAGACGTGGTGCCTCTGACCTATTTCATGATGGGCATCATCAAGGCGCCGTTTATGGCGTTGATCATTGGTTTGATCGCAATGTCTGAGGGCTTGAAAGTTGAGGGTAGCTCTGAATCTCTCTCTCATCACACGACTGTCGCCGTTGTGAAATCAATTTTCATGGTGATTGTGATTGATGGTATTTTTGCGGTGATATCCGCCAGTCTTGGATATTGATCATGGAGACCAGAAATCCACAAAATTCAGGTCGCGAAGAGAGCGTGATCAAAGTGCGCGAGTTGACCGTGGGTTTTGATGAAACCAATATTCTTCAAAACTTAGATATCGACGTTTTCAAAGGTGAAATTTTAGGAATTGTAGGAGCCTCAGGCACTGGTAAGTCTGTTCTTACACGAGCGATTTTGGGTCTGAATACAAAACGCAATGGCTCGGTCAATATATTAGGCCTCGATTATGACCGAGCATCCTCGGCTGAGCGGAATTTGATCGATCAACAATTGGGCGTGTTGTTTCAACATGGCGCCTTGTTTTCGTCGCTCACGGTGAAGCAAAATATTCAAGTGCCTATGCGTGAGTATCTGGATTTAAGCGAGAGCTTGATGGATGAACTTGCTTTGATGAAAATGGAGCTGGTTGGCTTGGCGCTTGATGCAGCGGACAAAGTTCCTGCAGAACTTTCTGGTGGTATGATCAAGCGCGCTGGTGTTGCGCGGGCGCTTGCCCTTGATCCTGCCGTAATTTTCCTTGATGAACCTACATCTGGCCTTGATCCAATTGGTGCCCAAGAATTTGATCAGTTGATTTTGAAGCTTAGAGACACCTTGGGTGTGACCGTGTTTATGGTCACGCATGATTTGGATAGTTTGTTCACAGCATGTGACCGAATTGCCGTTTTGGGTAAAAAACGAGTTCTTGTTACTGGAAAACCGCAAGAAATGCTTGAATTTGACGATCCATGGGTAGATGCATATTTTAACGGGGAACGTGCGAAGCGAGCGCACATTGGATAGTGTTTGTTATGAGGCGTACTGAGTAAAGAATGGAAACACGCGCAAATTACATTGCAATTGGACTATTCACGCTGGCTGTTCTTGCGATGGCCTTTGGGTTTATCTATTGGCTCGTGCGTTTTGGCGAGACGACAGATGCTCGTGAAGTGCAACTCATCATTCCCAGCGATTCGGGTGGTTTGAAACAGGGCAGTGGTGTCTTGTTTAATGGTTTGCGGGTCGGTGCGGTGACCAGCGTACAATTATCCCAGACCGATCCTGCTAATGTTTATGCAACGATGAAGGTGAGATTGGGCACACCTTTGCGCGCGGATACGCAGGTAACGATTGCAAGCCAACCTTTGACTGGACTTGCTAATGTCGCCTTGGTTGGCGGTACGCCAAGTAGCCCTTTGATCTTAGAGCAAGAAGACATTCCAACGCTTACGGCAAAGCCCTCTGCGCTTAATGATGTGCTCGCGTCTGCTGGTAAAACCATTACCATTGCAAATGGTGTTTTATCGAAGGTGGACGGCCTTTTGGTTGAGAACATTCCAAACATCAACAAAACCGTCGCTAATTTTGAAAAAGTAACCTCGGCTGTCGCGGATAAAACCGATGAGATTGACGAGCTTTTGGTGAATGTCGGTAAAGCCTCTACAGCGCTTGCCTCACTCAGCGATACACTTGGTACGGTATCTAAAGATGTTGGCGCGATTGTTAAGGCGGTTGATCCTGAAACGGTGAAATCGACACTTGGTAATGCTCAGAAAATTACTGGTGACCTTGCTCGTAACACCGAGAAGTTTGATGGCATCTTAAATGATGCAAAGACGGCTGTTGCGGGAGCGTCTACGCTCGTGACCAGTCTGACTGCGACTGCGCAAGCCATAAATGGCGATCAGTTGGCACGCACACTTAAAAGCGTTGAGGGGATCAGTTCAGATCTTCAAGCAAAGCTTAAGCTCATTGATGGCGAGAAGATTGCGAACACGCTAACCAGTTTCGAAACCTTTGCAAGCAAACTTGAAACATCTGGCAAAGAGATTGACGTTATCATCGCGGGTGCAAAAACAGCGACCAGTGATGTGACGAAGCTAACAAGCACGCTTGCTGACAATCGTGAAAACCTCGACAAAATTATCAAAGACGCAACTGTCATTGCCAGCCGCTTGGTGAAGACAAGTGAAGCCATCACAAAGCTTGTTGGTACTGTTGATGGGTTGGTTGAAGCAGATGGACGTGGCTTTGTTGTGGAAGCAACAGATGCTGCCACATCAATTAGAAAAGTAGCTGAGAGCTTTGAAAAACGGGCTGATGCAATTTCAGGTGGGCTGGCTCGTTTCTCTACCCGTGGATTAGGTGATATCGAAGCATTGATCGGCCAAAGCCGCACAGCAGTTACTAGACTTGAGAGTATTATTAAAAATATCGAGAATAACCCCGCGCAGTTTTTACTGGGTGGAAAGCGTGTACCAGAATACCGTCGGCAGCGACGCTAGTGTTATTGGTGCAACAGAGAAAAGATGGGTTGGGCTAAATTGGGTTTGAGAAACAAAGCATCTGTTCGCAAGAGCCTTGCATGTGGGCTAGCACTCAGTGTGAGTTTGCTTGCTGGTTGCGCCGTTCTTGCACCGTCTGCGCCGCCGTCTGTTTATGACCTTGCGTTGAGTAGTGCTGTAACGTCGACATCTGGTTCAACACGTAGCCAGATTTTGGTCACTGAACCGAAGGTTCTCACTTCGCTTGATAATGATCGGATTGTTATTAGGCCGAGCGCTGCACAAATTGCGTTCTTTGGGGACGTGCGTTGGAGTGACCGACTACCGCGCCTTGTTCAGCTTTACCTAAGCCGTGCTTTTTCTGAGACGAAGGGCGCACGCGCTGTTGGTCTGCCGGGCGATGGTTTGATTATTGATCACCAATTGCTGTTTGACTTGCGTTCGTTCCAGATTGAACCATCAGGCAATGCTTTCAATGCTAGGGTTGAAATTGCTGTGCGTATTTTGAACGATAAAAACGGCCGCGTAATTGCGAGTAAAACATTTTCTGCTTCGCAACCCTCAGCTGATGATGCTGTAAAAGCAGTGGCTGCTTTGAACGGTGCTTTGGATGATGTGGCTGGTGAATTGATTGCTTGGGTTTACGGCAAAATTTGACGTTTAGACTGCCCAGCTAATTTAGAGCTTTAAGAAATAAAAAAAGGCGGCGCCCGCAAGCACCGCCTTTTCTTATGTTCTGAACTTGTAGCCGCCTTGGGTCTAAGACCCTAGTTAAAGCGGCCTGTTGCTTGCGCAAAAATCGTGTAAACACGACCTGTGTCCGAGTTCAGGTATGTTTCTGACTGACGATTGTCAGGGTCGTTTTTCGATACTTCCAAAATCAATACTTCGAAGTCTGCAACATAACGATCAATGCTTGCAGCAAAGTCTGCATTCGTTGTGTAGAGACGATTGATTTCAGCGCTTAGTTCGCGGCTTTCCAGAGTTCTTAGGCGACGCGTGAATACATTGCGCTCACCGCGTTGGTAACGTTCCCAAAGCTCAACCGCACCGTCGCGGTCGATCGAACGGGCGATATCCACGGATAGGGAATAAAGCGAGTCGATAATATGTTCTGGTGAGCGTTCAAACGATGCGCCTGCCGTGATTGGCTGTGCAGGTGCCGCACCTTGGGTTGCCGCCGCTGCTTCTTCTGTTGAGGCGCGACGTAGCAGATCTTGTACCCAGCCACCTTCTTGCGCAGCTGTCGGCGCTGTTTGAGGTGTAACCTGCGGTGTTGGTGCTTCTACACGTTGTGCAAAGGCTGGCACTTCAGGTGCACGAACGGGTGCAGGTTGAGGTGCTGCTGCAACTGGTGCCGCTACTGTTGGCGTAGGTGCAACTGGTGCTGTTACTGTCGGTGTAGGTGCAACAGGCGCTGGTTCAGGTGCGCGTGCAACTGGTGCTGGCGCTGGAGCAGGGGCTGGCGCTGGAGCTGCCGCGACTGGGACTGGCGCTGGACGCGGAGCCGCAGGTGCTTGTGCGACAGGTGCTGGTGCAACTGCTGCAGGTTCAGGCGCTGGCGCTTCTTTTGCCACAACAGGAGCAGGTGTTGGCGCGACAGGTGCTGCTAGCGCTGCTGCTGCTTGAACTGGCATTGGTGTTGGTGCCGCTTGCTGAGGTGTAGACGCTGTGTGGCGGTCACGCTGTGTGTTGACGATATCTGTAAGATCGTTAAGTGCACGAACTTGATCGCTCACCAGGCGACGCATTGCTGCTGTGCTTTCTTTGGTTTCTTCAGGAAGATCAAACACACCGCGCTTGATTTCTGAACGGGTGGCTTGCAGATCACTCTGGATAGAGTGAGCAACGCGGCGCATTTCTTCTGATGCTGCAGAGAAGCGGTCTGTTGCTTCAGTTACTGCTGCATTCAATTGAACATTGGCACCAGCGCGCAACTCATCAAGTTGGCTTGCCACATCACGTGCGGCTTGTTGAGCCGTCGTTGAAAGGCCAGCGCTCACCATAGTGGCACGGTCTTCTGCTTGCTTGATAGTGTCAGCCATCAAGTTTGCGAATGAGCGCATCAATTCTTCAATGTCTGTGCTCTTCGTTACGAGGCCTTGCGATAGGATTTCAATTGTACGATGACGATCGTCCAATGTGGTATCAAGATTGTTGCCCGCATTGATCAGCATAGAGGCTGCATTTGTAAGAGCCTGACTTTGGCCATCAAAGCGAGATGCAAGGGCAGATGTATCGCGGATTGTAAGTTCTGAAACTTCACGCAACTTCGCGATTTCGCCAGCCAACGCATGGTTTGCCTCATCGGTTTGACCGACAGCTTGTGCCACTGCATTGCGAATTTCGACAGAGCGGTTTGTAAGGCCTGTCTCGATGGTCGCAAGGTTTTGGTCTGCTGTTGCCAAGACGATTCGCAGATCGTCATTGGTTTGACCGATACGCGCGAGAACGGAATTAACGTCACCCATTTGATCTTTAAGCTCATCAACAACGCGGCTACCTTGAGCCTGCATTGCGTCGACCACTGCCGCACTTGTGCGTGTGATCGTATTCGACATTTCGCCGGATCTTTCGTCCAACTGGTTCACCAAGCTCGCACTTGTTTGACCCAACTGGCTCACCAAGCCTGCGCTTGTTTGATCCACATGGCTTACCAAGCCCGCGCTTGTTTGATCCAACTGGCTCACCAAGCCCGCACTTGATTGATCCAATTGGCTCACCAAGCTTGCACTTGTTTGAGTGATCGTATTTGAAATTTCGCCAGCTTTCTCATCCAGCTGATTGATCATGTTAGCGCCATCACTGTTGAAGATGGTCGTAAGCGTTTGTGTCCGTTCACGCAGCATGGCTTCGATATCAGTTGCATGACGCACTAATGTTTCTTCCGAAATGGCCGTGCTTGAACGAAGTGTCTGCTCAAGGCGTGTTGTCGATTGTTCGATTGTTTCAGCCGACTCGCTTGCCCGTGCACGGATGCCATCACTTAAGCCACCAAGTGCACTGATGAGCGTTTGCCCAGCTTCGTGTGTTTTAGAAGCAAACAGGCTTGCTGCCTGATCAGCTGCAGCCGTGAAGTTGTCGCTAGAATTTGATGACAGATCAAGAATGCGCTGGTGCGCGTTTTCTGCGTCATCTACCAAGCGCGTTGCAGCAGGTGCCAAGCGATCTTCAACGAGCGTGCTGATAATGCCAGCTTTTTCGTCGAGTGAACCAGTAAGCTGATCGACCTTATCGGCAAGACCAATATTGATTGCATCAACTTGGGAGCCAAGGGCGTTGGTTACATTGTCTGCTTGTGTCGTGAGTGTTTCGCCAACGGATGTTAAACGCGCTTCTAGGGCAGAGTTTAATTCGTCCTGTCCTGTGGAGAATGTGTCTGCTAGTTCACGTGTGCGGTCGATAAGCGTTTCGCTGATCTGGCGGCCACGACTGTCGAGTGCTTCGTCAATTGTTTTAACGCGTTCGCCGATCTCTGAGGAGATATCGTCAGATTTTGCTTTAAAGCTTTCAGATGCAGCATCCAAACGACCTTGCAGGTCATCTGAAAGGGCACCAGCGCGGGTCGCAAAATTGTCACTCACGCTTGAGAAGCGAGTTTCAATTGCGCCAGATACTTCATCAAGACGTGTTTCCAATGCGCCATCAATATCGCTGAGGCGTTTCGTGAATACTTCGTCCATTTCGCCAACGCGTTCGCCCAACATTGTTGCGAGGCTTTGGCCTTTTGTATCGACAACTTCATCCAATTGAATGAGACGTGCGTCGATGTCGTTGCGCAGTGTTTTCGATTTCTCATCAATGTTAGAAATCAAATCGATACTTGTCGCAGCAAGCGCACGGTTGATGTCTTCGCCACGAATGTTAAGAGCGTTTGAAACCTGGTCACCGACAGTGGAAATTTGGTTGCCAACTGACGTGCTGCTTTCTTCGAATTTTGCATTAATTTTGTCAGTTGTGTCGTCAATGCTGTCGAGCAACGATACAGAGCGGGTTTCAATTAGTTTAGCAATTGCTTCCCCGGATGTGTTGATGCGGTCAGCCAATGCGCTGCCATCTTTAACAACCAATGTCTCGATACGGTCGCTGATTGTGCTGAGATCATTTGATAGATCACCACCGCGTGCTGAGATTGAGTTTGCAAGCTTATCAGTGATTTCTTCAAAGCGTTCAGTAATGTCAGAACTACGAAGTGAAAGGTCTACCATCATTGCGTTGGTAGAGGTTTTCAACTCGTCGCCAATACCTTCAGCTTGTGTCGCGATAGACGCTGTAATGGCTTGGCCTGTCGATTGCAGTGCTTCTGTGAATGACGAGCTTTGCTGGGTGAGATTTGTTGTAATCTCATCACCAGTGTTCGACAAAGTAGCCGTAATTTTCTGAGAACGTTCCGTCAAAGCATCGCGAAGAGCATTGCCGATTTCAGCAAGGTTTGATGCAACTTCAGTGCCTTTAGAATTGAGGGTCGCCGTTACTTGACCACTAACATCAGTCAAGTTTGAAACGATTGCGTCGCCTTTTGTCGTCAAGCTTTCGGTTACTTCACCACTGATATTTGTAAGGCTTGAAACAATTTCGTTGCCTTTATCTGAAAGGCTTCCGGTAACCTCACTCGTGATACTTGTAAGGCTTGAAACGATTTCATCACCTTTGGAGGTCAAGTTGCTTGAGACCTCATCGCTGATTTTTGTAAGCTGACCAACCGTTTCAGAACCGCTCGTGTTCAAGCGCTCCAACATGTGGTCGCTTTCTCGGGTGAGGGATGAAACCAATGTTTCACCAGCAAAGCCAAGGTCGATGGTCATTTGCGACGTTTTGTCGGTAATTGATGAGCTAATGTCATCGCCCATTGAGCGCACATTATCTGCAATGCCGCTGAGGTTCTCTTTTACCTTGTCACCAACAGCCAAGATGTCTGAACTCAAGTCTTCTTTAGCAGCACCAAGGGAAGATCCAACGCGCTCGGCGTTATTGACGATTGCTTCACGTTGGCTGGATAGTTCATCGATCAAACCGCGAATGCGTAATTCGTTGTCTGAGTAAGAACGCTCTAGGGACATCATTTCGTTGTGCACGAGCACTTCAAGTTCGCCAGCGCGAGCAAGGACGCGTTCAACGCCGTCACCCATAGCAGCCACCTCACGGCGAACAGCCTGACCCACACGCACAATGCTGTCGGTCGCAATGTCTTCAGGCTCTGCAAGTCTCAAAGCCACCTCAGACATAGAACTGGCAGCAAGGCGCATTTCCTGCGCGCGCCAGATCAAAAAGGCCATTGTGAAGAAGAATAAGATTGGGACGATAGTCGCAACAAGCCACAAGACAGCAGACGGTTGATTGAACTGCGCGATTACATCGGTTGTCGAAGTCACATTGAAGTTGAAATATTTGTAGCCCAAGAAAGCAGCGCCAGCTAACCAAACAAGCGAGATTATCGCTGCAAACCAGAAGGGGCTGGATGATGGTCGTTTTTGTAAACCGTAAACGAGATTGCCGAGTGAGCGGCGGTCATCGTTGGCTGGGTCTTTCTTTGCAGATGCAGCAAGCGTCGCGTTTTCAACGGCTGGCGCTTTCTTTAACCCGTCATCGTCCAAAACATCATCTAGACCTAGGTCCAGATCCAAGTCACCCGCTGAGGCCTCATCAGGGCCACCAAAGTCGAGTTTCAGGGCCTCTTCTACAGCGTTAATCGCTTCTTTCGCCGGATCTGGAGCTTTTTTGGACTTCGCCATCTTAATACGCCTTACGCAACAACAACTAAAACCAAGATGGATTGACCAAAATGGTATGCAATGCGCGGTGTTTAGCAAAAACAAGGGAGAAAGTCATACTTTGGAGAGTTTATTGGTTAAAACAGCTAAGCAAATCCTGCTGTTATTGTTCAATATCATCTTCTACAAACCAGACGCACCTTGCCCTTTCGCCAAATTCCGCACAGGGCACATTAACGCTTTGTTAAGCTTTTGAAAACTCCTAGCGACAATTGCACCCATTTGTTCTGTTTTATGGTTAACATTTGACAGCGGCGAACCTTGCGTGTGCTTGCAGCTTTCATCGCCAAAATTAACTCTTGATACACCATAGTTGGAAGAAGGTGCTCAAATTACTAGGTTTTTCTCGGTGGTTAATCCGACATTAGGTTCACAATGAGACCCTGCAGTGGGAAAATCTTAAAGGGATGTTGTGACATGGGGTCCGCCGTTGCGATAAAAATGGATGCAGAAACTGCGCTACATAGCCAGGCTCGTCCTATTGATCTGGTTCATTTGGCTAAGCAAACTTTGGGCGATCGTTCGCTTGAGCAGGAAGTGCTGCGTTTGTTTTTGACACAAATGAACGTTTATATGGGTCGCGTTGAAAACGCCCGTACCCACGAAGAGCGGTTCGCTGCTTCTCACACAATCAAAGGGTCTGCTAGAAACATTGGCGCATGGGATGTTGCTGATGTTGCTGCCCACCTTGAAAGTGCTGCTGAAGATGAAATCACAGCGGACGTCAAAGCACTTAAAAATGCTTTGGATGAGACATGTGAATTTATCTTATCTATCCTTGATGAGAATGAGGGTTAGTAAAACCCCCGTGTTTTTCTAGTGCTGTCGCCTAAAATACTTGACATCAGGCTAACTATCCTTAATTCGTTCTCAGAATTGTTGGACGAAACTTTGTGAGGCGATATGCCAAAAATTACCTACATCACACACTCGGGTGAAAGCTTTGATGTGGATGCCGAAACAGGCAGCACAGTCATGGAAGCTGCGCTCAAAAATTCTGTACCTGGTATTGATGCTGAGTGTGGTGGTGCGTGCGCCTGTGCTACTTGCCATGTTTATGTTGACGACGCTTGGTTCGCTAAAACTGGTCCAGCAGAAGCGATGGAAGAAGACATGCTCGACTTCGCTCACGAAATTAAGCCGTCATCGCGCTTGTCTTGCCAAATCCGTGTGTCAGATGAGTTGGATGGGTTGGTTATCCGTCTACCAGAAACGCAGGCTTAAATTTATAGCCGCGCTTTGCGTCTCGCACGGATCATTTTCTTTTGTTCTCGACGATCGAATTTGCGCTGAGCGCGATCGTGCTTGTTGAGAAGTCGTTGAGAATTGCGAGAGACGACGCGTTCAAGGCTTTGACAGCTTGAACGTGACCCTAGGCTTTCGATCTTGTTTTGAATTTGCGTGCCAAAATCCTTAGCGATTTTCGCGTGAACTAATTCATGTGTCTTGATGTCCTCGAAAAGCTTGTCCCAGCTCAGTTTGGCAAATTTGTTTGCGCGGCGATAATTTGCCCAACGCGGCAAGTGAATGACAACATCAACAGTCACTTTTGATTTTATAACTTTGCAACGACCATTCTTTTCGCCAAATTCAACATTCGGCGTGAGCTTGATGCTGGCAACACCGAGCGTTGCTTGATGATTTCCGACCCCTTTGATTGGTGATTTCTTTTGAAAATCGCGAAAAATCTCAAGGGATGTTTTGCCGCGTACTTTGAAATATTTAAAGCGTTGCTCGAATTTGACACCTTTTGTAGCAGCGCCAGCTTCCGTCGTTCCAAGCCCAACACTAGCAAAACCACCGAAAAAACTAAGTGAAATTGCTGCAATCGCTATTTTTTTAAACAACATCAAAATTCTCTCTCACAAAACCTTTGTTAAATTTAACAGCGGTTTGGACTTCATCAAGCAGATTTTCGTAATATTACTGTGATCATGCAAGTGTAGTTAAAAACTTCGATCATTCGGCAGGCGCTGGGGCTGAATGTTTACCTAGAGATGAGAATGGCCCCGTGACTTCTTGGCCTTCATGCGGATTGCGTGGGACCATGAGAGAGAGCAATAAGCTGATGATTGCCATTGCAGCACCAGACAAAAACACAGCAGCAGGTGAATAAAGCCACAACAAACCGAAGAAGATTGGCATGAACACAGCGGCAATATGGTTGATGGTGAAAGCAACGCCGGCTGTTGGGGCAATATCTTGCGGGTCGGCGATTTTCTGGAAATAGGTTTTCATCGCAATCGCCATCGCAAAGAATGCATGGTCAATCACGTAAAGCGCTGCTGCCCATTCAGCGTTCGTTACATAGGCGTAAGAGAAGAAGACGAAGAACAGCCCGATATATTCAATGATGAGCGCATTACGCTCGCCAATTTTGTCGATCATCCAGCCAATCTGTGGCGCAAGCACCATGCTGACCACGCCATTGATGAGAAAGAGCGTCGCCATTTGCTCAACGCCATAATCGAATTTTTCAACCATCATAAGGGCAGCAAACACGATAAAGATTTGCCGACGTGCGCCGCTCATAAAGGTAAGGGCGTAGTACAGCCAATAACGGCTGCGTAGAACCAAATGGCGGCGCTGCGGTGGGCCGATATTAAATTTCGGGAAGGTCGACAGAACAATGCCCGCAGCGACCATGGTGATAACACCTGCTGCGGCAAAGACAGACAGGAAAGAAAGATCGAGCGCTTTCCAGATGATGAAAACCAAACCATAAGCAGCAAGGGCAGCCATAGCGCCAGCCGACACAATGCGCCCCATTTGACGCGCGGCGGTTTTCTTCTCCAGCCATTGAAGCGAAAGCGACTGATTGCATGTTTCATAATAATGGAACCCAACCGACATAATGAAGGTTGTGACCATGATGCCAAAGAAGCTGTCATAAACGCCCGTTAATGCGACCCCAAACCCCATGATGAATAGGGAGGCGATGGCTAAGGTGCGTTCTGTCATGAACAGCAAGAAATAGACGGCAAGGAACGACAGGAAGCCAGGTATTTCGCGGATGGTTTCTTGGATGCCAATTTCCCAGCCAGTGAAAGCAACTTCATCAACGGCGAAGTTTTTGATCATGACAAACCAAACCGCGAATGAGAACTGCATCCCCATTTGCATGATGATCAACATAAAGAGGGGGGAGCGCCAGCTGCCTTGTGTGAACTTGGATATCATTTAGATTTGTCCGAACCAGATAGGCCAGCAAGGCCAACAAGAGTATTCAGGTATTTTGATATACTCGGTCTGGTGCGATGAAGGAATGGCACTGGACGACAAATGTCATGCGCTGCCAAACCAATGCGGGCTGTGAGGAGGCCATTGATCACGCCTTCACCAAAACGGGCAGACAACCTTGCGGCCAGTCCATGACCAACCACTTGTTGCAAGAGACCGTCGCCGATGGAAATCGCGCCTGTAATTGCTAGGTGGCTGACCACTGATTTCGTCAACCGCCAAAACCCAATCATACCGGGCTTGCCGCCATAGAGTTCTGAGATAGCGCGGATCAAGCGCAGATTTTCTGCCAGCACATATAAAATATCCACCAATGCACGGGGTGAAACAGCCGTGACAATTGCGACCCGCTTTGCGGCATTCATGACGAGTTCTTCTGCTTTCTTATCGATTGGCGAAAGCAATTCTGTTTCAATAAGGCGAATACGATCAGCAGGCCCAATCACGTCATCTTCATAAGCTGAATAGGCGGTGCGTGCGCTGGCAAGGTCAATGCGGTTTGCATAAAGGGAGGTTACTGCGGCCTCCACCTTGTCAGCGGCCTCTTTATCATTTTCCACAAAGGCCTGTTCCGCGTCATCGCGAACATTTGCAATTTGGCGCAGCCGCATAAGAGCCAACAATTCGCGAATGATCAAAACAACAGTCGCAATGATAACCAATATCGTCAGCGCAAGAGCGAGCCAGCCCAGCCACTGATGACGGCTAAAGAGGTCTCTAACCAGTTCGTCAACAGCAAGGCCAATGGCAAGCATTACCAAGGCCCCAAGTGCTGACATAAGCACACCACCCCAGCTGAAACGGCGTTGAGGGGTATCTGTGGGGACAACGGCTTCGTCGATCTGATCGATAACCTGATTGGTTAGTTCCACATCAGCCAATTCTAGGGCGCGAGGACGAGATTGACTATCTTCTTTGACTGTTTTCGTTCGTGCCGATTTTGCGGTTGTTTTTGGTGCAGCCTTGCGTTTTGGGTTAGGCGTTGCCTTCTTTGATGTCGCCGGCTTAGGTGCTGCTTGCTTCGGTTCTGGCTTGGCTGAAGCGTCCCCATCCGTTGGCAAGTCAAATACACGTGGCTTTCTGCGTTTTGCTGGTTCGTCACTCATTCCATTTTATCCCCTAGCAAAAATTCGAGCGCTCTATCCAAACGAATATGAGGCAGAGAGAGGGTCAGACCTTCCATTGTCTTTTCAAGTTGCGGCGGGCGAAAGCGCACGAATTGCAATTCATTGTAACTATCGCCGTCATCTTGCTTCAAAATTTTGCCAAGCTCCACATCCAGTGACCCAGGGAAGATTGCCTTTTCCGTCTCTCCATCAAAGCTTATTCCGTCAATTTCTTCGCCAGCCATTGGAATGCCAGTAATGCAATTGAGCGTTTCGCCGTCGTCTTTAAAAACAGCTTCACGGGTTGCTCTCACAGACGCAAGCGCCAGCACATCAACCTTCGCACCAGCAAACTGCGCTTGGCTAATGGCGCGTGAGACGAGTTGTTCGAGCAGCACTTCCAATTTGTCATGTTCGCTTTGGTGCAAGTGGTCGGCCTTTGTCGCGGCAAACAAAATTTTATCGATGCGGCGTGAAAGGATCGAAGACAGCCAAGATGCTTTGCCCGGTCTAAAGCACGTCAAAATTTCGGAAATCGCCGCCTCAAGATCACGCACGGCAGCAGGGCCAGCGTTTAAAGCTTGTAGCGCGTCTACCAAGACGATTTGCCTGTCTAGGCGTGCGAAATGATCGCGGAAGAATGGTTTGATGACGATTTGCTTATAGGCCTCGTAACGCTCTTCCATGAGCGACCAGAGTGAGGAGCGGGAAGGGGTGCCACTCGGTTTTTGAAGAGGGGCAAAGGTAACCGCTGGCGAGCCTTCCAAATCACCCGGCATTAAGAAGCGACCTGGTGGCAGGAGCGAGAGAGCATTTTCATCGGTACGGCAGTCGTGCAGATAGGTGGTGAAGACCTTAGCCAACTCCTGCGCCTTTGGCTCATCAATTGCGTCATTGGCATCGCATCCATTGACAGCTTCCAACCAAGCCTTCGATGCTTTTTGTCTATTAGGAAGCTGTGCAAGAGCCAGTGCTTCTGACGACCACGTCTCATAGTCTTTCGTGAGCAAAGGCAGATCAAGCAGCCATTCGCCGGGATAGTCGATAATATCAATGTGCAAACGCCCGCCACCAACAGCGCGGGAGAGAAAACTTGCCGATTCATAATCAATGGTAAGCCGCATCTGACTAATGCGATTGGTCGATTGCGGCCATTCCAGATCATCGATCAACCGATCAACATGGTCCTCATAGGCAAAGCGAGGAACCGCGTGATCTGGCTGCGGTTGCAGATAGGCATTTGATAGCCTGCCTTCTGAGACAGCAGAAAAAAATGGCAAGCGTCCGCCGTGAAGAAGATTATGGATGAGCGCGGTGATGAAAACGGTCTTGCCCGCTCTCGATAGCCCCGTAACTCCCAGCCTTACATTGGGGTTTACAAAGCCTGCTGCAAAGTCACCAAAATTTTCCAGTGCAATGCGTGCGTCATCTCCAAAGTTTGTCAGTTTCACTCGACTAGCCTGTGATTGTTTCTCTATTGCCTACGATGTTGGAAGGCGTCTCGGTGTCATATAAGCATTCAATTCGCCAATGTCCGTGGTTATTTCGCTCCAGCGGTTAATTGGAAGGGATATAACCGCACACGCACAGGTTGGAAACCTTGAACGCATTTCGCCGCTTTCCCGTCTGCTTTCTGGCGTAAGCGCTGATAGGGCGGCATCATGCAAACCCGGATTGTGCGCGAGTAGCATGGCTGTTTGGAAATCATCATCCAGCCCAGCCGCACATTCAAACAGGGTGTCGCTAGAAGCAAGATAGAGGCTTCGCTCCATAATGCTGGCGGCTTTTTGACTTAATACGGGTTCCATATGAGCTAGGGTCTCTTGTGTTCGTTTTGCCGAGGAACAGACAATTACATCTGGCTCAATGCCTTCGCTAACCAGCCATTTCGCCATTTGCGGCGCAGCATCATTACCCCGATCATTGAGGGGGCGATCAAAATCATCAATACCGGGCAAAGCCCATGAAGATTTGGCGTGGCGAAGGAAAATCAAAGTACGCATACCCACCAATTAGGAGCGCAAAGGACGTGCTGTCAATGCAAAGCCTGCTCGGCAATTATTGCCGCTTTTCCACAAAACTAGGCCTTATGTGCCGAGTTTGATCCATGTGGTGTTTAAGTGGTTTTAGGTTAACTAATTGAAATGTAACCATAAAATGTGTTTTTCGCAATTGGCCCAATGTTTGCAGTTAGGGTGGCAAGGGCAATTTGAACTGCGGCGCTTATCACCGCAGAAAGTACATGAGGTAGTTAGTATGGGTGTATTTGGTGCGTTGAATACAGCAGTTTCCGGTTTGAGAGCACAAGGCTCAGCGCTGGAGAATATTTCTGGTAATATTGCGAACTCGCAAACAACGGGTTTTAAACGGCAAGATTCCAGTTTCTTTGAACAAGTAGCAGGCAGCGCCGCTACGCAAGCAAATCAGGTTGCGGGTTCCGTTACTTTTTCATCTCGAGCTACAAATGACATTCAAGGTGATTTGCAGCAATCTGATATTGATACCCATATCGCGGTTCAAGGCGATGGCTATTTCGTGGTTCAAGACCCGACTGGAACTGTGGACGGTGCCACGACTTTTAACGGTCAGGACCTTTATACGCGCGCTGGTGATTTTACGCGTACCAATGAAGGCTTCCTTCAAAATGGTGCAGGCTATGTTCTGCAAGGCTTTAACGTGGATGCGCAAGGCAATACAGGCAGTCTATTGGAGCCGATCCAAATTGATGAATCTGTAACGTTCCCTGCTATTGTAACCTCCGAAATCGCGATTTCAGGCAACCTACCATCTAACCCATCGACCGAATTTGCGAGAGACAACGCTGATCCGGTCACTGGTATTGATCCTGCTGACCAACTTATTCAGCCAGCCTTATCGGGTGCTGCAACAATTACGGGCGCACAGGAATCTGACTTCATTGAATCGACTATTGCAGGTCCATCCGTTGAAGTGTTTAACGCGCTTGGTGCTTCTTTTGATGTGCCAATTCGTTTTGCTAAAACTGCCAATGCTGATCCGGTTGCAGGTACGCCTGATACGTACAATATTTATTATCGCGCTGACAGTGATGCAGGCGCAACGGAAGATGCTTATGTGCTTGTTCCACAAGCTCTCACATTTGACAGCGATGGTGCGCTTTCGCCTGCTTTTGGAACGATCACTATTCCAGGTGTTACCATTGATGGTTCGACAATTGGTGATATCGACCTGCGTACAACCGGTTCTGGTTTTACTCAGTTTGATAATGACGGGACAGCCGCTGTTTCAGCCACACCGAATGGATCAAGTGCTGGTTCTTTCCAAAGCGTGGCGATTAATGATGGTGGTCGTGTAACGGTTACTTTCACGAACAACCAAACTGTCGACATCTCGCAAATTGCGCTTGCTTCTTTTAACGCAGACTCTGGTTTGGCGCGTGTTGATGGTGGCGGTACGTTTTCTGCTACTGTTGCCTCGGGCAATCCAATTTTACGTGCAACTGGCAGTATTCTGGGATCACAACTGGAAGCTTCCAATACCGACATCGCTGATGAGTTCACAAAGCTGATCATCACCCAGCAGGCCTATACAGCCAACTCTCGGGTGATCACGACTGGTGACGAACTTCTCTCTGAAGTCATCAATATCATTCGATAGATAATACGGCGGGAACCTCATCTTCAGTGAGGTGAGGTTCTCGTGTCGTAGGGAAAAACCATGAGCCTTTCTCAATCACTCAATATCTCTTTAGCGGGTCTTAACGCCAACCAGCGCAGTCTGGATGTGGTTGCGGGCAATATCGCGAATGCAGAGACTGAAGGGTATACAAGAAAGACCGTTTCCCAAACTGCTCTTATTGCCGATGACCGCGTTAATGGTGTTCGGGTTGGTGAAGTTGAGCGCGTTCTGAATGTGGAAGTTCAGTCGCAAGCGCGTACTCTGGCTGGTGTTAATGTTGGTAACAGCATCACCGCAGATTATCTGAACAGGCTTGATGTTGCCTTTGGTGCACCAGGTGAACCGACCGCGATTGATACGACCTTCAACAACGCGATTGCTTCGCTTGAAGCGCTTTCAACATCGCCAGAAGATTTTAATGCACAAATTCAGGCGGTGAATGACCTTCAAGTCTTCACAAGCCAATTAAATAGCTTGTCCCAAACCGTCCAAGATTTGCGCC
Organism: Hyphomicrobiales bacterium; assembly: GCA_039964305.1. Classification (GTDB taxonomy): domain Bacteria; phylum Pseudomonadota; class Alphaproteobacteria; order Rhizobiales; family JACESI01; genus JACESI01. The sequence goes on from JBDVXS010000026.1 coordinate 26,763, forward strand.
AAGAAGCAGACCTAGCGCTGCAACAAAGCATCTCACAAGCTAATGACGCTTTGAACTCACTTGAGGATGTGAATCGCCGGATTTTGACCAATGGGTCAACGTCGGAAAATTCTGCATTTTTGCAAGATGAACGCGACCAATATATTGACCAATTGGCGCAGCTTATCGACATCGAAGTGACGCCAACATCAA
>JBDVXS010000027.1:0-15807 GCA_039964305.1 Hyphomicrobiales bacterium
TGGTCTTCTGCATCCAAACCGCTGAGTGCTTGAAAAATCTCTGTGTTGACGGCTTCCACCGCTTTGGTAACACCTTTGCCCATATAGCGATCGCCGCCGTCGCGTAGTTCTACGGCTTCGTGTGCGCCCGTCGATGCACCAGACGGCACAGCAGCACGGCCCAGTGAGCCGTCTTCAAGAACAACATCGACTTCGACGGTTGGGTTGCCACGGCTATCAAAGATTTGGCGGGCAGAAATATCTAAAATTGCGGTCATCGGATTTTCCAGCTGATAAAAAGTTGAAACATACGCCCTGTCCTATCCTATGGCTAAAAAATTTAAAAGTGTTTCGAATACTTTTGATCAATTCTCGCGCTATGTTAGGATGTTAACGCTTAACTTCCAGAAATTGTGATAATGGCGTGTTTGCTATGTGGATCAAATCACCCCACCTTATTATCAGCAACGTGATGGCCTATAAAAGCACTAACATCGCGCTTTACGGGTTATGATTGGAGAATATCATGAATAAAACATCTATCCTTATTACATCTGCTCTTATTGCAGGTATTGCAACACAAACTCTTGCGTTTGCCGGTGGTCGTGGTGGTGGCAGCCAATTTGGGCAAAATCCTGAGCTTTACATAACAATCGTTGAGCGTGATCAGATCAAAAAACGCTATCGTCAATATAAAGAAAAACCATTCGTTGGCAGTTCAAACCAAAGACTTGGTGAAGAATCAATTCTGTACCAAATTCAATATGAAGACCGACGCGCTAAAGGCAAAAAGCCTCGCAAGTTTGGTTTTCGTTCGAAAAGAAAATAGACACGATTAAGTCGCGAAGGAGAATGCGTTCTCTTTCGCGGCGTTATCCAGCGCTTTCAAACTTGTTAAAAGCGCTTCCATCTGGTCCAGCGGCACCATAACAGGACCATCAGACGGCGCATTGTCTGGATCTTGGTGACATTCCATAAACAATCCAGCAACACCAACGGCGACGGCTGCACGGGCAAGAACAGGCACAAACTGGCGCTGTCCACCTGAAGAGCCACCAAGGCCGCCTGGCTGCTGAACAGAGTGTGTCGCGTCATAAACAACGGGCGCGCCCGTTTCGGCCATTGTTGGCAAGCCTCTAAAATCAGAAACCAATGTATTGTAGCCAAAGCTCGTGCCACGGTCGGTGAGCAGAATGTTGCTATTGCCGCTTTCCGTTACTTTTTGCACGACGTTTGCCATATCCCAAGGCGCTAGGAACTGACCCTTCTTGATGTTTACGATGCAATTTGTATTCGCGGCAGCAATCAGCAAATCAGTTTGGCGACACAAGAATGCGGGAATTTGCAAAATATCGACAGAACCATCTAACGCTGCACATTGCTCTTCGGTATGTACATCGGTCAAAACGGGTATGTCGAAGGTTTTGCGCACTTCCTCGAAAATTGGCAGCGCCGCTTCAAGGCCAATGCCCCGTTTGCCGCTTAGGCTTGTGCGGTTTGCTTTATCGAAGGATGCTTTGAAGACGTAGCCAATACCAAGCTTGTCGGCCATGGTTTTGATTTTCTCAGCCAGCATCATCGTATGATCGCGGGTTTCCATCTGGCAAGGGCCAGAAATCAGGACGAAGGGCGCCGTGTTGTCAAAAGATACATTGCCAGCTTCAACGCAGGAATTTGGAGCGTTCGTCATGTTAGAGATGTTCTTTCTGTAAACTGCATGGTGACGCCCTGCCCTAAGGCCGCTGCGACTTTGATGGTGTCGCCGCTACTATCATAGGCAATCTTGGACTTTTCAAGACAGGTGCCAACAGCCTCTAATGAGGTTACGCTGAATGTCACAGCGACCGCGTGGAGCGGCTGATCGCCTTTGATCAGTTTAATGTGGCAGTTTGGTGCGGCGAAATCATAGCTGTCGTCATCTTGACGTGTAAAATCAGCGCCGAAAGCGTGGCCAAGATAGGCAAGCGCGTTGGGCATGTCGTTTGAGGAAAGCTCAACGCCGATTGTGGCAACGACAGTGTTTGCGTGCTTTGGTGCTGTCTTGATCTTTGAAATAACCGAGGGATCACCCTGCCATTGGCAGGTAAAGAGACTAAGCGCTGGGAAATCTGGATTGAGGCAGAAGGCGCCATCGACGCTAAGTGTGTCTTCTGTGCCGTCTGGATGAATTGCTTTGCGGGAAAACTTCAGCGTGCTTGGCCCGTTTTCATAGGGGCCGGTGAAGTGCTTGATATCTGCTTCTGCGTCATTGGATTGGATAGAAATCGCAGAAAGACCGTTGTCGCCAATGAGCGCGCGGTATTTACTGTCGAGGCCGACAAAGCTGTTCTGCGAGATTTTCTCAGCGATCACCGCCTCATCATGCACCGCTAATGGCTCAAGATAGACACCATTTTCAATGAAGACGCAGCAATTGGACGTTCCAAAGGGGTGGATGCCATCTTTGTTGACGGTAAAGCCAAGCGCTTCATAGCGTTGCCGTGCAACGTCCAATGAAGGAACGGGTAAAACGAGATGGTCAACTCCGCGCGCCATACACCTTACACCAATCGACTTTGAACAAGGGCTGCTTCAATGAACGAAGAAAACAGTGGATGTGGTTCCAAGGGACGGCTTTTTAGTTCTGGGTGATATTGAACGCCGACAAACCACGGATGGTCTTTACGTTCAACAGTCTCTGGCAAAACACCATCTGGAGAAAGGCCAGCAAAGACGAGCCCCGCCTCTTCTAGCGTGTCTTTGTAACCCACGTTCACTTCATAACGATGACGGTGGCGTTCTGAAATTTCGTTCGTACCGTAAATTTCAGCAATGCGGCTATCTGGTGCCAAACTGGCTGGATAAGCCCCAAGGCGCAAGGTGCCGCCCATGTCGCCGTCATCTTTTCGCTGTTCGAGTTCGTTGCCACGGGTCCATTCGGTCATCAGACCAACGATTGTTTGACCACCTGTTTCAAACTCTGAGGATGATGCGTCTTCGATGCCTGCCAAATTGCGCGCGCTTTCAAGCACGGCCATTTGCATGCCGTAGCAAATGCCGAAATACGGAACATTGTGTTCACGCGCATATTGAACGGCTTTGATTTTACCTTCCGCCCCACGCAGACCAAACCCGCCCGGCACCAAAATGCCGTGGACGTTTTGAAGGTGATGAATTGGGTCTTCTTCTTCAATTGCCTCAGAAGAAATCCATTCCAAATTGACCTTGGCTTTATTGGCGATGCCGCCATGAGTCAGCGCTTCAATCAGCGATTTATAGGCGTCATGCAAGTCAACATATTTGCCAACAATCGCAATTGTTACTTCGCCTTCTGGGTTCTTCAAAATGTTGCAGATGTCCTGCCAAGGCTTCAAGTCAGGTTCTGGCGCATCATCAATGCCAAATGCATTGAGAACTTCTTGGTCCAAGCCAACATCGTGGTAGGTCAAAGGCACTTCGTAGATGCTGCTAGCGTTCAGCGCTGGAATAACGGCAGATTCGCGCACGTTACAGAACTGGGCCAGTTTTGCCAGTTGCCCCTGTGGTATCTCACGGTCACAACGCACCAACAAAATGTCTGGCTGAATGCCGATAGAACGCAGTTCTTTCACAGAGTGCTGTGTTGGCTTTGTTTTCAGCTCACCCGCACTAGCGATATACGGCATCAAGGTCAGGTGAATATAAATTGCCTGGCCGCGCGGCAAATCATTGCCAAGCTGCCTGATCGCTTCAAAGAAAGGCAAAGCCTCGATGTCGCCAACCGTGCCGCCAATTTCACAAAGCACAAAATCATAATCTTCGTTGCCATCCAGCACGAAGTTTTTGATCATGTCTGTCACATGCGGGATAACTTGGACGGTCGCGCCCAAATATTCACCGCGTCGCTCTTTGGAAATGATCGACTGGTAGATTTTGCCTGTTGTGATGTTGTCTTTCTTGTTCGCAGAGCGCCCCGTAAAGCGCTCATAGTGACCAAGATCAAGGTCGGTCTCCGCCCCATCATCAGTTACAAATACTTCGCCGTGTTGAGTCGGGCTCATTGTGCCTGGGTCAACGTTGAGATAGGGGTCGAGCTTCCGCAGTCGGACTTTATAGCCACGTGCTTGTAGCGCTGCACCAATAGCAGCTGAAGCTAGACCTTTTCCGAGCGAAGAAACCACGCCACCAGTTATGAAGATATACCGTGTCATGGGCGTGCAGATTACCGTTATGGAGATGAATGCCAAACACAATCTGTCGCTGGGGAAAAGTTTTCCCCTGCGAAGTTGCTGTTGGTCGAAAAAGTGACGTTAAAAAAGGTCGATTAGTTGCCAGTTGGCACTTGTGGACCTTCAGTGTTGCTTGCAGGCACTTGCGGTGCAGGTGCTTGTGAGCTGCTTTCACTTGGCGTGCTGATTGGGGCAAGCGGCTGAATTGTGCCGTCGTCGCTGCCACCAGGAATACGATCCAAGATTGATGAGCCACCGTAATTGCCCAAAATTGTCAATGTGATTGACGTTAGGAAAAACAATGTTGCTAGAATCGCTGTGACGCGTGTCAAAAGGTTGGCACTGCCTCGGCTAGACATAAAGCCGCCACTGCCGCCGCCGCCAATACCAAGCGCGCCGCCTTCAGAGCGTTGTAGCAAGATAACACCAGCCATAACGACCACGATGACCAAATGAATAACGATGAGTACCGTTTCCATGCGCTTTAGTTCCTAATCTTTGTAATTCGTAATTCTATAATCTGCGCTATAAATAGCGATTGATGGCTTGCCATACAAGACTTGAGGTTGTTTGACCAGCTAAAACTCATCAATTTGTCTTTGAACAAAGTGATATTAATTCCGTGAGCGACTAACCAAGATAACTCTTGGCTATACCAAGGAAATCATCCGCTTTCAGGCTCGCGCCGCCAACCAACGCACCATTGACGTTTTCAACGCCCATAAGTTCGCTTGCATTTGCAGGTTTCACAGATCCGCCATACAGGATTTTGAACTCTGCACCACCGTTGCCAAAGCGTTCAGTCAGTGCATTTCTGATTGCTGCATGAATTTGTCTTACATCGTCTGCGGTTGGCGTTAAGCCTGTACCAATTGCCCATACTGGCTCATAAGCGATGATTGCATTTTGTGCGTTTGCGCTATCTGGAACTGAGGCTGAGAGCTGACCAATTACCACTTCTTCTGCTTTGCCTGCTTCGCGCTCGTCTTTCGTCTCTCCAACACAAATGATTGCGGTTGCGCCTGCTCGATTGGCGGCTTGCGCCTTTGAACGCACCAATTCGCTTGTCTCACCATGGTCTGCGCGACGTTCTGAGTGGCCAACGATGATGGCACTTGCACCACTATCAACGAGAATCTCTGGTGATAAGTCACCAGTATGTGCACCGCTTTCATTGGCATGGCAATCTTGAGCGCCCACAGCAACCGCACCACTTGTGGATGCCAAGCTACCAAGCAAGGTTGCTGGAGGGCAGATCATCAAGTCGACCACGCCTTGCAAACCGCCATCATACTGGCTTTGCATCGCCTCAAACTCAGCTTTCGCTGATGTAAGACCGTTCATTTTCCAATTGCCTGCAACGAGAGGTTTGATAGACATTTATTTGTTCCTTGATGATCGCATGTATGTGGGTTTAGCAGAGCGCTGTTCCCAGTCAATTATAATTATAAAAGACCCGCCTTCTCCTACAGTTAGTTAGGCTTTTTTATCAATTTTTGCGTTTCAGGGAGCAAAAAGACAAAAGAACCGCTTCTTAGCCAGCAATAAACCAAAATTTATACCATAATCGCTTGCGACAAATACCGATGGTGAATAATGTCGCGCAAACACTTTTAAAGACAAAGGTCAAACGACACATGCTTACACTATTGCGAAGTGCTGCTGGAACTTGGATTGCAAAGATACTCTTGGGGTTACTTATTGCAAGTTTTGCAGTTTGGGGCATCACGGGCGCATCCTTTAATTTTGCCACAGGCACCTTGGCGTCAGTTGGGTCTGTGACAATCAGCTCAGCCGACTTCCAACGCCAATTTGTCAGCGAAATTAGTCGTGTGAGCCAACAATTTGGCCGCCGTCTAACCTCGCAGCAAGCACGGCAGTTTGGTATTGACCAACAAGTCCTCGGCCAATTGATCAACCAAGCAGCCCTTGATGATCGCGCGAATGAATTCAGCGTTAGCATTTCAGACGACCGCCTCGCAGAAGAGATTTTGACCGACCCGCTCTTTGCCGATGGCGAAGGGAATTTCAATGCTGGCCGTTACCAGCAAGTTCTCTACAGCAACCAATATACTGAAAGCCAGTTTTTGGATGTTCAGCGCCGTACCTATGCGCGCCGTCAAATCATTGATGCGCTAACGCAAGATATGCCAGTGCCTAATGTTTTGAAAGAAGCCGTTGCCCTTCATTCAAATGAAGAGCGTACAATTGAATTCATCGAACTTGATGCGCGTGACATTCAAGCGATTGGTGATCCAGATGACACGACGCTCTCAACCTATTTTACCGAGAATAAACTGCGCTACCGTGCGCCAGAATACCGTTCGTTGAAATATTTAGTGGTTTTGAGTTCAGATTTTGGTGGTGAAGATAAAATTACGGACGAAGCTGCCCGTGAATATTATGATGCCAACAGAAGACGCTATGAGACACCTGAAACGCGGACGATTAGACGGATTACGTTTGATACGATTGCTAAAGCGCAAGAGGCTTCTGACAAGATAAAAGCTGGCAAGTCATTTGATGACATTGCCGCAGAGCTGAATCTCACGAAAGCTGACCTTGAACTTGGAACCACCACGAAGACAGCACTAATCGACCAAAAACTTGCTGATGCTGCCTTTGCTTTGGACGTGAACACGCCAAGTGAAGCGATTGCAACAGACTTTGGTCAAGCGATCATTTTTGTGGATGCGATTGAAGGTGGTGCGACGCAAGGTTTTGAACAAACATTAAGCGCAATCAAGAAAGAATTAGCAGCCGACCAAAACAATCGTGATTTGTCTGCAAAACTTGATCAAGTGGAAGAAGCCCGCTTGGCTGGTGAGACATTTGAGGAAATTGCTGAGAAGCTCAAAGTTAAACTTGTAACCGTCACCGACGTTGCAAAATCTGGTGCTTTGGCTGTTGGTGGTGAGATTGATGACAAGACACCTGCCCTCAACAACCTGCTTGATGAAGCGTATCAAACTGATGTCAGTGTTGAAAATGACGTCATCGAAGTTGGCCGTGATGGGTATCTCTGGTTTGAGGTGACTGACGTTAAAGAAGCGCGCGACCAAACACTTGATGAAGTCAAAAGCCGTGTTGTTGCTGATTGGGTTAGTGCTGAGACAGAAAAAGCAGTGGCAGCGGAAGCAGACCGGATTGCCGCAAAGATGAAGGAAGGTCGTGCCATACAGGCTCTTGCTATTGAAGCTGCCAAAACAGTGCAAACTGTAAGCGGCGTTAAACGGGGCGAACCAGCTGAAGGTCTAAGTGGCCCAGCCGTCGCCCTCGCCTTTAACGGTGCGCAAGGACATGTGACGACTGCAGCAGGCGATCAAGCGAACCAAATGTTCGTGATGCACATTAAAGAAATAAAGACACCAAAAGCGGAAGCAACCGAGACAGGTAACGAGCAAGTCCTCCAAGCCATTCAAAACGATGTAATTGAGACTTACTTGGTCCGCATTAGAAACCGCGAAGGTACAAGCATCAACGCTGAAGCCCTTGCTCTTGCATCAGATCTCGAACGCCAACACCATGGCGGTGGTCACGGTAACAATTACTAGTCCAATGTTTGAACCTTCAAAACCTGATTTTACCAAACGTTTCTTAGAGCGGGAGAGCCAACTCGTTTATACGCGATTGGTGGCTGACCTTGAAACGCCTGTGTCTGCTATGTTGAAGCTTTCAACAACCCGCGAGAATTGTTTCTTGCTGGAATCTGTTGAAGGCGGTGCGAACCGTGCTCGCTATTCGATCATTGGTGTCGACCCTGATGTGGTGTTTCGTGCGTTTGGCAATGAGGCAGAAATTAATCGTTCTGCTTTAACCGATGCGGATGCTTTCTCGCCCTGCGATTTGCCAACCCTTGATGCATTGCGAGAATTGGTGAGTGAATCCAATATCTCATTGCCAGAAAACTTACCGCCTATGGCAGCAGGCGTTTTTGGTTATCTCGGCTATGACACGGTTCGGTTGATTGAAAACCTACCTGACATCAATCCAGATCCAATCGGCACGCCTGATGCCATCATGATCCGCCCGACGGTTATCGTGATTTTTGACAATGTAAAAGATGAGATCATTGTTGTAACGCCGGTTCGCACTTCCCCAGACGACGCCAAAGCAGACCATGCTTATGAGGCCGCAATTGATAGATTGCGCACCGTTATTGATAAGCTAGATGAACCCATTGATCGCGCGGCGATTGGGGGGGAAGCTGATTTTGAAATCAACATCACGTCTAACACAGATAAAGCCGACTATTTGAACATGGTGGCTCAGGCCAAAGAATATATTGCGGCGGGTGATATTTTTCAGGTGGTGCTCGCTCAGCGCTTTGAAGCAGAATTCACATTGCCTCCCTTCGCGCTTTATCGTGCGCTTAGACGCACCAACCCTGCCCCTTATTTGTTCTATTTGAAATACAATGGTTTCTCCGTTGCTGGCTCCAGCCCTGAGATTTTGGTGCGGGTGCGCGATGGTGACGTCACAGTGCGGCCAATCGCGGGTACACGTCCGCGTGGCGCGACCAATGCTGAAGATAAAGCTTATGCGGATGATTTGTTGAGCGATCCAAAGGAATTGGCCGAACACCTTATGTTGCTCGATCTTGGGCGTAATGATGTTGGTCGCGTTTCTGAAATCGGTTCTGTCGAGGTGACGGACAAGTTCTTCCTCGAATACTACAGCCACGTCATGCACATTGTATCAAACGTCAAAGGTCGATTGGCTGATGGCCACGATATGATTGCAGCCCTTGCTGCTGGTTTTCCTGCGGGCACCGTTTCTGGTGCGCCGAAAGTGCGGGCGATGGAAATCATTGATGAACTGGAACATGAAAAACGCGGCATCTACGCTGGTTGCGTTGGCTACTTCACGGCTGACGGCGATATGGATACTTGCATCGTGCTTCGTACTTCCATTGTCAAAGACGGCAAGATGTATGTGCAAGCAGGCGCGGGTATTGTGGCTGATTCAGATCCTGAGAGTGAATACCAAGAATGCGTCAACAAAGCGAAAGCGCTGTTTAGAGCCGCAGAAGAAGCCGTTCGCTTTTCTAGCCAGTCAGCGCGGGGGCAATAGCTATGAGCTTTTTGGTCATCGATAATTACGATAGCTTCACATACAATCTGGTTCATTATCTGGGTGAACTTGGCGCTGAACTTGATGTTCGCCGTAATGATGCATTGAGCGCGGATGAAGCCTTGGCGTTAAAGCCTGAAGGTATCATTTTGTCGCCTGGTCCTTGTTCCCCCAATGAAGCTGGCATTTGTCTTGAGTTGATTGAAAAATCAGCGGGTCGGGTTCCGATCCTCGGGGTTTGCTTAGGCCATCAGTCCATCGGCCAAGCCTATGGTGGCGATATTGTTCGTTCGAACAGTTTGATGCATGGCAAGGTCAGTGCCATTAGCCATGAAGGAATCAGCGTCTTTAAAGGCCTGAACGGGCCTGTGAACGTCACGCGCTATCATTCCCTCACCATTGACCCGAAATCCGTGCCTGATGACCTTGTGGTCACGGCCAGTGCTGATGATGGCACCATTATGGGTGTGATGCATCGCCATCATCCTGTTCATGGCGTGCAGTTTCATCCAGAAAGCATTGCATCGGAACACGGGCATCACATGTTGCGTAATTTCCTCGATATTGCGAAAACAGTGTCTGAGAAAGTTTAAGGGGCAAATTCCATGTCTGATTTAAGGCCGCTTATCGGTAAAATTGCCAACGGTGAAAGCCTCAGCCGCGATGAAGCGAAAGAGGCGTTTGACATTATGATGTCTGGTGAAGCCACGCCTTCGCAGATTGGCGGTTTCTTGATGGCACTGCGGGTGCGTGGTGAAACGGTCGATGAATTGGTTGGCGCTGTCACCACTATGCGCTCCAAGATGACCGTTGTTGATGCACCTGACGATGCTGTTGATATTGTCGGTACGGGCGGTGATGGTTCTGGCACGTTTAATATTTCAACGGGGTCTGCCTTTGTGCTTGCTGGCGGCGGTGTGCCGATTGCCAAACACGGCAATAAGGCGATGTCGTCAAAGTCTGGTGCTGGTGATGTTCTAAGCGCGCTTGGTCTTAACCTCGAAGCGGATGCTAACGCGATTGCTCGTTGTATCCGTGAGGCTGGCATTGGTTTTATGTTCGCGCCAAATCACCACGCGGCCATGCGCTTTGTTGGCCCTTCCCGCGTTGAACTCGCCACCCGCACAATATTCAATCTGCTTGGTCCTATGTCGAACCCTGCCAATGCGTCTCGTCAAATGATTGGCGTGTTTTCAGCAGAATGGGTGCGGCCTATGGCTGAGACATTGCAAGCGCTTGGGTCTAAGCATGTTTGGGTGGTTCATGGTGATGGTGGCCTTGACGAGATTTCTATTTCTGGCCCGACCAAAGCTTGCATCTTAAAAGACGGCGAATTGACCGATGCCGTTCTAAATCCGTCTGATGTTGGTATTACCACGGCTCCTTTGTCTGACATTAAGGGCGGTGATGCGTCTGTTAATGCTGAGGCGTTAAAGGCGGTTCTGTCTGGAGAAACCAGCGCTCACACAGATACCATTTTGCTCAATGCGGGTGCTGGGTTTGTTGTTTCTGGCAAGGCTGACAACTGGGCCGATGGCGTGGCACTTGCCCGTGAAAGCATATCGTCTGGCCGCGCTATGGGGGCGCTTAACAAGCTTGTTGAGGTTTCAAACGCGTCATGACTGACATTCTAAAGAAGATCGAGCTTTATAAGCGTCAAGAAATCGAGGCGGCGAAAGCTGTTGTCTCGCTTGCTGATTTGAAGGCGAAAATCACAGATCAAGAAGCCCCGCGTGGGTTTTTAAAAGCATTGGATGCTAAGAAAGATGCGGGCGAATATGGTCTGATTGCTGAGATCAAGAAAGCAAGCCCGTCAAAAGGTTTGATACGTCCAGACTTCGATCCCCCAGCGCACGCCCGTGATTATGCCGCTGGCGGTGCCGCTTGCTTATCAGTGCTCACAGATGGCCCGTCCTTCCAAGGGGCGCCTGAGTTTCTAATACAAGCGCGTGAAGCTTGTGCCCTTCCTGCGCTTCGCAAAGATTTTCTCTATGAGACTTATCAAGTTTATGAAGCCCGTGCGTGGGGTGCTGATTGCATTCTAATCATTATGGCTTCTGTCACCGATGATGAAGCTGTGGCGCTGGAAGATAAGGCTTTCGAACTCGGTATGGATGTTCTGATTGAAGTACACAATATGCCAGAGCTGGAACGTGCGTTGACATTGAAATCGACAATGCTGGGCATTAACAACCGCAATCTCAAAACCTTTGATGTGACGCTCAAAACCTCAGAAGAATTGGCGGCGGCTGTGCCTTCCAACATGCATTTGGTTGGTGAGAGCGGTATTTTTACTGGTGAAGATACAGCTAGAATGGAAGCGGTTGGTATTACAACCTTCCTTGTCGGCGAAAGCTTGATGCGCCAAGATGATGTTGCGGGAGCGACGAAGACGCTTTTGACCCGACAAACAGTAACGGCTTGAGGTGATTTTCTAATGAGCGGCAAAAGCGATCATCTCACCCATATTGACGGCGACGGCACGGCGAACATGGTCGATGTTGGCGACAAGGAAATCACAACGCGCACCGCTCGGGTTGAAGGCGCCGTTATCATGCAGCCTGAAACATTGGCCCTTATCGTCAATGGTGATGCCAAAAAAGGTGATGTCATTGGTACCGCCCGCCTCGCTGGGATAATGGCGGCCAAAAAGACATCAGACTTGATCCCGCTTTGCCATCCCTTGGGGCTCACCAAGGTGGATGTTGATATTAAGGCAGATGATACCCTGCCCGGTTTGCGTGTGTCGACAATGGCAAAATGTAGTGGCCAGACAGGTGTGGAAATGGAAGCGTTGACGGCAGCAAGTGTCGCCTGTCTCACCATTTATGACATGGCGAAAGCAGTCGATCGTTCAATGACGATTACAGGCATTAAACTCACGGAAAAAAGTGGCGGTGCTTCCGGCGATTTTAGGGCGTAGTTGAATGTTATTGCCAGTTAAAGAAGCTCTGACACGCGTTTTATCTGCCGCAAAAACCACTGATATTATTGAGCTCCCGTTGCACGACGCTGACGGCATGGTGTTGGCAAGCGATAAGATTGCTACCCGTAATCAACCCCCTTTTGCAGCCTCCGCTATGGATGGCTATGCGGTGCGCCATGCAGAGCTAAGTTTAGATCAAGCGCTCACTGTTATTGGTGAAGCTGCTGCTGGTCATGGTTTTGGTGGTGAAATAGGCTCTGGCGAAGTAACGCGCATCTTTACAGGTGCTCCGCTTCCAACGGGCGCTGATACCATCCTCATTCAAGAAGATGCTGTGCGTGAGGGCGATGCCATCACACCGACAGAAATTCCGCCGATGGGTGATTATGTACGTCCTGCTGGTTTCGACTTCGCGCAAGGGTCTGTGCAACTCAAAGCTGGGACATTGCTTGATTTCCGTTCGCTCTCTCTCGCAGCAAGCCTGAATGAGCCAACGCTGCCTGTGCACAAACGCCCTATTGTGGGCATTTTGTCCAACGGTGATGAACTGGTTCAACCAGGTGAAACGCCGTCAGCTGATCAAATCATCTCCTCAAACTCTTTCGGTGTTGCAAGTCTTGTGCGTGCCAATGGCGGTATTCCTGTCGATCTTGGTATTGCCAAGGATGATAAGGCTGCAATTTCTGAGGCGCTTGATAAAGCGCGTGCAGCAGGCTGTGACATCATTACGACCTTGGGTGGCGCCTCTGTCGGTGACCATGATTTGATAAAAGATGCCTTTAGCGACCGTGGCGTTGCTTTGGACTTTTGGAGAATTGCCATGCGGCCCGGCAAACCCTTTATGTTTGGGCGCTGGGGTGATGATGTTTTGGTGCTGGGAATGCCAGGCAATCCAGTCTCTAGCTTGGTGTGTAGCTTATTGTTTTTGAAACCGCTTTTGTTGCAAATGCAGCAACGTGACCCAAGCTACCCGCTTCAGCCAGCTATTGTTGGTGCTCCAATGTCAAAGAATAGCCAGCGTGAAGGCTATCTACGCTGCCATGTGGAAGAACGTGACAATCAATTGGTTGCGACAGCCTTTGATAATCAAGATAGCTCGCTCTTATCTGTCTTAAACCAAGCAAATGCCCTGCTTATTCGCCCCCCACACGCGCCACCTGCACAGGTTGGTGAGGCTTGCACAATCATGCGTTTTTGACGGCCACTCATCTAACAATCCTAATCTGCATCCATTCATTTCGCTTGCCGCATACAAAAATTGGGTTCATGCTCAGTTTAACAATTGTCTGTATGGGGAGATTACGATGGTTGATGCAGTAGAGGGAACGCCAAATTTAGGCGGTCGGCGTACACGGTCTGGTTCGCGCAAACATCGCGAAAAACCCAACCTCAAAGCAACGCAGCGCCCGTTCAAACAACCACGCCGTCATTTACCCCCTACCAATGCAATCAGTGATGATGAGCTTGAAGCACTGCACCAGTCCTCGCTCAAAATTCTGTCTGACGTTGGCATGGATGTTCTGTTTGAAGAAGCAAAAGACTTGTTTCGTGCGGCGGGCGCGGATGTGGTTGGTGACCGTGTGCGGTTGGCTCCAGAATTGGTTGAGAGCCTTATCTCCACGGCCCCTGAAACCTTTACTCTTCATGCCCGCAATCCAGCCCATAACATTAATATGGGTGGCGATTGGGTGACCTTTTCAGGCGTGTCTAGCCCCCCAAATTCTACCAATATAGACCGTGGTCGTAGACCGGGTACGCTCTCAGATTTCGAAGACTTGGTGAAATTTACGCAGCATTTCAACTGTATGCATTTAAATGGCGGTTATCCGGTGGAGCCTGTCGATATCCACGCCTCCATCAGGCATTTGGATTGTGTGAGTGCCTTTATGAAGCTGACGGACAAGGTGCCGCATATCTATTCGCTGGGTGAAGAGCGCATTGCAGACGGGATGGAAATTACGCGGATTGGACGGGGTGTATCGCAAGAACAGTTTGAGAAAGAACCGTCGCTGCTATCCGTCATCAATACGTCATCGCCGCTGCGGCTCGATATTCCAATGGCAATGGGCATCATTCGACTGGCCCGCGCAGGGCAAGTGACAGTTATCACGCCCTTCACCCTAGCAGGTGCCATGGCGCCCGTGACAATCGCAGGCGCCCTCTCCCTTCAAAATGCTGAAGGCTTGCTTGGTGTCGCTTTGTCGCAGCTTGCTAAAAAAGGAGCGCCCGTTATCTATGGCGGCTTCACGTCAAACGTCGATATGAAATCAGGCGCGCCAGCCTTTGGTACGCCTGAATATATGAAAGCAGCACTTGTGAGTGGGCAATTGGCGAGACGTTACAAATTGCCATTTAGAACATCAGGTGTCTGTGCGGCGAATTCTGCTGATGCTCAATCCGCTTATGAAACAACCTTCGCTCTTTGGGGCGCGATTATGGGCGGCGGCAATTACATCAAGCATGCGGCAGGTTGGCTCGAAGGTGGGTTGTCTGCTTCTTATGAGAAGTTCATGATTGATGCCGATATGCTTTCCATGCTGCAAGAGTTTCTAACGCCCCTTGAAATCAGCCAAGAAAGCCTCGCATTTGAAGCCGTGAAAGATGTTGGGCCCGGTGGTCATTTCTTTGGAACGGCACATACGCAAGAGCGCTACAAAGACGCTTTTTATGCACCGATTGTGTCTGACTGGCGCAATTTTGAATCGTGGTATGAAGCGGGTTCACCAGACGCTATTTCAAAAGCAAATGGGCTTTGGAAACAAATTCTCCACGAATATGAAAAGCCCGCCTTGGACAATGCCATTGAAGACGAGCTTGATGCTTTTGTTGCGAAACGGAAAGAAGAAGGCGGCGCACCAACAGATTTCTAGATGCGCCCCTATTCAAAGAGCTATTCGAGGATGTTTTTCCATGAACGCATAGACCACAAATGGCAATAAATGAGCATTAGAGCGCCGGATTTGCGTAGTTTTATGAAATTCTTATCGGTGAGTTCATTGAAGGCTTTTTCGTCTATCACGCGGAAACCAGCCACCCGTGTTTTCTTGCCATCAGGAAGCGTTACATCGGCTGCTCGTTCAATCAAAAGGCCCATCTGGTCCATCTGTTTGCAAAGCATTTTCGTTTGCAAATATTCACGGTGGTAGGAAACGCACAGGTTCATCACACCCTTAGCAACGTCACTGCCTTCGCCTTTTATAAACAGTGGCTTGCCCTCATCTTTGCTCAGCATTTCGCTCGATGTATCAATAGCGAGCACTAGATTATCGTTTTCAGAGTTTTCAAGCAGGATGAATGGATACCGGCGAACATAAGCTGGAATGTATGCCCCCTCACGCCATTTGCCATCTTTTCCAACAAACGCGTTTTGACCCGCTATGTGGCTTGTGACGACAAAAGGAACAGAATCAAGTTCTGCTCCACCGAACACGATTGGAAAATGATGGGCAGCTTCTGAAAACTCGACCGCCGTTAGCATTATCGAATTAGCTTCACTCGCGAAGGAAACGTTATTGTCGTTTTCACTGACCCGCAAATCACCATGTGTCGCTGCAGATAACGCTTCTACTTTGTTATAAAACATAGGAAGTGGTGACGAAGATGCCTCTGTCTTCTTTGCTTTTGCAGCTGGTTTTTTCCTTG
>JBDVXS010000028.1:0-5931 GCA_039964305.1 Hyphomicrobiales bacterium
AGATCAATGATTTCTTTTGGTTCACCGAAGTACACGCCGCCAGTAAGCTCGCGCACGATCAAAATGTCGAGGCCTTCAATGACATCGCGGCGAAGCGACGATGAATCAGCAAGTGCTGGGTAGCAAATCGCTGGGCGAAGGTTGGCGAAGAGAGCAAGGTCTTTGCGAAGACGAAGCAGGCCTGCTTCTGGACGCTGGTCATATTCCACATTGTCCCACTGAGGACCGCCAACAGCACCGAAAAGGACCGCGTCTGCTTCCATTGCAATTTTCATGGCGTCGTCAGTAATCGCCACTTTATGTGCATCGTAAGCCGCACCGCCCACAAGGTCGGTTTCTGTCTCAAAGGTGTCACCGTCGAGCACGCCTTCTGTGTTCATCCAGTCGATTACTTTTGACACTTCGTCAAAAACTTCTGGTCCAATGCCATCGCCGGGCAAAAGCAATACTTTATGGGTCGCCATGGGTTTATCCTCTTTGAATTTTGAAATGGGGTGCAGCGGTTGCGCTTATACCCAAGGGCGGCTTGCAGAAAGATCCGCCTCGTAATTATCAATACTGCCGGCTTTTTCCATCGTCAGGCCGATGTCATCAAGGCCGTTCATCATGCAATGTTTGCGGAATGGATCAATGTCGAACGCGATAGTGCCGCCGTCTGGGCCGCTGATTTCTTGTGCTTCTAGGTCAACGCTCATGGTGGCGTTTGCACCGCGATTGGCATCGTCCATCAACTTGTCCAAGTCATCTTGGCTGACCACGATTGGCAAAACGCCATTCTTGAAGCAGTTGTTATAGAAGATATCGGCAAAGCTGGTTGAGATAATGCAACGGATGCCATAATCAAGCAGCGCCCACGGAGCATGTTCGCGCGATGAACCGCAACCAAAGTTGTCGCCTGCAACAAGAATAGACGCATCTTTGTAAGCGGCTTTATTGAGGACGAAATCTTCGTTCACGCTACCATCGTCATTATAACGCATTTCAGAAAAGAGACCTGTTCCAAGGCCAGTTCTTTGAATGGTTTTCAAATATTGTTTTGGGATAATCATATCCGTATCAATATTGATAATCGGTAGCGGTGCAGCAACACCAGACAGCTTGTCAAATTTTTCCATGACAGTCTCTTTCTTAGATCGCGCTTTAGGGCTTGCGACTTTCTAGCCGAGCTATGGGGTCTAGTTCAAGACATAGGTGATGAAAAGATAGATCGCGAGGCCAATAAACGCGATTAAACCTAGTCCGCGACCAATGCGCGTGCCCAAAACTTCGATTTTATCATCTTGATCCACATCGGACGCCTTAAAGCGGTCGCCCATTTTGGTCGCCATGCGGGCCGCCGCCGATGTGCCAATCGTATCCCCTTGTGCGTTCACACGCTCAAGATCACGTTTTGCCCGATTGGCGGCTGCTTCGTTTTTAGATTCTTGGGTGCCCATAATTGTCTCGCTTTTTGTGAACACTTTGTTTCTAGGACGATGGCTTATTCCTTGTCCAATAGTTCTTACATCAAAACCAAGCCGAACAGTCCCTCCCAAACCTCCCATCTGTTCGGTTGAAAGGAAATAAGAAATGAAACAATTACTGATCTCAGCCGTTGCCGCTTTGGTTGTAACAACTGGTATTGCTGCTGCTGAAAGCCAATTTGGCGCTGACCAAACAACCTATGCACCGCAGCCTAGCGTCGCGGATGCGGCATTTGATGTTGGTTCAAGTTTTGACGGAAATTCAAGTTTTGAAAAAAGCACACTACCAGGTGTTGAAAATGCCATCGATGCTGGATTTAGAGGCCCGCGCTAAAGTGCCTTGCGATTTATATCAAAAAAAGCGGCCCTTTGGGGCCGTTTTTTTGTGGGCTGTGATGCCTTAATACGCGACCTTACTAGTCACCGTCATCCTCATTAGCCGCATCAATTTCTTCCTGCTTTGCAGGAGCTTGGTGAAATTTTATGCCGAAGATTGTAAGTCCACCCTGACTTTCATACGCATCAGGTTTTTGTTTGGGTGATTGAGAAGCAAGTTTTTTTCTCAAAGCGTCAAGGCGTTTAGAAATTCCACGTTTCTCGGCTTTTTCAGCGTCCGACGAATTGGCAGCCGTGTGGGAGCTGATGGTTAGCGCTAATGAAAGTGCAACAAGCACAGATGTGATCGTAGTTGAACGCATGGCAATCTCCACAATACCTATCCCAATCTAACGGATGCGGGCTGATTTTAAAAGGCTAGTTAGATTGAACCTATTAAAGAACGCTCACCCATCCCGTTTCTTATAAGCATCCCACACGTCGGGCCGTCTTTCACGGGTGATTTTCTCGGCCTCATCCTGCCGCCATTCATCAACGCATTTGTGATTGCCGCTGGTGAGTATTGCAGGAATTTCTTGGTCTTCCCATAGGGCTGGGCGGGTGTAGTGGGGGTATTCTAGCAAACCGCTTTCAAAGCTCTCGTCTTCGCCAGAAGCTTCCGCACCCATAACGCCCGGCAGTAGGCGCACGCAGGCATCAATGAGGGTGATTGCGGCGATTTCGCCACCAGATAAAATATAATCACCGATGGAGACTTCTTCTAAGTCGCGGCCATCTATCACCCGTTGGTCCACCCCTTCGAAGCGGCCACAGACGATGATGACACCATCACCTTCAGTCAATTCGCGCACCCGTTTTTGTGTCAGTGGTTTGCCGCGTGGGCTCATGAGGAGGCGGGGGCGGTCATCTGGTATACTGTCTATTGCCGCACCCAACACGTCAGCGCGTAGCACCATGCCAGCGCCGCCGCCTGCGGGGGTGTCGTCGACATTTTTGTGTTTGCCGTCGCCGAAGTCACGAATGCTGATTGTATCTAACGCCCACTTATCCGCATCAAGAGCTCGGCCTGAAAGGGAGGCGCCCAGTGGTCCGGGGAACATATCAGGATGAAGGGTGAGCACGCTGGCGCGCCACGGCTTATCCGACATCGCCGCGCACCTTGTTGTCATCGTTCAGACCTGCGGCCTCAACATCAATGGTGATTTTCCGCCCTGATAAATCGATTTCAGGCACTGCTTCCTTGGTGAAAGGCACCAGCACGCTTTGCCCGTTGTCAGGTTTGATGTCGATCAGATCGCCCGCGCCGTAATTATCAACATTCGCAACCCGCCCAAAGGCATCACCCGTGGTGGTTACAACATCGAGGCCAAGAAGATCTTCAATGTAGAAGTCATCTTCATCGTCGACTTCAGGCAGTTTGTCGCGGTCGATATAGAGCTTGGTGCCATTTAAGGCTTCAGCCGCATTGCGGTCATTGACGCCCTTAAATTTAACCACAAGCATACCGCCCTTAATCGAGCGAAGGCTTGCGACTTTGAAGCTTGATTTTCCGCTTTCGTCTTCCAGTTTGCCATAGTCAGAAAGAGCTTCTGGCTCACCCGTAAACGGTTTGACGCGGACATGGCCTTGAATGCCGTTGGCTTTGCCAATTTGGCCGAGGCAGATGCGTTTTTGTGTCATCGCTTATCTCCCTCGCCAATCAATGCCGGCATGATCCGGCATTGCTTAGTGTCGAGTACGCTTGAGGGCGTAAAACTATTCAGCTGCAGTTTCTTCAGCAGGCGCTTCTTCTGCAGGAGCAGCAGCTGCTTCAGCTTCAGCAGCTTTTGCTTCTTCGGCTGCAGCTTTTGCGTCTTCTTCAGCTTGCTTAGCTTCTTCAATACGCTCTTGCGCTTTTTTGCCTGGCAACGCTTTTTTCGGGTTGTTGCGTGCGTCACGTTTCATAAGGCCAGCAGCATCGAGGAAGCGAAGAACGCGGTCAGTTGGTTGTGCACCTTGGTCAAGCCAATGCTTGATGCGCTCTTGGTCGAGGATCACGCGGTCTTCTGCATCTTTTGACAGCATTGGGTTGTATGAACCAACCTTTTCGATGAAACGACCATCACGTGGTGCGCGAACGTCTGCAACGACGATGCGGTAAAATGGACGCTTTTTTGAGCCACCACGGGCAAGACGAATTTTAGTAGCCATTGTTTTTTCCTTTAGTGAAGTTCTTTAAATTCTTGAGGGGGAAGATGCCGCCAAATGTCGACTTTGTAGTCGCCGAGAGGGACATCAGTTTGTTCTTTCACCGCGCCCATTTTCTGGGAGACAGCTTGAGAGGCGTGGTTGTCGCGGTCGATACAGCTCATTGCTGTTTCCCAACCGAGATTAAAATAGACAAAGCTGAGAGCCGCTTTCAGCGCCTCACGGCCATAGCCTTTACCCTGAGCCGTGCGTGCTAGCGTGTAGCAAATTTCTGGTTCAGGGAATTTCGGGGTGGCCCATGGTCCGCAATAGCCAACCAGCGCTTTGGTTGCTTTTTCTTCGATTGCAAACGGGCCGAAGCCGCGCAAGGTCCAATGGGCGATCATCACGGCCATGTAGCGCCATGCTTGATCTTCATTATGAACGCCGCCTGTAAAACGGGTCATCTCTTCATCGCTCTCAATCACACATAAAGACGCGTGATCATCTTCGCGAAAGCCGCGCATGATGAGACGTTCGGTCTCTATAGTTGGAATGGTTGCGAAGGTTGTCATTTCTTTTTCGGACCCTTCGGCATGCCGGGAAGACCGCCGCCGCCAAGACCTGGAAGCTTCGGCATGCCGCCGCCTGCTATTCCGCCGGGCATACCGCCCATGCCACCGGGAAGACCGCCACCCATTTGTTTGGCGATTTTTTCAAGTTCTTTCGGGTCCATCTGCGATGGATCCATGCCAGGAGGCATGCCGGGCATTCCGCCACCAGGCATACCGCCACCCATCATGGAGCCAAGCGCGCCCATAATGCCTTTTTTCTTACCCTTGCCGCCCATGGCTTTCATCATGTCGGCCATTTGGCGGTGCATCTTGAGAAGCTTGTTAATCTCAGAGACTTCCGTGCCTGAGCCTTTCGCAATC
This sequence comes from Hyphomicrobiales bacterium, assembly GCA_039964305.1. Taxonomy (GTDB): domain Bacteria; phylum Pseudomonadota; class Alphaproteobacteria; order Rhizobiales; family JACESI01; genus JACESI01. The sequence continues at coordinate 4,901 of JBDVXS010000028.1, forward strand.
CGCTTTTTGCGGTTGGCGTTTAAAAGCTTTGGTGTGGCGCGTTCTTTCTTGGTCATCGACGTGATGATGGCTTGCTGGCGTTTGAAGATGCTGTCGTCCATGCCTGCAGCATCTATCTGCTTCTTCATTTTGCCAATACCCGGCATCATCGACATAATGCCGCCCATGCCGCCAAGGTTTTTCATTTGCTCAAGTTGCTCATGCAGGTCGTTAAGGTCGAACTGACCCTTCTGCATTTTCGCCGCCATTTCGGCCGCTTTTTCTTGGTCGATTGCCTCAGATGCTTTTTCAACAAGGCTAACGATATCGCCCATGCCCAAAATGCGGTCGGCAATTCGGTTGGGGTAGAAATCTTCTAGGTCTTCGGCTTTTTCACCAACACCAATAAGCTTGATTGGCTTGCCAGTAACAGCTCGCATAGAAAGCGCTGCACCGCCTCGGCCATCACCATCAACACGGGTCAGCACGATACCGGTAATATCAACGCGCTCGTTAAAGCTCTTGGCAAGGTTGACCGCGTCTTGACCTGTTAGGGAGTCAGCAACCAGTAAAACTTCGTGCGGGTTGGTGGCTTTTTTGATGTCAGCCATTTCCTGCATAAGCGGTTCGTCGATCGCGAGACGGCCAGCCGTATCGAGGATGACGACATCATAGCCACCAAGACGAGCAGCCGTTTGCGCGCGCTCAGCAATTTGTACAGGCATTTGGCCTTCAACGATTGGAAGCGTGTCCACATCGTTTTGCTCACCCAATACAGCAAGCTGTTTTTGCGCGGCAGGGCGGCGCACATCGAGTGACGCCATCAAAACTTTTTTCTTGTCGCGATTTTGCAGGCGACGAGCGATTTTGGCAGAGGTGGTTGTTTTACCAGAACCCTGTAAGCCAACCATCATAATGGCGACAGGTGGGGTTGACGCAAGATCAATCGGTTCTGCATCCGAACCGAGCATTTCGACCAGTTCGTCATGGACGATCTTAACGACCATCTGGCCCGGTTTGATTGATTTTACAACGTCAGGACCCACAGCTTT
>JBDVXS010000029.1:0-34999 GCA_039964305.1 Hyphomicrobiales bacterium
GGCCTCCTTTGATGCGTCTACCACAAGGGCAATTTAATATGTCTGTAGAGAATGAGAAAAAGAACACAGCAGAAAAATCAAACCACAACCTCAACACAAGTGATCTGTTTGACGGGAAAACTGAAATTATCATTCACCATAAAGGCGAAGAATACCGCTTGCGGATCACATCTAACGACAAGCTGATTTTGACCAAATAGACCTTGTTGAGAGAATATAAGATGGGCTGCCGCAGAAAACGAAATTGATGTATCAAGACAGTTAAATCGTGACGAGCAAACATACCGTTGGGTCGGGGCGGCGCATCACCGTGTAAGATTATAAATGCTCAACTGATTTAAAGGTTAGATAAAAACAGAAGCACCCGCTGGCCGGTCCAAACACTTGCAATGGCTATGGCTGTTCCGGCCATTAGCCCACGGATACCCTCCATGCGGGTCGGTAGTTTTAGCGCTAAAATGAATAAGAATAACCAGCTCACAACCACAATAGCGACTTGCCCTATTTCAACCCCAACATTAAAGGCAAGCAAACTCTGCCAGAGATTTGGAGCATCAATTTTAAGAATTTCACTTAAGACAAAAGAAAACCCAAGACCGTGTAAAAGCCCGATAGCAGTGGTCATTACCATGCCGTCTTGCACTTTTTTTAGTATCACGCGGGCAGCTATATAGATAATCGACAAGGCGATGGTTATTTCAACGAATGGGACGAACCATGCCCCTTGCGGCGTGTAGCCGAAGAACCCAGCAGATAAGGTAAGACTGTGCCCAATTGTAAAGCCAGTTATGCGCCATAAAAGTTGCGGCAGGCTTATGGCTCCAAGTACAAGACAAAAAACGAAAAGAATATGGTCCGCGCCTGCCATAATATGTCTAACACCTTCCACCACGAAGGTAATAAACGCCTTTAAAGCTGACCGCGAAACTTCTACAGGCTCAGCAAGCAAGCCTCGAAGTCTAAATGTTAATGTGTCGCTTCCCGCATGATCAAGGATAAGGTTTGCCGTCTCTTCTTGCAGGGGGAGCATAGGGTCAAGTGTGCTTTGTATTTCATAGCGGTTTATGGCGCCACTGGTGGGATAAAACACTTCCGCGTCAATGACTGTATCGCCAACATAAGTCGGGATAAAACCCTGTTTATATACATCGCCTTTTATGGCGGTTTCAGCTTCTTTTAGCGTTGCAAAAGGAACTTGTTGCAGCGCTGGATAAGCACGTAATCGTTTGAATGTTGGTGTCAGTGGAACGCCATTTATAATGATGGCATGTCCCTGTGTAACAAGTTTTCCTAACCCTGTTGGGTTATCTCGCAAGGCCTTCACATCTAGATAGTGAACGAGTTTTTCATCTTCGAATTTATTCGTCGTGAAGGGAGCCGCATCGCGTGTTCCATCCGCTTTTTCTGCTCCCAGTTTATCTGCCACCAAATAAGCCATGGGCAAGCGAATAAACATTCGTAATCCACCGTCTTCATGGCTGACATGGATAATGCGAATATTTACATTCAGATTGAAGTGAGCGTATGCCTTTGTCAGAAAAAGTACGCTAGTCAAACCAACAGTAAGGACAATGACAGCAAAAAAAGAGGTGGCGAAAAATGAACGCCACCCTTGGGTTTTTCGATGTAACAAGTAAAAAATCCGCTTACTGTTTTACCATGTTGTTAGAGCCGAAATAATAAACATGCTTGTTTTTCGACTTTATATCATCTGCGGATATTTCAATTGAAGCAGTATCCAGCATTGTGTGTTCATGCGTTTTCACCCATTCAGTTGCTGGCTGTAGAGTGGATGTGAAGAACGTCGTTTCAGGCACCAGATAGTGATGCGGGATGGCGACTTTTGCGCCAGTTTTTTCAAAAACGTCGTCGGCTTGCTTGTAATCAAGGATGTGGCGTGAACCATCTACAGGTAGAAACACAACGTCTACTTTGCCAATCTTATCCCAAACTTCTTGCGGTGGATTAGGACGATTATCGCCCCACATTAGAAGCCTCAAATCGCCTGTTTCAATAATAAATAGCGTGTTATCGAAATGGCGTGCATTTGTTGGCGGGCATACATTCTCCCTCCCTTCAAATTGCTTGACGGCATCCGTCCAAGCAACGCTGCCTGGTGCGACACATTGGTGCTTATCTGCAATACCAATGATTTTAACATCACCTAAGCTGAAGTTGCCTGCCATGCGATCAAGAAGCATGTTGGCATCTACTTTGTCGATGGCATCATGGTCAAAGTGAGCGTGTGTCGACATGCCAATATCTACATCAATCTTAGGAAAATCCATGCGATACCAAAGGCCCCATGCACCAGAAGGGTCGTTTCTCCAAGGATCGACGATGATGCTTATGCCTTTTGGGGATGTAACTTGAAAAGAAGAATTACTAAAAAACGAAACGCCAACTTTCCCAGAGTCAGCCTGAGTGCCGCCGTTGTTTTGAATTTCAATAATACGATTATTATTTTTACCTGACTTCCAAGTATCTAAGCCTGTGCTAATGGCTTCGCTTGCGGCGCCACCGAGAACACCTACAGATACTAAAACAGCAAGCGCAGTTTTATTTTTAAAGTCCATCAATAATACTCCCAATATGATGAACTAGCTTAGCTGAGTTAATTCGAATTTCAACTCCTATAAATAGTAATTTGATAATACTTATAACAATCAATTTTTATTGGAATTTTTATTGTGGCTTGGCTTGCTGGGCCAAATAACATTCAAAGCAGCCTGCTTTTGCGGGCTGTAGGAAAGCGTTGCGACCATGGCCCAATAGTCAATTGCGGAGCAAATGCTGAAAGGGGTGAATGCCGGCCTCGCGACAAGCTTCGGTGATAGACTTCGGTGATAGACTGTCGGCGACAGTCGCATCGCTTTCATAGAACTCACCTTCATTTCAGGCCTTTAACTGACGCCGCAGTGCGCGCACCAGCTCCTATGGTTGCTGGCTCAATCTCAGACCTTCCCAGCCCCGAAATACTATTGACTCCGAGTGAGTTAATTGATTATTTTTACTAGAGAGAAATTATTACCGCATAGTAAAATTAGGGAGATAAAAATGAAGTTGCTGAAAGTTGCGGCTATTGCCGCTGTTGCCGCGTTAGCGGGAGGGTCTGTTGCGGCCGAAACGGTTTTGATACATGGCGAGGCTGGCCCAAACCGCGGTGCGCGGGCGAAGGCTATACAATGGTTTGCTGATCAGGTTTCAGAACGCTCGGCTGGCGATGTTCGCATTGATGTTCAATGGGGCGGCGCCTTGTTCAAGGCCAATGCTGCGCTTCAGTCCATTCATGATGGCGTTGCTGACATGGGGACAATTATCTCGGTCTATTACCCAAAGGAATTTGCCAGCTATGGCATTGCGGACCTGCCACTTAATAATCCAGATGCATGGGTCGGTATGCGTGCGACGGATGAGCTATTTCGCAGCAATGCATCGATCAAAGCCGTTCTTGACAAAAAGAACCTTGTCTATATCGGCACCTTTACAACCAGCCAAGTCAACATCGGCTGTAAGAATGCCGCCATTCGGTCCGTTGCAGACATTGATGGGTTGAAAGTGCGCGGTGTCGGCGTCTACGGCAAAGTCTTCGGTGATGTGGGTGCAAACATGGTTCGCTTGTCCATCTATGACGCCTATCAGGGCCTCGATAGTGGTCTCCTCGACTGCTCACAGGGCTATTCCTACGCTGTGTCGGCTTTGAAGCAGGATGAAGTCATGACCAGCTATACCTTGCTGAACTGGGGTCAGATTGGTGGCGTTGGAACATTTATGAACAAAGAATCCTTTGATGCACTTTCCGCTAATCATCAGGCAGTGTTGCTGGATGCGGGTTCCGACATGGTCGACTATTTCGGACAAATCCTGACAGATGCAAATAAGGCTGCTATCGAGAAAATGCAGGCGAACGGTATTGAGGTGATTGAACTTGCCGCGGAAGAGCGTGCCAAACTTCGTGAACGTGGCGAAGCCTATGTCAATGCTTGGGTTGAAACCGCAAATTCAACCGGGCTTGATGGTGCTAATGTGCTTGAAGATTACCGCGGATTGTTGGCTAAATATGCGAGTCAGCGAGACACTCAAGGTTACCCTTGGGCTAAGTAATCAGTCATGCTGAAAAAGATCGAAACCTTTTTGTTGGGCGTCGCTGCTCTGGCTGTTCTGGTGATGGGGGCAATGATTACTGTGAATGTAATCTTGCGCCTCTTTGGAACATCGTTGCCAGATAGTGTCGTTTTGGTGCGTGAACTTATGGTGGCGGCAATCATATTGCCATTGGCAGCCGTCACCATGGCCCGCGCGCATGTGAGCGTTGAGGTTTTGGTCAATCGATTACCTGCCCGAGTTACTCAGGGTCTAATCCTGATCGGGTGGGTGATAGGTCTTATTGCATTTGCACCGTTGGTCTATGCGGGATGGCGCGAGCTTGTCGCCACATGGAGCAATAGCAGCTTTTTCTTCGGTGATTTGTCCTTACCAAAGTGGCCGGGGCGGTTGGTTTTCTTAATTGGGATGACGGTCTTCTGGGTTCGCCTTTTTCTGGTTCTACTAGAAGATGCCCAACGATTTTTTTCCAATAAGGCAGTTTGAGCAATGGATCCATCTCTGATCGGGCTTATCGCCTTTGGTGCTGTGATTCTTATGCTGGCCATCCGTGTGCCGATTGCATTTGCACTGGCCAGCGCGGCGATTATTGGGACGTTTTTTATCTTTGCTCTACGAACCGGGACGTTTTCACCAGAGCGCGCCATTCGTCCCACCACGTCGCTGACGTATTCCAACGCGTTTGATCTGGTTCATAATTATAACCTGTCGATGATCCCGCTCTTCGTCGCATTGGGGCATATCGCCTATCAGGCGGGCATTACGACTAATATCTATGAGGCGGCAAAAGTCTGGCTTGCCAAGCTACCTGGTGGGGTCGCGATGGCCTCGATTGTTGGCTGTGGTGGTTTTTCAGCGATCACCGGAAGCTCGATCGCATGCGCGTCAACCATGGGGCGAATTTGCACGCCTGAAATGCTGCGTATGGGGTATGATAACCGTCTTGCCACGGCCTCTGTTGCAGCGGGCGGTACGTTGGGGTCGTTGATCCCACCTTCGGTCCTGTTCATCATCTACGGGATCTTCACTGAAACCTCTGTGTCAAAGCTTTTCCTCGCTGGTGTGTTGCCCGGAATCCTGACGTTGCTTGGCTTTCTTTTTGTCGTGGCCGTTTGGGTGCGTCGTGATCCAAGTATAGCCCCAACTGCTAATGTTGATTATTCGATGCAGCACCGAATGCAGGCTGCCTTTTCGGCATGGCCTGCCATGGTGTTATTCGTTCTCATAGTCGGGGGCATTTACGGCGGAATATTCACCGCAACCGAGGCAGCCGCAGTTTCAGTTGCCTTGGCCATTGCGGTCGGGTTCGGCCAGCGCCGCTTAACTTTGCAGTCGCTCTGGGTCTCGTTGAAAGAGACTTGCATACAAACCACTGGTATTTTCATCATCGCCGCATCTGCCAAGATTTTTGTGGCCTTCATTGCGCTTACAGGTGTGGCACCGAAACTGGTCGACATTGTCTCAGTGGCAGATCTTTCGATTGTGACGCTGATGCTCGCAATCGCGTTGATATACCTGTTGCTGGGGATGTTTCTGGACCCGATTGGGATTATGGTTTTGACCCTGCCGCTGCTTGTCCCGCTTGTTGAGGGCTATGGGTTGAACCTGATTTGGTTCGGCGTGGTTGTCATCAAGTTGCTTGAAATCGGTTTGATAACGCCGCCTGTGGGGCTCAACGTCTTCGTCATATCAAATGTCGTTGGAGCAGACGCGCCTTTACACAAAATATTTGCTGGAATTATGCGTTTCTTGAGCGTGGATCTGATCGTTTTAGGACTAATTATGGCGTTTCCAATTATTTCGCTGCTGCTGCCGGAGAGTATGTAATGACAGATCGAAAATTTGCCAACACTCTTGCCCGCGGCTTATCTATTTTGCGCGCCTTTCGGGTCAGCGATGATGGGCTGACGCGCAAAGAACTGGTTGCGCGCACGGGTCTAGCGCCGGCAACGATCACTCGGCTCACGCATACACTGTTAGAGCTTGGCCATCTTAGCCAGAACGGCAATTTGTTGCGCCTTGGGCCTGCAACCTTTGCGCTTTCCAGTGTGGCAAATGCGTCGGGTTCCTTTCTGGATATGGCAGATGCCCCGCTGCAAGCTTTGGCAGATCAGACCAAGACCTTGTTGCTCTTTTCTGTACCAGACGGGAACAGTATGACTGTCGTGCGGACTTGGCGTCCAAAAGGTGTTGCATCTGTCTGGCTGGAGCCGGGTAATCGTATCCCCATCGCAAAATCATCAACAGGACATGCCTATCTGGCGGCCCTGAGCGATGCACGTTTCGAAAGGCTGGAAACCAGAGAGGAATGGCGGGAATTGCGCCAAGAGGGGCATGCACAACTTACGCGTCAGGGCTTCGCTTTTGCGCAAGGTGCCGCGCGATATAACCAGTCGATGAGTGCTGTCGCGCATCCCTATCACGCCAGCACTTTGGGGGAGCCAGTAGTCTTCACCTGCGGTGCCACGCCTGAGATGCTGAGCGATGCGCGCATTTTAGAGGAGGTCGGACCAGCCCTTCGGGAGGCTGTTCGTAACCTTGAGCGACAAACTGGCGCGCCTCGCACCTATGAACAAGCATAGAACGAGGGTACAATGACAATAGAGTATGAACGCAACGGCGATATCGCCGTGTTGAACGCAAACAATCCGCCCGTAAATGCGTTGGGTGCCGTGGTTCGTAAAGGGTTGAGCGACGGAATTGCACGCGCGGTCGCTGATGGTGCAAAGGCGGTGCTGATTTATGGCGTTGGACGTACCTGGTTTGCTGGCGCCGATATCCACGAATTTGGTAAGCCACCGGTCCCGCCATCCCTGCCGGACGTCTGTAACCAGATTGAAGCCTGCGTTATTCCAGTCATCGCGGCCATGCACGGTACGGCCCTTGGCGGAGGGCTGGAAATCGCCTTGGCTTGCCACTATCGCATTGCGGAGAAAACAACCAAAATGGGTCTACCAGAGGTTAGTCTGGGCCTTCTTCCCGGCGCTGGTGGCACACAACGCCTACCGCGTTTGACTGGGTTTGAACCTGCGATAGAGATGATAACTGGCGGTCGTCCTATTTCAGCCGCCAAAGCACTGGAATTTGGAATTATTGATAAACGAGCCGAGGGGGACCCAAGAACCTTCGGGCTTGCTTATTGCACGGCCATTCTGGCGGATGAGAATGGTCCGCGACCGTTGAGCACTATGGCTGCTGCGGAACCTGTGGATTTTGCGGCCATCAAAGCAAAACTACTCCAAAAAGCACGCGGGCAGCTTTCGCCTTTGGTGGCGCTTGAAGCCATTGAAGCCTCATCACGGCTGCCCTTTGCTGACGGGTTAGCGGAAGAACGTCGGTTGTTCCTGTCCTTGATGGAAACGGATCAACGCAAAGGCCTGATCCACGCCTTTTTTGCCGAACGTCAGGTTTCTAAACTGCCAGAGTTGGATGGTGTTACCCCCCGTGACATTGCCGAACTTGGTGTAATTGGTGGCGGGACTATGGGCGCTGGCATTGCCACTGCGGCGTTGCTGGCAGGGCTTCGGGTCACCTTGATCGAGATGACGCAGGAGGCAGCAGAGGCGGCCAAGAGCCGAATTGTTGGCAATCTGTCAGGGGCGTTGAAGCGCGGAACGATCAACCAAGAACAACATGATCTGATCCTTGCCGTGGCTTTGCGCCTATCCACCCAATACAGTGACTTGGGTGCTGCCGATATCATCATCGAGGCCGTGTTCGAAGATATGGAAGTCAAGAAACAGGTCTTCGCCCAGATCGAAGCGGTGGCCAAACCGTCAGCCGTTTTGGCCAGTAATACATCTTACCTAGATATCAACGCGATTGCCGCCAGCACCAGTCGGGCACGAGACTTCATTGGCCTTCATTTCTTTTCGCCTGCCCACGTCATGCGGCTGCTGGAAGTTGTCGTCGGCGACGATACGGCGCTGGATGTCGTGGCCACAGGTTTTGCGCTTGGCAAACGTCTTGGCAAAATTTCCGTGCGATCGGGCGTGTGCGATGGGTTCATCGGCAATCGCATTTTAACGAGTTATCGCACAGCGGCGGACCACATGATCCTTGATGGTGCTTCCCCCTATCAAATTGATCGCGTGTTAGAGGGTTTCGGGTTGCCTATGGGGCCCTTTGCGGTTGCTGACCTTGCTGGGTTGGATATTGGGTGGGCTAACCGTAAACGGTTAGCCCCCACACGTGATCCGCGCGAACGCGTGCCAACCTATGTTGATCGCTTGTGCGAACAGGGACACATGGGCCAGAAAACAGGCCGTGGATATTACGTTTACGACGGTCGCACAAAGACTGAAAATAGCGATGTCATGCCACTGATCGAAGCAGAGCGCGAAAAGCTTGGCATCAAGGCGCAAACCTTCACCGATGACGAAGTCCTGCGACGATATATGGCCGCAATGGTGAACGAAGCCGCAAAGGTGGTAGGCGAGGGCATTGCCCGTCGTCCGCTTGACGTCGATATGGTGTTGCTAATGGGATATGGCTTTCCACGCTACCACGGTGGGCCTCTGAAATGGGCCGATATGCAGGGTCTTTCAAAAATTCTAGCCGATATCCAGACCTTTGCAGCGGATGATCGCTACTTCTGGCAACCAGCCCCGTTGTTGGAGCAGCTTGTCGCGCAGGGCCGTACATTTGACGATATTAATAAGGAATAATCAGCATGAAACAGGCCGTTATACTTGCGGCTGGTCATACCGGTCTTGCCAAAGACGAGATTGAGCATGTGGTGATCGGCTGCGGCTATCCCTTTGGTATGACTGGTGCGCGGCTGACGGCAGCTATTCTGCATGAAGAAAAAAGACGGGGTGCGAAACTGGGTGTTGGGACCATGTGCATTGCTGGTGGCATGGGTGCTGCTGGATTGTTCGAGATTCATTGAGGTCAAAAAAATGGATTTGAATTTTTCCCCTCAGGACGAAGCGTTTCATGCCGAAATACGTGCATTTTTAAGGGAACATTTGCCTTTTGAGCTGTCAGAAAAAGTGTGCTGTTCAGTGCCACTTTCAAAGGCCGATTATGAAATTTGGCATGACGGCCTCAACGAAAAAGGTTGGCTTGCACCCAACTGGCCCAAACGCTTTGGCGACGATTGGTGGTGCCAAGGATATTCCGAACCTGGAGCCGGTAGCGATCTGGCCGCCCTAAATACCAAAGCCGTCAAAGATGGTGACCATTATGTGGTCAACGGTCAGAAAACATGGACCACATTGGGCCAATACGCCAATATGATTTTTTGCCTTGTCCGCACTGACCCCGTTGCCGAAGTGACGCTAAGCGACACGCCCGCCACCTTGTTGATGGAAGAGGCCTATCGTGCGATTGCCGAAGCAAATGCTGCGGGCACCCTTGCGTTGGCGGCACAAACGCTGGGGGCGATGGAAACATCCCTTGATATGACGCAGGAATATCTTGTTACACGCAAGCAATTTGGACGCCCGATTGGTGCATTTCAGGCGCTGGCCCACAGGCTTGTCGATCTGAAGGTCGAAATGGAACAGGCGCGCTCAGCTGTCATTTTGGGGGCCGCGTATTTGGCAGATACGCCGAACGAACGCGACCGAGTACTTGCCGCAACCAAGAACATTCTGGGTCGGGTGGGCCGTCTGGTGGCCGAGGATACCATTCAGATGCATGGCGGTATTGGCATGACCGATGAATACGCTCTTGGCCGCTTTAGCAAACGCATCACCATGGCGGATCACCGATTTGGCGATGTTGATCATAAATTGGAGCGGTTCATTGCCCTTAGCCTATAATTCAGATGAGATCATTGGTGAAACGGGTGCGCAGAAACTCGTCGGCTATGTTTTGGATGTGGGTGCGCCCGACAAGCGCGCTCGATGCTGGCTTGATATCACCGAAAGCCACCTGAACCGTCACAAAGTGCTTCACGGCGGCATCACCAGCTGCCTGCTCGATAGTGCCGCTGGGGCAACAGCGTCATTGAGCGTTGACGACACGGGACGTGCACCGTTTCTAAGCGTTTCCCTGTCGGTTAATTTTGTTGCCCCCGTCAAGCCGTGCCGTGTCGAGGCGATTGGGCAAATCACTGGAGGTGGGCGAAATTTGTTGTTTGTCTCCAGCGAACTGCGCGATGCTAAGGGCGCATTGATTGCTACCTCGACTGGCGTTTACAAACGCGTGCCCGAGGCTCAGCTATGAGTGTCCGTCTGGAAAATCGAGGCCTCGTGTCTCAAGGCTCGCAGGCAAGTTTTGAAGCCCAGCTTGATTTAGAGGCTACGGTGATGGCCGAGGCTCAGGGGAGTGCGGAGGCTGCCGAAGGTATTTCGGCATTCCTTGAAAAACGCAAACCGGAGTACGGGGCATGAATGTTCTATCCACCGAAGTAACCCGCCGTCTGGGAATTCGAAACCCTGAACCCTATATGTCGCTTATCAAAAAGCTCAACCTGACGATCATCCACAAGGTGCCCGCCGTGCGCTTTGCGCTCAAAGAGCAATCTGTCTGCATTGGGCATGGATCACAGATCACTGCGGCACTGGCCATGGGGGCGTCTGGCGTCGTCTTGGGAACCCGACTTTTGGTCTCGGATGAACTGACTGCCCACAAGGGCTACAAAGAGGCAATCGTAAAGGCAAGTGGGAGGGACACCGCTCTTGTTCTGCACACGCTTTGCAACACCGTGCGCTCGTTGGCCAATGAAACAACGCAGGCTGTGGCCAAGATGGAAGCGGACAATCCGAATGTCACTATCGACGAGCTGGTGCCTTTCGTATCCGGTAAAATTGGCCGTAAGGCGTATGAAACTGGTGATGTATCAAAAGGCCTGTTGTCCGCTGGACACGCATTAGGACTCACCAAAGCCATCGCACCGATGGCAGAAATTTTCGCACAGATGGAAACCGAAGCTCAGGTCGCCCTTGGGCGCTTGAATGTGATGCAAGTAGGTTAAGGGGCGCATCTATGGATGACTGTATTCACGATTTTTTGGATAAGCAAAATGGGCTGAGACCAGATGCCCCCGCTGTTACTGATACACTTGGCATTGACTGGAACTATGCAGAATTGGTCGCAACCAGCCTTGCCTTGGCAGACGAGCTTACGCGCATGGGTGTGCAGGCCAATGACCGTGTTTTGATCCTGTTGGAAAACAGCGCGGCAGTCGTTGCAGCCGTGTTTGCAATCTCTCGGATCGGCGCAACAAGCGTGCCATTCAACGCCCGTCAAACCGAAGCCGAGGTTGAACGCATTATTGCCCATTCAGATCCGGCAGTGGTTCTTTTTTCGTCAGCAGTATCAAAAGACGCGGCGACCCATGCCAAAAGACTGGGCGGCACACCGATGCAGGCGTGCAGCGGATTAGATGGCGTTGCTCGCCATTCTTCACCCGACCCTGATCTCGGCGATGTTGCAACTCTTCTTTACACGACCGGAACAACAGGCACCCCTAAAGGCGTGATGTTGACCCACGCAAACCTGTTTTTTGGTGGTAAGGTCACCTGCGAAACCCGCTTTATCACCCACCGCGACAAGCTATATGGCGTTTTACCGTTCAGCCATGTCTTTGGCCTTACATCAATTGTTATGGCGGGCATTATGTCGGGTGCTTCGGTCCGAATAGCGCCACGCTTTGTCCCTGCTGATTTGCACAAGGCGCTGACTTCTGGGATTACGCTACTGTCTGCCGTCCCGCAAATGCATGCATTACTGATGCAATACACCAAAGAACAAGGGCACGATAAGCTGCATTCCAAATCGTTGAGGTATGTTTCGTCAGGGGCCGCCCCTTTGGATCTGGATTGGAAACGGCGCGCTGAAGCATTCTTTGGCCTTCAATTACAAAATGGCTATGGAATGACAGAAACGACCGCAGGGATCAGCCTGACAAATCATGCTGAAAGCAATGATGATATCTCGGTCGGCCAGCCGTTCCCCGGGGTGAAGATCAAGCTTGATTACGACGCATCGGATGCTCAGGGCGAGGTTGGTGAAATCCTTGTCGGCGGTGGTGGTGTGATGAAAGGATACTTTCGCAACCCCCAAGAAACTGCCAAAGCCTTCACCAAGGATGGCTGGTTTAGAACGGGTGATCTGGGGCGATATGACGGCGGCGGAAACTTGCACATTGCTGGCCGCTCCAAAGAGTTGATCATCCATGGTGGCTTCAACGTATACCCTCCTGAAGTTGAAGCAGCCCTAAACGACCATCCGCAGGTGATCCAATCTGCTGTGGCGGGGCACGTCGTCAATGGCGATGAACTTGTATATGCCTTTGTGGAGGCCTCACCTAAAGATTGGCCCGATGAGGCCGATTTGCGTGAATTCGCAGCGAAAAGACTAACCGGATACAAACGCCCTTCGCGGATCATCGTGGTCGAGAAACTGCCCGCAGCACCAACGGGGAAAATTCTAAAAAGTAAGCTCAGTGAACTGCTTTGATTTTTGCACTGAATGACGCCTTGAAGCTATCGCGACGTAGTGCCAAGAGTTCACAAAAATCGCAGCTTTCCCTGTGCGTGAGCGTAATCATTCAGGCCCAATTGGTCTCAAAACGAGTGACCCCATATCAAAGCGTGGCTGGACATCGAATAGGCATACGGGCGGTGCAAAGTTGCCTTTTTGGTTCAATGAGGCTGAATGCCGTCCAAAATATAGTGGGTGATAACAGGGTGACCTGATGGCTGGAAAGAGCGTAAATCCTACTCAAAATTGGATGGAGAAAACGGGTCTCAGGTCAAGCATAGCGCCAACAAACAAGGGTCTACGCCTAACAAACAATGTCATCAATTTTTGAAAGAACAACGCATGCGTTCAAATTTTCATCATTCAAATGTTTCTTGTTCGCGCTCATCATAATATTAGATATCATCTTGGGACTGAGGTTCTTTTTCATCTCAAGCATTAAAGCCGCAATAGCGGATACATGAGCGGTCCCGATGGAAGCGCCTGAGAAGAAATCATAGTTTCCACCGGGCGAGGTGCTTAATACATCAATGCTCGGTGCCACGATGACATCGTTCGCAATCTTCTGGCTAGAAACTCCAATAACGCCTGGTTGGCTAGCTGGAAACTGTGTTCTTTTATCTGCGCTATAAGCAGCAACAACCACGATGGCGTGGTCTTCGATTGCTGTTTTTATTATTTTGGCAAGTAATGGATCAAATGGACCACCAACACTGAGATTTATTATATCTACTTTTTGAGTGATGGCGACATTCAGCGCGCGCGCGATAGAGAATGTGCTGCACCGGCCTTTTTTCAAGACAATGTTTTGCCAACAAGCGCGCAAACTAATAATCTTCGCGTCAGGAGCAACCCCAACTATACCTTTTCCGTTAGTATTACTGGCTGCAATAACACCAGCAATCGCTGTTCCATGTCTTTCAGCTGGGGGCTTTTTTCTTCCCCCAACGCTCACAAAATCTTTGTTCTCAAACCCACGATTTGACAAATCGGGATGCGAAAAATCAATGCCTGTATCGATAACCCCGATCTTAACGTCGCGCCCCGTTGTTTTTTGATGAACCGACACGGCATCAAAGCCTGACAGGTTGGTTTGAAGCTTGAACAATTCATCACTATAGGCGGGCTTACTCAACGTTTTAAATTGGTTCATCCGTTGAACGGATTCAATGTCGTCGTCTTTTTCCATCATCGACATGAGCTTCGACACTGATTTGCTAAATCCCACCTTAAAGATAATACAGTGAACCGCGACACTTGATATCGGCCATTCGGCAACAATATCTATTCCATACTTGCCGGATATTTCATTGATCTGCGCCCTTGAAGGATTTTGCGAATCTATCGGAATAGTTACGAGAATATATCTCCTACCAACGAGATCATCAGCAGGTGCCAGTAACCAGTTTTCCGGCTGTTCTTGCGCATGCCCAGTATGGTTAGAGGCTATCAAAAAGCCAAAAAAATATGCCAAGCAAATAAATATGAGAGTTAGAACGCGCATCAATGATTGCCCTGTAAATGAGAGACAAAGGCGACCTCAGGAGCGTTTGATATTTTCGCGAAAATAGGGGCAAGATTTTGTTTGCTTTTAGACTGAGCCGTATAGACACCCGTTGGCGAAGGCCCGCTTAGCAATTTAAGGTTATGGGCTTCAAACAAAGCAAGCATGGACGTTTTTCCGATACCTTCTGCAGCTTTTATTCTGAGAAACTCCCCAACAACGACAGCGTTATCAGTAAGGGTTTCATATTCTCCCTCCTGTTTTATGACATTGGGAATAATAACAATTGCCATCAATGCTGAAGCTGCAATCAAACCGTATGTTGCCCAATGGGTTAGCGCTCTGGGTTTGGTCGGCTTAGATTTAAGAGGTGCAATATTTGATCTTGATTGCTGGCTTTCAGCATCAACCAAGGCAGAAATATTTTGCCAACTTTGATCTTCAGCACCATCAAGATAATGACGGTCACTAACTGCAGCCGCGAGGTGCTTTTGCTCAGCCACCTCTTTCTGGCACAGTGGACAGGTGCTGATATAACGCTCGACCATTTCATGCTCGTCCGCGTCTAATTTACCCGTAATATACCACGGCAATAACGCCCATACTTCTTGATGCTTGTCGCCCGTTTCTCTTTCATCTACTTCCATTAAGATGCCCGTTTCTTTGTTATCGACGCGATTGTGCCGACAAAATATGTTTCATATTCGAACGCGCATGCAACATACGCGTCTTAACTGTCCCAACAGGGCAACCCATGATTTCACCAATCTCAGGATAGGTGCACCCGTAATAGTATGTCAGTTCCATCACACTACGCTGCTCTATTGATAAGCTTTGCAGAGCGCGGCCCAATTGATCACGCAAGAAAACACGTTCCAATTCGTCCATTCCAGTCGACTCATGCGGCAACTCATCGGGCTCTACATTGTCGTCGACATCAGTTTTATTTTTGGCGCAGGCTTTAAGCGCCACTCGGTAAGCAATACCGAAAACCCACGTGGATACTTTAGATCTGTCGCCAAAATTGTTTGCCGTGCGCCAGACCACCATCATCGTATCAACAGCGACATCTTCAGCCGTTTCATTGTTAACGGTTGTTCGAATGGCGAACCCAACAATCTTCTTAAAATAGCGACGGTAGAACCGCTCAAACGCATCTTTATCCCCGGACGCAATCGCTGCTAACAGCTGCTTGTCGATCTCATTTGCATTCTTATCATCTGACGGAACAGTTGTGTTGGATGTCGCCAAGAACATGAAGCTCACTCATTACGGTGTAATAGATAAGTGCCCGTCTTTTGAAAAAGGGTTCAAAAATAATTTAAGGATTCAATTAGGGTCACAAGTATTGTTGATAGTGAGATACCATCAAAACGAAGATGAAGCCCCAACACTTTTTGAAAACAAATACTTGATTGCGTTTCTTCCCATTCTCAACAAAAAGCGCGCTCATTTCTGAGCACGCTTTTGGTGTTTGAAAATTTGCTTGGTTTAGAAGCGGTAAGTTAGACCAGCTCTAACCAAAACAGAGGCTAGGTCATCTTCAAAGTTTCCACCGCCGGGACCAGCGCCGCCGCCAACAGGCGCTTCACCAATACGGCGTAGGCTCTCAACATTGACGAATTGCTGATAACGGGCATCGACAAAGAATGAAGCGCTTTCGGTCAAATCAATATTTGCACCGCCGCCAATATGCCAACCAAATGCCGTGTCGGTATCGTCAAGGTTCAAGTTTGGACCATTGTAAAAGATATCAAGATCGAGGAAACCAACACCAACGCCACCACCAACATAAGGCGTGAACTTTGTACCTGTATCCAGATCAAAGAAGAGATTAGCAAACACGCCAACGCCTGAAACGCCGCTATCACCATTGACGACTTCTTGACCAACGCCATTACCTGAGAAATTGATAGTATCGACATCATTATCGAAATAATTCACTTCGATTTCCGTTCGTGGTGTGAACGCGCCGAAATTGAATTCGTTCCACTTATAACCAACAGCACCACCCAAAGTGAAACCTGTGTCAAATTCTGTGTCGACAATCGTTGTACCATTCGTAAAATCAGTTGAGCCAACATCAAAATTAGCACCACCAAATATGGAGCCGTAAAAGCTTGTCTTTTGTGACTCAGTAATTGGCGAGGCTTGAATTTCAGGATCTAAATCAGCGGCAAATGCAGCTGCAGAGCTTGTGAGAGTAAGAATAGCAATGCAGATGCCACGTGATACTGTATTGTTAAATGTGTTCATTCTAGAATCTTTCTTATCAGATGATTGAGCATATGATGGGCGAGGCCAGAATGCCTGCCTTTGAACTACTCGTACTTGTGAGTGCCAAGGTTTGCGTAAATGGTTCAAAATTCTTGAAGACTAAAATATCGGACATTGAAACAGCTCGCAGAATTGGCAAGCTAGACACAAAGCTGCAATTTGGCTGAGTGAGTTTGAATGCAGTTTAGATTGAGGTGGTGACAACAGGGTGACCCGATGGTGGAATAGGCGAGATCAATGATACACTGTGTCTGCCAGCGTTTGCTCCTTAAGTAGCAGGATTGAGATAAAATCCTCCCGTAACAATTTAACCTAATCTGTTATTAGGCGTTCACCCAATTAAGGGTCAGAATTGAAGTCTTATTTTGCGAAAATTTGTGAGAGCCTCACGATAAGAAGCTTTAATCGCTCCATAGAATTTTTACGGAAAGTGTTGCCGCTGATGTGCGGTTTTCAACGGCAAGCTTGATGAATATTTGCTCCAGATGTTTGTTCACTGTACGCGGAGACATATTTAGAATTTCTGCGATTTCCTTGTTAGATTTTCCGTAAGTGATCCATAACAAGACGTCACTCTCGCGAACGGTTAAGGCAAAGGCTTTTGCGAGTTGTTGTTCATATGACCCCTTGTTCCCATCAACGAGCTGGATGAGGTATTCGTTGGCGTCGCTGTCATCGAAGAGTTTGAAGATGATGTCGTAAGAACCGCCAGTATAGGTAATGTTTGCATTGTTGCTTGCTGGTTTAACGCTGGCAGGTTGATTTGGGGGGAGTAGCTCTTCCACAATTTCCCATGGCAGGCGAGCATCTATGTCGCTTCGCAAGCCTGCCTGTCTGAGCAAATCTGATGCTTGTGGGGTTGACCATAAGATAGTGCCAGTTGGATCACAGGCTACAAATTTCCGCCCTGTCAGGTCGAGAGCATTGCGGGCGGATCGTGTGAGGCGAGCATTAGCAAGGTGCACTTTCATGCGGGCAAAAAGGTGATCCAGAACAACGGGTTTTACCACGAAATCGACACCCCCCGATGAAAGGGCTTTCACGACATGGTCATCGTCTCCTGAGCCCGTCATGAAAATGATCGGTAAATTATCGCATCCCTTTTGTTCTTTGATAATGCGGCACGTTTCAAATCCATCTAAACCGGGCATCATCGCATCCAACAAAACAATGTCGGGACGTACTTGGTTGACAAGACCTAATGCTGCATGCCCATTTTCTGCGACATGAGGTGTCATTCCTTCAAATAGGATGGCATCTGAAAGCATAGATAAAGTGTCGGGTGCATCATCCACAACCAACACTGTTGAATGATCTAAAGTGTCATTAATCGTCATGCTGCACCTCTTCTATAGCCGTGATAAAAGAATCTAGTTTCGACTTTTGTGCTAGTTCGCGCATACAATGGCAAAACTTGGCGGTCTCAGGCTGTGAATATTCTAACTCATCAAGCGTTGCTTCAATGGAGCGAACAAAGCCAGCCTGAGCCAAGGTGTGGAGTTGTCTCAACAAGGATGCATCTGGTAATTCCGCTTCTGAAAACTGAGTAAGCTGGGATATGTTTATTACTGGATCTTCAGCATATATCCATGTGACTGGAATGAATGTTTCGAGATTGTCGAAAAGATCATCGAGGATAAATGGCTTTACCAGATAGGCGTCATATAAGGATTGATTTGATTGCTTGTTTCGCTCTTCGGTTGCGTCAGCTGAAAAAATGATAATCGGAATTTCACGCTTCATTTGTTCGCGCAACACACGGGCAACATCCCAGCCGGAGAGAATGGGCATGGCTATATCGAGCATGATGAGATCTGGCTTTGTATCTTGCATCATATTGAGGCAAGCCTGACCACTATTCGCTTCCAAAATATTGAAACCTATAGGCGTTAGAACTTCACGAATAAGCGCTCTTTGATCTGCTGCATCATCGACCACTAAGACCGTGCGCCTTGGACCTTCGTATCCAGTTATTGCTCGGTAATGCTTGTTGTTTTCATCAGGCGCGTTAGACGATGGAAGCATGAATTTTGCAGAAAACTTCGTTCCTACTTCCAAACGTTCGACTTTCAATTCACCGCCCATAATTTCGACGAGTAATTTTGTTATGGTGAGCCCGAGGCCGGTTCCCGGTTGTAGATTTTCAACAGCCTCAGAACCCCGTTCAAAGGGCAAAAATATTTTCTCTAAGTCGTCGTCAGTGATGCCAATCCCGGTATCGACTATTTCAAAATTTGCTGTCTGGTTGCGATAAGTAATTGAAAAATGAACATGGCCTTCAGGTGTAAATTTGATCGCATTGGACAAGAGGTTTATGAGCACCTGCCGCAGCCGTTTTTCATCGGTATAGACGTGATCTGGTAACGGTGTTTTTGCCTTAAACTCAAAGTCGATACTCTTGTTTTTCGCCTGCAATCGAAACATATCGACTAATTGATCAAGGAAAGGTCTAAGAACTGTTTTATGGCGATAAATTTCTATTTTGCCCGCTTCTATTTTTGAAATATCAAGCAAGCCTTCGATAAGGCCGGATAGGTGTTCACCGCTGCGCCTGATGGTGCCTGCTGCATTGCGAATGTTTTTGTTTGAGTCCGAGGTGCGTTCCAGCAATTGCGCATATCCAAGGATAGAATTCAAAGGCGTGCGCAGTTCATGGGCGAGACCTACGACGTATTTGCTTTTTGCCGTATTTGCAGATTCGGCCACTTCTTTCGCCTGTTTAAGCTGGCGGTCTGTTTCTCCATGGGCGTCGATTTCCTCGACCAATAGCTTAGTCTGGCGTGTGTTTTCTTCTAGCACCAGTTTGCGGCTGTCTTGGGCGAGCACAAAAAGCCAAATCACAATGCCTGAAATAATAAAGGTGACGGCAAAAAGTTTAGTCAAGGTTGCGGTTAAAAGGTCTTTGGGGATGGATGAATCAATGGTGCTCTCAAAGTAGACAAGACCAAACACAAGAGCTGTGATGGTCGTCACGATTGTAAATAACGTTAAATATCGAGCAAATCGGCTTTTTATCCAATTGGCAATATAGGTTGGAAGCCAATTATCAGCCCATATGTACACCTGTTCTGAAAAGCGCGCATTGTCTTTGCAAGCATCATTACATCTTGCATCGATAGAACAACATAACGAGCAAATGTTACCCCTATAAACGGGACACTTTGCCATGTCTTCATGATCAAAGCTGTGCTCGCAAATGCAGCATTTATGATCTTGCTGCTCTGTTTTTGAGCCAAAATTACTTTCTCTTGCTAGATAGAATTTGCTTGACGTTATAAGCGCTATTGTTGGGACAAGAATGAAGGGCAAGGACAATGCAACGTAAGAATAAAGTGGTGCAATTGTCTCTCCGAAGAAGCCCATATATGCCAAAAGGGCTACAACGGCTGAAAGTAGCATTGAGCCGAAACCAACTGGATTAATATCGTAAAGGTGCGCACGTTTAAATTCGATTGTTTTGGGTGCTAGGCCGAGTGTTTTATTGATCACAAGGTCTGCTACAATGCACGCCATCCAAGCAACGGCTACAATTGCATAAAGGCCAAGAACCTGTTCGAGCGCGCGGTAAACGCCAAATTCCATGAGAAGCAGGCCGAGAGCAACATTGAAGACGACCCAAACCACGCGCCCTGGATGGCTGTGTGTCAGTCTTGAAAAGAAATTAGACCATGCGATAGAGCCAGCATAGGTGTTTGTTACATTGATTTTGAGTTGGCAAACCACAACGAAAATGCCGGTGAGACCAAGCGCAAACTCTGGTGATGAGAACATTTGTTCATAAACCACGAGGTACATTCGCGTGGGGTCTGATGCATCTTCAAAAGGGATGCCATTTTTAAAGGCGTAAAAAGCAAGAAATGATCCTGCAAGCATTTTAAGAGCACCAATCAAGATCCAGCCTGGACCGGCGGACAGCAGTGCAACCCACCATCCTACGCGGTTTTGGCGGCTTTTCCTGGGTAGAAATCTCAAATAATCGACTTGCTCACCTATCTGGGCAACAAGGGAAAATAAGACAGCGGAAGCAGCCCCAAAAAGCGTGAGGTCAATTGATCCGTCTAAAGAGCCTAAAAGTCCTGAATATCCAGTCCAATCTTGCACATCTGGGTGGCCATGAGCGGCAAGGAAGATGAAGGGGAGGAGCTGTAGCCCAATCCACAGAGGCTGGCTCCACGCTTGAAAGCGGCTGATGAAACTAATCCCGTGCGTGACGAGAGGGATGATGACCAAGGCACTAACGACATACCCGATGCTTAAGGGGAGCCCCGTTGTTAGTTCCAGTGCCGTTGCAACAATAGCGGCTTCAATCGCGAAGAAGATAAACGTAAAACTTGCATAGATCAGGGAGGTGATGGTGGAGCCAATATAACCAAATCCTGCACCACGGGTGAGAAGATCAATGTCCACGCCGTATTTGGCTGAATAGTAAGAAACGGGAAGGCCCAGCAAGAAGATGATTGCTGCAACTGTCAAAATTGCAGTCACTGCATTGCTAAATCCATAGTTTAATGTGATGGCGCCGCCGATTGCTTCAAGTGCGAGAAACGAGATCGCACCGATTGCAGTATTGGCGATGCGCCCAGAGGAAAAACGGCGAACTTTGTGGGCGGTAAATCGCAGCGCAAAATCCTCAAGCGTCTCGTTCGCAACCCATTTATTATAGGTGCGCCTTACGCGTGGAATTTTGGACTGAGTATCCATTTTTTACTCGTCCCCGCGATTGAGAATAGCCGTTAAAACCTGAATACGCATAAACTTCCAATACCAATGTTAAACCTATTCAAAGCAATTTACGTGCCGACCTT
The DNA here is from genome assembly GCA_039964305.1 of Hyphomicrobiales bacterium. GTDB lineage: Bacteria > Pseudomonadota > Alphaproteobacteria > Rhizobiales > JACESI01 > JACESI01. The sequence continues at coordinate 21,127 of JBDVXS010000029.1, forward strand.
TCCGCGCTCATCCCTATGACTAAGAGAAATGCTGTCGACTACGTAGAGTCACCGATGCTTTGTGGGTTATTGTGTCAATTAACACCACGCTAGTGGTGATTTACCTCTCTTGGAATACGTCAAATGCTCCATTGTGCTTCCTCTCGAAGCCTGACGAAATAAACGCCATCGGGCCAATTTTTGGTCATTCCCAAGGCGAAGTGACAACACACGAGAGGTTTCAAATGAGTGATGAACAACACAAGAACGCGTATGGTATTAGCCGACGCCATTTGATGGGAGGCATCGCAGCGCTTCCTTTGGCTGCAGCATTTTCATCGCCAGTACTTGCATCAAATTTTCCAACGTCAGAGGTCAATACGACTGGATTAAAAGTCACTGACGACACGGTAACAGTCGGCATTCTGCATTCTGTTACAGGCACAATGGCGATCAGTGAAACAGGTTCTGTCCAAGCTGAAAAGCTTGCGATTGACCAGATCAATGCTGCAGGCGGTGTGCTTGGTAGAAAGATCGAATATATTCAAGAAGACGGTGCATCAGATTGGCCAACATTTGCAGAAAAGTCGAAAAAACTTCTCGTGCAAGACAAAGTGGCGTCCGTCTTCGGGTGCTGGACATCTGCATCACGTAAAGCTGTTTTGCCAGTTTTCGAGCAGTTTAATGGGATGTTGTATTACCCAACTTTCTATGAAGGCTTAGAGCAGTCACCAAATGTTATCTACACTGGCCAAGAAGCGACACAACAAATTCTTGCTGGCATTGATTGGGTAGCAAGAGAGAAGGGTGCGAAATCCTTCTATCTGCTTGGTTCAGATTACATCTGGCCCCGTACATCAAACAAAATTGCGCGTAAGCACATTGAGAAACTGGGGCTGGAAGTTAAGGGCGAAGAATATTATCCGCTTGGCCACACTCAATTCAACTCAGTGATCAATAAGATCAAGCTTAGAAAACCTGATGTGATTTACGCAATTGTCGTCGGTGGCTCAAACGTTGCGTTTTACAAGCAGTTGAAAGCTGCTGGTATCGACATGACGAAAGAGAAACCGCTTCTCTTGACCATCTCTGTTACCGAAGATGAGATCCTCGGCATTGGTGGTGACAACATCGATGGTGCCTATGCTTCAATGAAGTACTTCCAGAGCTTGGATAATGAAAACAACAAAGCTTTCGTGAAGGCATTTAAAGAAAAATGGGGAGACGATATTGTTGTCGGCGATGTGACGCAGGCGGCTTATCTAGGTCCTTGGCTATGGAAGGCTGCTGTTGAAAAAGCAGGAAGCTTTGACATTGATAAAATCAGGGCCGCATCACCAGGGATTGAGCTTCCTACGGCACCAGAGGGTTACGTGAAAATTCACGAAAACCATCACCTGTGGTCGAAGACGAGAGTCGGTCGGGCGAAAACAGATGGCCAATATGAGGTCGTTTTTGAAACCGCTGATTTGATGGAGCCAGATCCATTCCCTAAAGGCTATCAATAAGCCTTAGCCCAAAAACAACTTAATCCGGCCAATACCTTCTGCGCATTGATAAGCGTGGTTGGCCGGACTGTCTTTTCTTAAATGCGAGGCGATTATGATCGGCGATTTCACCTATGTTGAGTTTGGTTCCATTCTGGCAATGCAAGGCTTTGCAGGACTGATACTGTTTTCAGTTTTTGTCCTCATGGCCCTGGGCCTAGCCATTATCTTTGGTCAAATGGGTGTTATTAACATGGCCCATGGTGAGTTTATGATCCTTGGTGCTTATATCACCTATCTCACCTCGCTATTCTTTGAAGCCTATTTGCCGGGTCTTTTTTCACTCTACTTCTTTATCGCGATGATCCTCGCCTTTATTGGGGCATTCCTATTGGGGATGTTGGTTGAGTGGGGAATGATCCGGCATCTCTATAAAAGGCCACTTGATACGCTGCTTGCGACTTGGGGCTTATCCCTCATTTTGCAACAAGCATACCGCTCGATTTTTGGTGCGCGAGAAGTCGGCGTCAACTTACCAGATTTTCTAATTGGTTCGATCGCGGTGACCGATATTATCGAAATTCCGATAAACGGTTTGTTCGTGATGTGCCTCACCCTGCTTATTGCCTTTGGTGTGTACATCATCATGTTCCGCTCGGCTTGGGGTAAGAGGGTTCGTGCGGTTGTTCAAAACCGAACCATGGCTGGCGCTGTAGGCATAAACACCAAAATGGTAGACCGCGTTACCTTCGGTCTTGGTTGTGGCATTGCTGGCATTGCTGGATCTGCTTTTACCATGATCGGTTCAACAGGACCGACAGCTGGGCAACTCTATATCGTTGATACTTTCCTAGTCGTGGTTTTCGGTGGTGCTGCAAGTCTGCTTGGAACAATTGCCTCTGCTTTCACCATCTCGCAAGCACAGTCCACCATGGAGTTTTTCCTCAGCGGATCTATGGCCAAAGTGCTCACACTCCTGACTGTCGTCGGCATCTTGATGCTGCGCCCTGAAGGTCTCTTTACCCTTAAAATCCGTCGCTAGAACTGAGAGGTATCATCGTTATGCAAGCTGCACTCCGCGCCCTTTATACACCTCGCCAATGGGTTTATCTGGCCCTCTTAGCCGCAATTATTTTTATTGTCCTACCCCTTGGCCTGGAAATTTTTCGCCTGAACCTTATTGGCAAATATCTAACCTATGCCTTTGTTGCGGTTGGCCTTGTTCTTTGCTGGGGTTATGGCGGTATCTTGAGCTTAGGGCAGGGCATCTTTTTCGGCCTTGGCGGTTATTGCATGGCCATGTTCTTGAAGCTTGAGTCGTCAACACCAGAAGCGACTAAAATTCAGTCAACGCCTGGCATTCCTGATTTTATGGATTGGAACCAGCTTACTGAATTACCCTTTTGGTGGCAGCCTTTTAATTCTTTAGCTTTCACCATTGTCGCAATTATTGCGGTCCCTGTGGCGTTTGCCCTTTTGATCAGCTTTGCCATGTTTACTCGCCGGGTTGGTGGTGTGTATTTCGCGATTATCACACAGGCGATTGCGGCTATTTTGACTATTCTGATTATTGGCCAGCAGGGTTATACGGGCGGTGTTAATGGCATCACTGATCTAAGAACACTGCTTGGTTGGGATATCAGAACAGACGATGCGAAATACGTCTTATATTTCGTCAATGGCCTCTTGTTGTTTGGGGTAATCATTCTGGCGCAATTGGTGCTGGTTTCTAAAGCTGGACGGTTGTTGATTGCTATGCGCGACAAAGAGGACCGTGTTCGGTTTTCGGGATACTCGGTTTCTGATTTCAAGATTTTCGTTTTCTGTTTGGCTGCGGCGTTTTCTGCAATAGGTGGAGCAATGTTCACGCTCCAAGTTGGGTTTATGTCGCCTTCTTTTGTTGGCATTGTTCCTTCCATTGAAATGGTGATTTTCTGTGCCGTTGGCGGACGACTTTCAATCCTTGGGGCCGTGTATGGCGCACTTATTGTCAACTGGGCGAAAACCAGTTTCTCAGAGTCCTTTCCAGAGCTTTGGCTGTTTGCCATGGGTGGCTTGTTCATCGCCGTGGTGATGGCGTTTCCAAACGGTTTAGCAGGTATCGTCAAGACTTACTTTGAACCGCTGCTTGACCGCTTTTCCAAAAAACCTGCTGCACAAATACGAGCAACAGTGACTAGCGATGCAGCGCCAGAGGCGAAGACCCTAAAAGCCGCCTCAGTAGCGTCAGCTCCCATTCCACCCAAGACACAGCCCGCAGAATAGGAGCGAGACCATGAATGCCCAGCATCCTTCCACCGATTATCTATTGAGTATTGATAGGCTGACGGTTTCCTTTGACGGGTTTAAGGCCGTGAATGACCTTTCCCTCTATGTGGATGAGAATGAAATTCGCGTCATTATTGGCCCAAATGGTGCCGGCAAGACGACGGTGCTCGATCTTATTTGTGGTCGCACGGCTGCCACTGAGGGGTCGATCAAATTTGAGGGCAAAGAGCTCACCAAAATGAAAGAGCACACCATTGTGCGTGAGGGTGTCGGGCGAAAATTTCAAAATCCTTCGATCTATGAAGATTTGACCGTTTTTGAAAACTTGGAAATTTCATTTCCCCGAGGCCGATCTGTTGTCGGTGCGCTGACTTTTCGACGAGATCAAGAAGTGAAAGACCGCATTGAAGAAGTGGCAGAGCTGATCTTTTTGAAAGACCACTTGCACACGGATGCAGCCATTTTGAGTCACGGACAAAAGCAATGGCTTGAGATTGGGATGTTGCTCATTCAAAAACCAAAACTCCTGATGCTGGATGAACCGGTTGCTGGGATGAGTGTGTCTGAACGGCTTAAAACGGCTGAACTACTAAACACGATTATTCAAAATCAATCAGTGATTGTAATCGAGCACGACATGAAATTTGTCGAGGACATCGCGCACCGTGTGACGGTGATGCACCAAGGAAAAATTCTATCTGAAGGCTCAATGGAACGGGTTCAAAACGATCCCAAAGTCGTTGAAGTCTATCTTGGTCATTAGGAGACATTATTATGCTTGCAGTTGATAACCTCCATGTTTCTTATGGCCAAAGTGAAGTCATTCATGGACTGAATTTTAATGTGAAGCCTGCTGAAATTGTTGCCATTATGGGCCGCAACGGAATGGGTAAAACTACACTGATGAAATCGCTTATGGGTGTGGTTCCGTCGCATGATGGAAGCATCAAAATCAATGATAACGCGGTTGAAAAGCTGGAGAGCTATCAGCGTGTTGAGCAGGGCATGGCCTTTGTTCCGCAAGGCCGAATGATTTTCTCGGCAATGACCGTGAAAGAGAATATTGAGACCGGGCTGACGGTGACTGGTAAGAACACGGTTCCTGACCGCATCTATGAGTTATTTCCAGTGCTGTTAGAAATGAAAAGCCGTCGCGGTGGCAACCTTTCTGGTGGCCAGCAGCAGCAGCTCGCTATTGCTCGCGCGCTCGCATCCAATCCCAAAGTTTTACTTCTTGATGAGCCGACCGAAGGCATTCAGCCTTCCATCATCAAAGAGATGGCCCGAACCCTTTGCAAGATACGCGATGAGATGGGGCTCACAATTATCGTTTCAGAACAAGTGTTGAGCTTCGCCCTTGATATGGCAGACCGCGTGCTTGTTTTGGAAAAGGGTGAATTTGTTCATGAGAGCCCGCGTGCGGGCATTGATGAAAAGAAGATCGCGGGCTTTTTGTCCGTCTAACAGCGTGAAAAAACAACATGGGGAGTATTCCAATGCCTGAAACATTAATCAAAGTTGACCTTGATGAGTCACCATTAACAAATGAAAAAATCCACAATCGCTGGCATCCAGATATTCCAATGTGTGATTGGGTCGAACCGGGGGATGATTTTTTAGTTGAAACCTATGATTGGACTGGTGGCCAGATTAAAAATGATGATGATGCATCTGATGTGCGCGATGTGGAATTGGAGCAAGTGCATTATCTCTCCGGTCCAATTGGTGTCAAAGGCGCTGAGCCCGGTGATCTGCTTGTCGTCGATATTCTTGATATAGGTACTTTTGATAATAGCCTGTGGGGTTTTAACGGCTTCTTTTCGAAGCAAAATGGTGGCGGTTTTTTAACCGAACATTTTCCTGAAGCGCAAAAGTCGATCTGGGACTTTGAGGGCATGTTCACAAAATCTCGCCATGTGCCGGGTGTGAAATATGCGGGCCTGATCCATCCGGGTCTTATCGGCTGTTTGCCAGATAAGAAGATGCTGGACATGTGGAATACGCGTGAGCAAAAGCTTGTTGATACAGATCCACAGCGCGTGCCCCCACTAGCCGCTCTACCAGATGGTGGCCCGACAGCACATATGGGTGGGCTGAAAGGTGAAGCCCGCGATAAAGCCGCTGCAGAAGGTGCGCGCACTGTGCCACCGCGTGAACATGGTGGCAATTGCGATATTAAAGATTTATCGCGTGGTTCTAAGATTTATTTCCCTGTCTATGTGGATGGTGCGGGTCTTTCTATGGGCGACCTACACTTTAGCCAAGGCGATGGAGAAATTACGTTTTGTGGCGCAATTGAAATGGCAGGTTGGCTGCACATCAAAGTATCTTTGTTGAAAGGTGGTATGGAAAAATATGGTGTGAAAAACCCGATTTTTAAACCCTCACCAATCACGCCAAAATATGATGATTATTTAATCTTTGAGGGCATTTCTGTTGATGAAGCGGGCGAGCAACATTATCTGGATGTGCATATTGCTTATCGCCAAGCCTGTCTTAATGCGATCGAATATATGAAGAAGTTTGGCTATAGCGGTGCGCAAGCCTACGCGATTTTGGGGACAGCACCTGTACAAGGACACATATCGGGTGTGGTGGATATTCCAAATGCTTGCGCAACCTTGTGGTTGCCGACGGATATATTCGAATTCGATATGATGCCGGGTAACGAAGGGCCAACTAAATTTCTTGATGGCTCAATTGATATCCCCCTTGCACCAGACCTCTAAACAACGATGAAAGGATTGCGCCATGGCGTATTATGACTATCTATGTGATGATTGCGGCTTGTTTACTGAGAGCAGGCCAATGGCGCAATCAGCAGACCCTTGTGATTGTCCATCTTGCGGTGAAACAGCACCCAGAGCCTTGGTACGCACACCCAATATGTCAATAATGGATGGCGATAAACGCCATGCCTTTAGTGTGAATGAAAAATCTTCTCATGCCCCCAAAAGTAGTAAGAAAACGGGTGCCCATGCGCCGGGTTGTTCTTGTTGTTCTGGAGGTGGCGGAAAGAAATCGAAAATGGTCTACCATGCAGATGGTTCAAAATCAGCACCGTCTGCCCGTCCATGGATGATCAGTCACTAAGATTGGAATATTTCATTCGGCTCATCATTTGCTTCTTGATCAGCAATGATGAGCCAAAAAACTATGACCTGCTCCCATTAAATCGGACCATCTAAAACTAGGATTTTTCATTTATAACCCAAGATAGAAATTGATCTGAGACCCGCTTCTACGTCTAATTTTAGCTAGAGTTAGTCCCTTATCAAGAAGACGGAAGGTAATGCCTCAATTGCGAATGGATTTAGCATAGCTAAGCCGTTTTAAGTGGCCCAAATATACCTTTTTCATGGCTAGTGCTGTCTCCTGATTTGCAAAAAGGGGTGACCGACTTCCATGCGGTGGCCCTAATAAGTATGGCCGCATATGTTCTCATTTTTCGGCGTGACCAAACGCTCGCCAACCAAGTAATTTCTGTTCTATTTTCAGCGGAACAGCGATGTTCGTTGGAACCAGCTTATCTGAGCCAGTGGCTTATGCCATTTACATTTGACGACAATCGGTGTGGCGCTTTCGCTGTAAAACGCGTGTCTAATTTTCTGCAGTGATAGTTACGCTCTGATGGTTGAGCATCGATGGTAAGGCACAACGCGGGTATTCCAAGCCGGTTAATCCTGATGAAGAAACCAGGGTAGAATACTAGACCGTTACGGGCGTTACAGGTGTTACATATACTTTGGGAGTTCTGATTGAGATAGATAGGCCCTGATCAGGGGTTTTCTGCTCCAAATAAATCCACTGTGTACATGTAACATGTGTAACGCCCGTAACGTGCCACCCTTTTTTGAATCACGACGAATCAATCAAATGGGCTTTTCAATGTACTTGATTAAAGTATCACCACCATCACGAGCATCACACTTCAGCAACGACCCCATGTTTAACTGCCATTGAGTTTTCGCCATCCTCACAAAGTTCTAGAGGGCCGTTCTCGGCCCTTCGGAAGCCTCCAAGCTACTCGAATGCGCCAAGCAGGACCCAGAGCGGGGCATCTACTATGCTTTTCCGTTTTATACAGGCGTTCGCATATCCGAGCAGCTGGGTCTGTTATGGGAGGATGTCGACTTTAATAAGAACCTCATTCATATCCGGCGCATTCAAGAGCGCGATGGAACAACCACCGACACCACCAAGACGGAAGCGGGTGTGCGAGAAATACCATTATCTGAAAGCCTGCGTCAGATGCTGATTGAGTGGCGCTTACGTTGCCCAAGGCTAGATGGTGATCTCTACCGTGTATTCCCGGGCCTTGGTGCCCGCCAGCAATGGCCGCTTCCTCGCAAGGGTGGCGGTGGACCACTTCGCTATGACAACTACCTCAAGCGCTTCTGGAAGCCAGCCTTGAAGAAAGCCAACGTTCGTTATGTAACCCATCACTCTGCCCGCCACAGCTTTGTATCAACGCTACAGGCCCAAGGTGTTGAGGTTGGTCTTGTTGCCAAGCTCGCAGGTCACGCTAATCCAGCCGTGACACTGGGGCATTACACTCAAGCCATACGGGGCGGTGAGGAGGCCGTAGCGATACTGGATAATCTTTACACGGGGCAAGGCGGTAATCCTGGTCACGGTGCCACGTCACATCATGGGGCTGGGGTTAGGTAGCCACTCCGCATATGTCGTTCTGGCCCTTCTTGGGTATTCCCTTGGGTGCGAGGTCATGCTCCGGCACTAGGGTGGGGGAGTAGGTGTGGTGGGAACGGGGATGCAGGCGTGTGGTTTGAATGTCGCAAAAGGAGGCGGACTAATTTGGACTATCAATAGCTCTGCTGACTATGAGCGATGGATTTGATCTCTTCTAGTAACTGATTGAGATCGTATCCTTCGCGCACCTCAAATAATTTGATATTGTTGCGTTTACAGGCCGCGCGTTTCCGCTTGTCACGTTTCTGATTTTCTTCAAATGCTTTCTGCCCACCGAAAAACTCTATGGGCCTGTCGTGTTGCTCGCCTTGGAATTCAACAGCAACAGACAATTCTGGAAGGTATACATCAAGGTGCTGACGTCCTAACCATGATGGGCGAGCATGCTGTATAACTTGGATGCTTTTGAACTCGTCCTTCAATTGATAATAGAGTTGCGTTTCAGAAACCCATCCTTCGCCCACACGCGGCAATCCTTTGTCTGTTCTTAATGCGTTTTCTGCTTGCCTTATCAGGTCGACCGCAAACTCTCGAAACACATCACAATTGCTGAAGTGATAGTTTGTAAAGTTCGTATGCCGCTCATGGTTGCAAGGCACGCCGTTAAATGGGTGATACTTTGTTTTGTAAATTTTATATTCCGAAATCCATTTGGAAATTAGTCTCTTAGACCGTGACTGCATTTCTTTGAGTTGAACGCCAACGTATTCTTCAACACCTTCTAAGTTTTCCCGTCCGTACTTCGTTACTTTGGGGCCAACGATAGCGACCAATTCGCGTGGTATAGGTGTAAGTCTCAGCTTGTGCTTCAGACTAAGGCGAGTGTCCGCAACTAACCCCCATGTCGCGCCCAATTTTGGCTCAGGCAATAATTCAAGGGCCTGCCGAAAGTCACCAAGGAGTATGGAACAATCAGCTGCCCAACTATTAAGGTATTGAGGTAGTTTGGGGTCATCGGCATAAATTTCTGCAAGTCCTTTTAGTTTTGCAAGAGACTGTCGGGGTTTTGATGGGTCAATAATTTCGTATGCATAGCAAAAAACGTATGAAATTTGATCTTCAATATCTACGAATTCACCTTTAGCTAAGACCCGCTTGAACCGATTATAAAACCGTTTTTGAGACTGATCCATAACATCGACTGTTGGATAGTAAGTGTTAAAAAGAGGCACTTTCATTTTTGAGGGTCCTACTCAGTTTTCGCTTCACAGTTAATCTTACTATTATCATGAAAGCAGACCCGTTTTTAATATCCAGATTTCGGCTGAATGCATTCAGATCAACATTTCCATACCCATTCTTTTTTTGCACCGGATTACCTTCTCCCGATTGCCCGGTATAACGGTCCAGCGTCCTCGTTAATCCAATCAGGTCCCCGTGGCACCGGCTCAATCTATACCCGTGTCATCCCGTCAACACGTCTATTTCCGCCTCCGAGATACGGTCCAAACAGGACCTGACAGGATGACGTATTATATGCAGACCATCTCCGGACCATCCCCTCACGAGAACCCTGTCAATACGGTCCATGAGGGGTAAGGCGGGTGCATTGTGGGGCGGAAAAGTGGGGCTGAGTGATAAATCTGTTGGTGAGGGCAGGAAACGTGGTCAGAGGAACTAAAATTGATGTTATTAATGGCGGTTATGCGGACTTTGCGACCAAAATAGATGGTTGCAAATATTCTTATCGCGACCACCCGGTGTTCTCCGTCCAGTTGAATGTACCTTCGTCGCGCTCTTCCACTGCTTGTTTCCAGCCGACGGCCTCGACGCGGGCCTTAAAGTTCATTCCCTCAGGCGAATGCCTAGCAAAACCATCGAAAACAGTTGCGAGACGTTGTGTGTGGTTGATCTTTTCCTCTACCGCTGAATTGATGACCATCTTTTGCATTGCGAGTTGATTGATCGGCACGGTTGCCATGCGTCCGGCTAGTGCCTCGGTCTCGGCATCGAGTTGGTCATCGGGCACGGATTTCAGCACCAAGCCCATTCCTGCGGCCTCTATACCTGTGATCTTGTCGCCGGTGAACATCATGCGCTTGGCTTTCTCTGGCCCGAGCCGATGCACCCACATTGCGGTTGTTGGGCAACCCCAAACACGGGTGGGCATGTAGCCAATCTGTGCCGTATCTCCCATGAGCGTTAGGTCGGCGCAGAGTGCTATATCCGAGCCGCCCGCGACGGCAAAGCCATGCACCTTACAGATCACCGGTTTCATCGCCCGGAAGAGCGACATGAAGGCCTGTGTGTTCGCCCACATGAACTGGAAATCCTGCATCGGATCCCAGGGCATGTCCTGCACCACTTTGTTAGGACCATTGCCTTCGGCGTAATGCGCCAAGTCATAACCCGCGCAAAAAGCCTTACCTGCGCCAGCCAGAACAATCACGTGTATATCGCGATCATGGTCGGCCTCTGCCACCGCCGCCGCCAGTTCGCGCGGCAGATCATCGTCGATGGCATTCATCACTTCAGGTCGGTTCAGTGTGATCCGCCCGAGCCTACCATCTTTTTCGTAAAGTACCTTTGCCATCCTCATTCCCAATCGCTGACGGCCTTGACTTCAAGGAACTCCTCAAGCCCCCAAACGCCACCTTCGCGGCCATTGCCAGATTGTTTCATTCCGCCGAAAGGAGACCCAGCCCCGCCGAACTTGCCGTTCATCTCGACCATACCGGAGCGCAACCGCCGTGCCACTCGTCGGGCGCGGGACTTGTCAGCGGTATTCACATAGTTGGTCAAACCATACGGCGTGTCATTCGCTAAAGTGATGGCTTCGTCTTCACCGTCAAACGGCGTGATGCAAAGGACCGGGCCGAAGATTTCTTCTTTCCAGATCGTCATATCCGATGTCACGTCGGCGAAAATTGTGGGACGAACGAAGTGACCCTGGTTCAGCCCATCGGGACGGCCAAGGCCACCCGCTATCAGCGTGGCACCCTCATCGATACCCGACTTGATCAGGTCTTGGATTTTGTTGAACTGAGTTCCAGAAACTACCGGGCCGATCTGGCGACCTTCGAATGACGCCGGTCCAACCTCTGTTTTCTCGGCTACCATACGGGCGGTTTCAACGGTCTGGTTGTAGATCGAACATTCCACCAGCATCCGGGTTGGAGCGTTGCAGGACTGGCCTGAGTTGTTGAAGCAATGACGCACACCGCGCGTGACAGCCTTTTCATCCGCATCGGCGAAGATGATATTGGCGCCTTTGCCGCCCAGTTCGAGGCTGACGCGCTTGACGGTATCCGCAGCGGATTTGCTGATCGCCACACCTGCACGGGTTGAACCGGTGAAGCTGACCATATCAACGTCCGGGTGCGCTGTGAGATGTGTGCCAACGCCAGAGCCGTCACCGTTCACAAGGTTGAACACACCGGGCGGGAAATCCGCCGCGTCGATCATCTCAGCCAGCAACATGGCGCTGAGCGGGGAGAGTTCTGAGGGTTTCAGGACTACTGTGCACCCCGCCGCCAGCGCGGGGGCAACCTTGAGCATCACTTGGTTCATCGGCCAGTTCCACGGTGTAATGAGCGCGCAGACACCAACCGGTTCATAAAGGATCATGTCATTGGGGGCATGGTCGCCCAACGGACGTTCAAACGCAAAAGCCTTCGCCGCCCGAATGGTGTTCTTGAGATGCCCAGCTCCGGCGCCGGCCTGTGCAGCTTTGGCAAGCGCGATTGGTGCACCCATTTCGGTGCTGATAGCTTGCGCCATGTCTTCGGCCCGAGACTTATAAACCTCCATCAACCGCTCCAATGCAGCGATCCGTTGCTCGGGGTTTGTTGTCGCCCAGGCCGGGAAGGCTGCCTTGGAAGCGGCGACGGCCGCGTCAGCATCTGCGGTGCTGCCCAGGGTAATCGTCGCGATCCTTTCTTCTGTTGACGGATTTTCAACTGCCATCTCGCGCCCGCCATTTGAGGGAGCCCATTTGCCGTTGATGTAATGTTTGGTTGCGTCTTGCATGGAGTTTCCTATTCGTCACATTTCAAAAACTCTCCAGCGACGAATTGGTCGCGGAGAGCGAATTTTTGTATTTTGCCTGAACCGGTCAACGGAAAAGCTTCCACCTGAACCCAAACGTTTGGTGTTTTCTGAGGTGACATAATGGCCCGACAGTGGTCATGAAGCTTTTCTTTATCTAACTGATTGCCGGTTGGACGGATAAATGCCCCGATGAGTTCCCCGTATTTTTCATCCGGCAATCCAACGACTGCCACTTCCGCAACTTCAGGGTGCTCCAGCAAACAATTCTCGATTTCGGCGGGGAAGTGGTTTTCTCCACCTCGGATTATCATTTCTTTCACACGGCCCGTAACGGTGACATACCCACGTGCATCCATGCGGCCAAGGTCACCGGTATGTAGCCAACCTTCATCGTCTATGGTCTCGGCGGTTGCTTCCGGGTTGTTATTGTATTCCAACATCACGCATGGCCCGCGTGCACAGATTTCACCAACTTCATTGACCGCTACAGTAGTGTTTTTATCAATGCTACGTATGGAAACTTCGGTTTGTGCAACCGGCTGGCCAGTGGTGTTGCAAATGTCGTCTATAGTATCTGTCAGATAATGTTGGGTAATGACCGGACAATACTCTGTCTGGCCGTAAAGCGTGGAAAATTCAGCTCCCATCAATGCCTGTACGCGCTTTACAAGCTCCGGTGCTACCATCGAGCCTCCGCAACTGACCAGTTTGAGGGATGACAAATTGCGTGGGCGTTTTTGTTGAGCATCCAACAGGCTTACAACCATGGTCGGTACACCAAGGATGATATCAGCGTTTGACGTTTCCAGCTGATCGAGAACCACATCCGGATCAAAAAGGCATACAAGCACCATTCTGCAACCGGCCTGAAGGCAACCCAATGTCACCATTCCACAACCAGAGGTATGGAACAGAGGCATAATGTTTATCCAGGTAGTTTCTTCGGTTGCACCGCATCGACTTGCATAAAATCGCGCATTATTGACCAGACCCCGATGGTCGAGGACAGCCCCTTTGGGGAATCCGGTTGTACCCGATGTATATTGAATCATGGCGGGAGCTGACGGTTCGACATTGGGTAACCCACAAGGCCTTGAACCACGTGCAAACAGTGCCACGCTTTCAATGTCTGTAATTTCCCGGATTGCGGAGATTTCTTTCGCGACCTGCGCGCCAATTTCGGCCATCGGGTTGCTGCGAAATTCCTTAACCAGAAACAATCCCACTGAGCCTGATTGCTCAAGCACATACTTCAGTTCCCGCGCCTGCAGGGCAGGATTGGCCGTTACGAGAACCAGACCTGCAAATGCACAGGCATATTCCATCAATACCCATTCGGGACTATTAGGAGACCAGACGGTAACCCGTTCACCGGGAGCAAAGCGCGTTGAAAGAGACAGAGCCAGATTTTCTGCCTCGGCCAAAAGCTCTCCATATGT
>JBDVXS010000030.1:0-25947 GCA_039964305.1 Hyphomicrobiales bacterium
ATATTACAAGCATTGATAGTCCACAATTTATCTGGTTCATAGTACAATGATTGAAACACCCAACATCCTTGGTAACTTTAGCGACAAGCATTCGCGCCTGTTCGATGAACAAACAATTTTAATCCAGCATAAACTTCTGGATACAGGTTTATTCTCCGAAGAATCTTTGGGTGGATTAATTGATCGCAGTAAACCTGAAGATTACATCGTCAGCACCATGGGCACCAATAAAGAGGTGAAGGAATGGCACAATGGCGAGATCGTAGGCATCACAGGTCTTGAGGTTATTCAAGCGATTAAGAACGGCCGCATGTGGTTAAATTTACACCGCATTATGGACCGCGATCCTGTTTATCAAAAAGTTCTCGATCAAATTTTTAGCGAGTTTGAGGGCAAAGTTCCTGGCCTCAAAACCTTTAGACGCAACATGACGTTGCTGATCTCTTCTCCGAACATTCAAGTTTATTATCACGCGGACATTCAAGGCCAAAGCCTATGGCAGTTGGCCGGTCGCAAGCGCGTTTATGTTTACCCAGCAACGCCTGCGTTCATCCAGCCAGAATCAATCGAAAAAGTTCTCCTGCGCGAAACAGAAGAAGAGGTTCCTTACGAGCCTTGGTATGATGAATATGCAGAAGTTTATGAGCTTGAAGCAGGGCAAATGGTTCACTGGCCGCTTTATGCGCCGCACCGTGTTGAAAACCTCGATTGCATGAACATCTCAGTGACAACAGAGCACTGGACTAAAACAATCTGGAATTCATATGTTGTGAACTTCGGCAATGGTGTCTTACGCCGCACGACAGGTTTGAACAACTTTTCCACCGTTCCAGAAGGCATGCACATCTACCCTAAAGCCGCAGCTTCATTGCTTTGGAAACGCTTGAAAATCCAAAAAGCACGTGAGTTCAAACACATGGTGAATTTCCGTGTCGATCCATCCGCTGAAAACGGCATGGTCCCAATTGAACCTTACGAGCTGGCTGCGTAACAAGCGCTTGCCGCACGAATTCTCAATGCAACAAATTAAAAAGGCTGGATTTTAAATCCAGCCTTTTTCGTATTATTCGCAAGTTTTAAAATAGCTCTTATTTGAGGTTCGGCATGAGACGCTGAACGAGCTTCCTCGCAAACGAATTATCCTGATAGGCCATTTGCCCAATGCGACCAACAACGCCATTGCTTAAGATGTAATGATGCATGGGAACTGGCGTTGTATGCAGTGATGATTTGTAATCTTCGTCGCCTGTTGTGAAATCAAACATATCGATGCCAATTTCCTTGCGGCCCTTCATTACATCCAAAATGCCTTGAAGGCCGAGCGAATATTTTTTGAATTCTTCAGCAGAATCAAACGCACCTAAAAGCAACAAATGACGACCATCTTGATGAAGGCCAAAATCAACAGTTAGAGTTTTACCATCAATCTGGCCGATGATTGTAACCGCTTCACCTGTTGCGGCTCCATCTTTGGCAACCTTAAGGTAAAAATCGTAATAGGCGTTTTGAGAAAGAAGGTCGCCTGGATACTTCTTCCCGCGCTCCAAACGCAGCATCTCGAATGCGCTTTCAATCTCAGTTACATCAGTCAATGTTTTGAATGTTAAGGGGCCAACGTCTTTTTCAATATTGCGGCGCTTGCGGTCTAACCCTTTGCGGGTGGACTTCGACAATGTTGCCTGTTTCCACTCATCGAAAGGCATGGGCATTGGCAAATCATGCGCGGCACTGTCGCCATTAATCTTCGTTGCCTTGTCAAACAAACGCTCAATATCAAAACTGTCCGAACGCACTTTTCTAAACAGCAACAAATCAAACGGTTTTAGCGCGTTGAGAAGCTGGGCTTTAAACGCTGCATCGTTGGAAGCCGCGTCCAATGTCTCACGGCTTGCGATTATTTGATTATAATCTGTAATGCCCAAATCGGCAGGTTGAATGATCTTGGCAAACAAAACAGCTTTGCGCACCATCGGCAGAACCATTTGCAAGGTTCCCGCGCCATCACGAACAGCAATGATGAACGGCTCTACGCCGAGTATTGGGCATAGTTTTTCATAAAAAGCATCAAGCCAACGTGGGCTTTGAAATGCTGTCACCTCAGATTTATCAAACAGCGCGGCATATTCCTCACCTTTAAAATCAAAGGAAGAAAAGACATTGATCTCAAATGATTGCGATGCGTTTTCTTGCATTGGAACCAGACCCATAATCACTCTTTCTATTTTGCTTTTCCAAGCAATGTTCTAACGATGGAGGCATCTGGTTTGTTGGTTGATGGATCAACAAATCCAAAGCCATCTGAATATTCCCAATGAACCCAACCAATGCAGTTTTCAGCTGATGCTTGAACAATCTCGTTCAACCACCGAAGACGCGCATGGTGCGGTGCGTGATGGGAGAGTACGCCAAATTCGTTGACAAGAAGCATACGCTCATTTTCTCGCGCCCAGTCGCCCATGGCATTGAACGCTTTCTTGATGATGCTTTCGTCCCAAGGTTCCAGCACTTGCCGTTCCAAGAATGTAAGTGCTTCTCGCTGATTGTTTCGCGCCAACCGTTTGCGGTTTTCAACAACACTTGGCGCCGAGCTGTACAATGGAAATGAAAGGCCATTAAACGCACGCTCAGGTGCGCCTTCTGGCAACCAATCCGCCCCTTGGTGGGTAAAGAAAAAGGGATCATAATAATGAACGGCATAAAGGACATTTTTGTCTTCAATTGGCTTCATTGAAAACAAGACCTCGTGGCGCTGCGGGCCTGAGGGTGAAAGAATGATGGTGTGCTCTGGCAAATTAAAGCGCAATGCTTGAACCAAACTTGGTAGCGCCGTCTGCCAAATTTCATCCGCAATGTCTGGCTCATTTAGCAGTTCAACCGCCACATGGTCCGTTGGCATATGATTGATTTTTTTGCCAACCGCTGACCAAACCTCACGCAATCGCTTTATGCCCAACAAGGGGTGATTGCTGAGCAGACGATTGAAGTCGACAGACGCGTGAAGGTCGAGGCTAACAGCGTAGCCAATCAGGTTTAAACGCTCAACATCGCGCACCATCCAATCTAGGTAAGATTGTACGGCTTGTCCGTTCAAATTGCCTCTCACGAAAGCATCGTGAAAGAATGGCAATCTGATATGAGAAAAACCTTCGCGCTTTAACGCAACAAGCGTATGCCAGTCTGGTCTGTCATTTGGACTTTTCCGATCCCAATTTGGCAGATTAAAACCGCGCAATGCTTTTGAAACAAAGGCTTTGTTGGGATGGTTGTTGAAGGCTGAATGTTGTTTGCAAACTGCCGGCACGTCATCAGCTATTGATACCCCAGTGCCATACAATGGGATAACGATAAGCGATGCTATTAATGCGAAACAGATCTTACCAAAAGACCGCATCTCTGCCCCACCAAATGGTTGCTATTGCGAGCGTGTAAACAGCAACTTTAAAGCCTGTGGGTTGGTTAGTAAATAACGTGGCCCTAAGCGTTTCGGTTCTTGTGCCGCGCGATAAGCCCATTCAAAACCAAACCGTTGCATCCAGTTTGGCGCCCGAGAATTTCGCTCAGACAGAAAATCAAACAGACCGCCAGATGTTTTGATAACACCAACATTTTTCAAACTATCAATATGCTCACGGATAAAACGCTGCTCGCGAGGAACACCCATGCTAACCCATAAAATGTCTGGCTTTGCATCATTAATCTCAGCAACAATGGCAGCTTCTTCTTCTTTTGAGAAAAACCCATTGTGACGCCCTGCAATGTTCAATTCAGAATAGCGCTCTTGTGTTTTTTGTGTCGCAACAAGGTTAGAGACCTCATCCGCACCAAACATGTAAAAACTAGCGCCACGTTCAGCAGCGATTTCTGCAACGTCGTGGAACAAGTCCGTCGTCGCAACACGCTCTGGAAGTTTGTTTGAACCGAAGAGCTTAGAATAGATAACCATCGGCATACCATCTGCTACAATTTGATCAGCAAATAGAAAATCTTCTAGCAAAGCTTCGTCCTCTGCGCACATGGCCATGACCTGACCATTGGCTGAGGTGGAATAAAATGGACGTTGGTCTTTATCTCTCGCGTCCAAAGCCCATTCAACAAAGGCATCTGCAACTTCATCACGATCGGCCACCGTAATAGGTAGCCCTCCTAATTGACGCACAGGCCAATTAGACATGATGTTTCCCTCAAATTCCTGCTCTAATGGTGACACGATTAAACCCCGATTTTTTTGTCACGATAACGTAATTGAATAAATAAATAATTGATCCAATGCCTGAAATTCATCCTTTTATGAAATGTTTCAGTAACCATTGAAATTATGATTTAGAAACAAATACCTAAATACGATTGAGTAGGATCTGAACTTTGCTTAGACCAGCTTCGACAGTGCGCTCAACAACGCGAGGAATTTCTTCCTGCTGAGGGCGGTCAAGCAGTAACAACGTTGCATCTGCCAAGCTGCTTAAAACTTTGAAATCAGCTTCTTCTTGAACGGTTGCAGCATCGATCACGACGACGTCGTATGTTTGCAGACTTGCTTTCAACAAGGCCTTAAACCCTGCCAAATTCATAGATGAACGTTGTTGGTTCACAGGCATCCCTGCTGGATCAATAAAATCATAAGGCCGCTGCAATTGACCAACATCAACGCCAGCTCTTCGCTCTAATTCACCATTGCTGCTTGTCTTGATAACAGCCGCCGTTGCGCCTTTTATGGTCGCAAGATGTGCAATAGATTGAGAAACAAAGCTTTTGCCCTCTTGTGGCATCCATGATCCAACCAGAATCAAGCGCGGCATTTTGCTTTTCTTAAACAGTGGTAATGACTTCATGTCGCTTGCAAGAGCTCGCTCCATATCAAAAAGCGATGCGAAGTTCGTCGACTGCAAATTTGGAAGCGTTGGCGTAAAGGGATCGATTTGTGATTTTTTCGAACGTTCTTTTTGCTGTGGCGGTGTTTGTTCTGCCACATTGATATTGCGTGAGCGATCTACCGTCGTCGCACGTTGCTTCGGTGGGATCGGGCTCAAGCCTTCAACAGGTCTTGGGTTGTGACCGCTTGTATGGGGCGCGGGCATTTCAGCTTGATTATGTGGAGGGCGCGCTTTGTTCAGCCATGCAAGGGGAGCTGGCGATTCCTCATCATCCATTCTTGGCGTCTTATCAGGATCAATAAAGCGTGGATCTTGCGACGATGCATCACCATTTTCATTTCGTGCAAGTGGCGCGTCTTTTGGTTGGGGCGCATGGTCAACGCGATTTTTCGTTGTCTCGTATGACGCAACGATCACGATTGACAAAGCAAAGCTAAACAGCCCCCAAACACCACCAACCAATACCGTTGAAGGCCGGTTCGATTTCAAGGGTGGGGTTGCAAGGGACGCAATTTTTGCCTCTTGGCCTTGTAGTCCTTGTTGTTTTTCTGCGGATTTAAAGCGGCCCAGAAAATCTTCAAACAAAGCGCGGTTAGCAGAAGCTTCACGCTCTAATTCGCTCAAAGCCACAAGTTGTTCTTCGCCCGTATTCGCTCTTGCACGAAGGGCAACCATGTCTCTCTCAAGTGCATTCAGTGTGGTAACCGACGCATTTAGACGTTGTTTGCTTAGGGCAGTAAGACGACGGCGCTCAATCTCAATTTGGCGTTCAAGGGAGACGAGCCTACTTTGCTCTGCTGCAATGCGCGGATGGCGACTACCAAATGTCAGATTTAACTGCGCCAGCGATTGGCTAATCGTGCTTTTTTGAAGCTGCAATGCCTGCAACTGTTGCGTTTCGCTTTGTGCATTTGATGTATTAAATGCACCTGTTCCAAATTGCTTAATTTGATCATATTGCGACCGCGCCACTTCACTTGCAGTTTTAGCCAGCGCTACTTGAGCGCTCAGTTCTTGCAATTCTCGTTGCAATAGTGTGCTGGCATTATCGATATTGATAATGTTGTTGCGCGAACGGAACTGGGCGACCGCCTCTTCTGATTCTTGCAAAGTTTTGCGTAGCCCAATCAATCGTTCCGATAATGAGCTTGCAGCATCTGCCGTTGCAGACGTTCTAAAATCTTTTTGTTGCTCAACAAAAGCATTCGCAACCGCATTTGCATAGAAGGCTGATTTTTTCGCATTTTTCGAGGTGAAGAAGATTTCAATAACAAAGGTCGCCCCAAGACGCTGAATTTTCAGCGCTTTCTTGAACGCCGCTAAGAGCAACCTATCATCATCACCATTGCCCGAAACGCTGTTTTGAAACTGTGGATCTTCTGGAACTTTCAGCTCTTTTATCAGCGGTCGCAAAAACCCGTCAGAGCTAAGCACTTCAATAATGCTTTCCAAAACAGCCGCATTGCCACCAATGTCACCAACCACTTGCTGAGAAACTCTCACGCCCTGCTGACGAGGATCGACCAATACGATGGCTTTTGCCGTGTACGGGAAGGACATGAATTTGAAAGCGGCTAAACCCAATACGGTAAGCAGCACTGTCAAAACAATGATCTTGAAAAAGTTGCGGCCAATCATACGGAGGAAAGACAATGGATCGAGAAGGCCATCAAAAGGCGCACTTTTCCCGTGCTGCACGTTTACGCTTGCACCAGAATTTGCCTGTGGTCGAGCATGTTGCTCATGCCCGCCTACATCAAATCTATCCCAATCAGTCATGGACCTTCCTGCATTCCCCAAAACGGGTCAAAACTACCATCGCTGAGTGCTCTTAAAGAAACCCCGACAACGGTCTGTATTAGAATAGATTATGGTTAATAAAATATGGATTAACGGCTGCGCATTATTCTTTTCGTAAGAATTTGGAAATGTTTTTTCACACCAGCCTTCCAGCAACTAGCGCTTAAATTTCAATATTCGTTAGCAAGAATTCAACTAATTCTCGCTAGAACCAACTAACTTTTTGGCCGATAAGGCAATTGGACTGAAGAATTGAGCAAATCCGCTTTTGCATCTCAACAAGATTTTAATCGATCAAACACACATGGTGCGTTTGATGTTTCTGGCGATCTTGTCCGTGCATTTATTGCGATGATATGCGGCTTTGCCATCATTTCAACAGCAGTTTCAGCTCACATTATTAGCCCTATATTCGCTGTCGGCATGATCATCATTTTGGTGGCAGCAATGACACGGTGGATGCCTGAAACTGCATTGATTGCGGTTTTAATCGCGATGATTTTTCAAAATACATTTGTCGCTTTGGCCTCTCCTTCCATCGAGACTACGACCAGCTTTAATATTATTCGTGGCTACAATTTCGTGATCTTGTGCGGTGCATGGGGCATTTCTGTCTTAATGTACCTGTTCCATTTCCGAGGCCAGAACAGCGAGCTTGATCGCCTTTCAAATGTTGTCTTCGCTCTTGTGGGCATTATCGGCGTTTATTTTCTGGCGGGCTTCGTCCAAAATCCACTTGGTGCGGTAATTTACCTTCGAAGCGTCGCAACGGCTGTTATGCTATTTCAGTTGTGTCTGATTATATTCGGGTTCTTTAGACCACGCTTCACGCCTGCCATGACCATGATAACCTTAGCGATCATTCTTGTTGGTTATGTTGAGTTGTTGTTTGTCAACGAATGGAACCGGCTCATAAATGGTGAGTCTTTTTGGAACCTAACTTTCATTGATGGTCGTAATTCACTCATCTGGGACCGCGATGCGGTAGAACGTGGCATTGTCGTCAAATCAATCTTTGATATTTTTACCGTCGACCTTTTCAATACCCCCCTATTGGCTGATTTAAAAATTTCTATCCGTCGCCTTCTAGGACCAAACCTTCACCCCATCAGCTTTGCCTATATCATCGGCTTTTTCCTCGCATTCTCCCTTTACCGGGGAAAATTCATTCTGGCAGGATTGCTGTTCCCATTGCTCATTTTCACCAATGCCAAAGGCCCCATCATTCTGCTTGTTCTGGTCTCCTTTGCTTGGATTGCAGCCAAACTTTTTGGGCATCGGTTTGCGTTTTTCAGTTTGCTGGCAGCCGTGTTTGCCTATGTCTGCCTCGGCGTGGTGGTTGGCCTTCATATTGGCGATTATCATGTGCTTGGCTTTATGGGCGGTGTTTATAACTTCTTTGAATTTCCAATTGGGCGCGGCATCGGTACTGGCGGCAACCTTGCCACTAACTTTGCCGAACTTGACTGGAGCGCTTATCAAGCTGCAGGGCGCACACCCATTGCTATTGAGAGCGCCGTTGGCGTGCTCCTTTATCAACTTGGTTTCAGCGCCTTTCTATATATTGGTATGTGCGGTTGGTTTGCTTGGAAGACGGTGCAGGTTGGCGCAAAAACGGGGCAATCGGTTCATCTTGTTGCAGGCTTCATGTTGCTTGTGATTTTGGCAAATGGCGTCTTTCAGGAAGAAGCTTTATTTTCACCGCTCGCCTTTGGTTTCATCATGGCCTTTAACGGAATGATCTTAGGTGCTTTTTGCAAAGCTGGAGGGCGCCTTTAAATGACAGTCCCAAAGCGCATCTTATTCGTCCAAACACAGGCAGAAAACGCCGGCGCGCAGGAAATTTCGCGGCTGCTTGGCAAAGAGCTTACCAAGCGCGGCCATGATTTGCATCACTTGTTTTTCTATCGCAAGACAGATGGTTTCGATGGGCAAGAAAACACGACGATTTGCTGTGAAGAACGCCCAAGCGGCCCCTTACAAATGCTTGGGTTTTTGAAAAAACTCGTGGCAGACATCAAAGTCATTAAGCCAGATGTCGTGTTCACCTTTCAACATTTTGGCAATACGGTGGGGGCG
Organism: Hyphomicrobiales bacterium; assembly: GCA_039964305.1. Lineage (GTDB taxonomy): Bacteria > Pseudomonadota > Alphaproteobacteria > Rhizobiales > JACESI01 > JACESI01. The sequence continues at coordinate 8,751 of JBDVXS010000030.1, forward strand.
CCAGCAGCAAAACTTGCAGGCGTTCCATTGATCGTTGCAAATCAGGTATCAGCCCGCGAAACCATTCATCCCGTTCTGCGTTATGCTGATTTATTGCTTGGGCTGGTAGGCCTTTATAAAGCTATCACCGTGAACTCACGTGATTTGTTGAAAGACTATTCCGTCTTTCCAAAGCCCTATACTGACAAAATCGTTCTCGTGCCTCATGGCTTTGAAGAAAAGACAACAACTCTTTCTAAAGACGACGCCCGTGCCAAATACGGCATTCCGACAGATGTTCCTTTGCTCGGCACAGTCGCACGGCTCAATGAAGCAAAGCAGATTGATTGCGCAATCAAGTTGCTCGAGGATAACCGAGATTGGCATTTGTTGATTGCAGGCCAAGGGCCAGACGAAGAGCGCCTCAAAGGACTTGTTGCCGAACTACAAGCAAGCGAGCGAACCCACTTCATTGGCGAAGTGAGCCAAACCAATATCGGTGATGTTTTAAAGACGCTCGACCTTTTCGTCTTCCCATCACGGGCCGAAACCTTTGGACTTGCGGCGGTGGAAGCTGGACAAGCAGGCATTCCAATCGTTGCAAATGATTTACCAGTTCTGCGTGAAGTACTTGATATAGACGGAGAAGCTGCGGCACAGTTTGTTGACGTTACAAATCAAGCCGCCTTTGCCAAAGCAGTTAGCACAATTTTCACTGATGACGCGTTGTCTGAGCGTTTAAGCTTTCATGGACAGCAATTGAAAAACAAGTATTCAATGAACCATATGGTCGATGTTTATGAAAAACTAGCTAGGGGCGAGGTGACACCATGATCATCCATATTCGCCTTGAAGGCCATCAGGTGCGCGATTGGTTGAAACACCTCGTGCGCGCTATTCACAGCATGGGTGATCACTCGCTCTATCTCGACATTGCCCCACGCGCTGAAAAACGCTCTGGGCTACAAACGCTCTTGACGCTTGAAAAAATGATCGTGCTTCGCAACCGAGAAAACAGTTGTGAAAAACGAAACCCGCGTGAACTAGGTCTTGAGCGTGTAGGCAATACCAAGCCTGACCTAATTATCGATCTTACATCTCGCCCGTTCGTGCCAGATAGCAACACTCGCGTTCTTGCTCCTTCTTATGATGGAACAAGAGGTGAGCCCGCGCTTGCAGGATTGCTCCTTTCCAAAGGAGCGCCATTATTAACAATTGACGATTTGACGAACCATAAAACCATTGCAAGCGGCACGCCCTCACTCGAAGCTGCACAAGGGTTAAGCGGGGCATTGGAAGCTGTTTATTCGCGGTTTATCATTTTGCTAAAACGTGTTTTGCGTGGGTTAGAAGATGATGCGACGATCGCACCGTTTCAATATTTCACCCCTCTGTCCTCTATTCACCATTCACAGTACCTTGCGAAAAACGTCGCAAACTACATCATTCGTGAAATCTATCAGCTGTGTTGCTATTCAGGCCATTGGCGCATTGGCTATCGGTTTATTGATGGCAATGGGGTTTTGGAAAACAAGAACCTTACTGGCACACCATGGAAACTTATAGATCATCCCTATAATCACTTTTATGCTGATCCTGTTTTATTCAAACACGAGGGACGAGATTACCTGTTTTTTGAGGTCCTCGACCACCATGTTGGCAAAGGCACATTAGCCGTTATCCGCTTTGATGAGAACGGCAACCCCGGTCCAGCTGAGCCTGTGTTAGAAGAGCCGTGGCATTTATCTTACCCTTTCATTTTTAAATGGCAGGGCGATATTTGGATGATCCCAGAAAGTTCCAACAACAACGATGTCGCTGTTTACCGTGCAACCGACTTCCCACTGAAATGGGAACGCCACGAGACCTTGTTAAGTGGGCTAGAAGCAGCCGATGCGACCATCATCGAATATCAAGGGGCGTGGTGGATGTTTGCGGTGGAGCGTGAAGGGCTTGGTGGCTATTCAGACACCCTTTGCCTTTACAAAGCCGATAATCCGCTTGGACCTTGGAAACCGCACCCTAAAAACCCTGTTTTGGTTGACCATAAAACGGCCCGCCCTGCTGGCGATATGATTATCAAAAACGACAAACTTTGGCGCCCTGTTCAAGATTGTGAAGCGGGCTATGGGGCAGCACTAGGGCTGGCAGAAGTGACCAAACTTGATGATGAAAGTTTTGATCAACGCATCGATACCATCATCCAACCTGGTGGACCAGAATGGCCAGGCCGCAAAATTCACACCCTCAATCGTGCTGGCCGCTTGGAGGTGATTGATGGCTGTATCTATCGCCCACGCTTTCAAGCTCTCGGTCATATTGCTGATAATTTTTACAAACCAAGATAGCATTGCCGCTCGATCATGGGTTGTTTAAACTCCCCCTATGACTGATCCGCTCCTTTATATTGATCGAACGCGTGCTTATTACTTAGCGCTTGGTTATGACGCGCCTTATGTGTGGGCTGAGAACTCAGATATTCCCTTTACACCGCTGCAAAAACCCTTGTCTGATGCAAAGATTGCGCTGGTGACAACAGCAGCTCTTTTTAATCCTGCAAACGGGGACCAAGGACCGAATGCTCCTTATAACGGCGGGGCCAAATTTTATACGCCTTACCAAGCACCTGTTGACGACCCACCCAAAACAGGCATCTCCCATATTGCCTATGATCGCAAGCATACACCTGCCACTGATGAACAAGCATGGTTGCCGCTCAATGCGTTGAAGCAAGCAACAGCAGATGGTGTCATTGGCGCTGTTACGAAGCACTTTCACGGCCTACCAACCAATCGCTCAAAACGAACAACACTAGAAGGCGACGCTGTGCTCTTGCTTGCCGCCCTCAAGCGCGACCAAGCCGATGCGGCGATCTTGGTTCCCAACTGCCCTGTGTGCCATCAAAGCGCGACGCTTGCTGCCCGCTATTTAGAAGAAAATGGCATACCGACTGTGGTGATGGGATGCGCGAAAGATATCGTTGAAAGCGCGGGCGTACCGCGATTTATTTTTTCTGATTTCCCTCTCGGCAATGGAGCAGGAAAACCGCACAATGAAAGTTCTCAAAAGCAAACACTAGCGCTTGCCTTGAGCTTGTTGGCAGATGCGACGGCACCCAAAACAGTCATCAATCCTCAAGTTTGGTCTAAAGATCACAGCTGGAAAGAAGATTACTCCAATCCCGAAAAACTCAGCGCACAAGAGCTAGCAGACAAACGCGCCGCCTTTGATGCAGGAAAAAAAGCGGCCAAGGCTGTGCGCTAAGCAGCGGGTTCTTGTTTGAGGGCACGAACCAGTTCTGCCAAATCTGAGGCATAAGCTTGAACCGCCTCTTGCCCCTTTGGTGTTAGCGAATAGACACCACGGTCCACTCGTTCAAACCAACCATAATGATCATCGGCCATAATGCGTCGTGCGGTCTCCACTGTGGCCATCTTCGCAACTTCGGCTGCTTTCGTCGGACCATTTTGATCAAGCACACCCAAACAACGAAGCGCATCTTGTCGATAAGCCGTCATAATGGTTGTGCGGGTTGCACCCCCCTTATTAGGATCACCAACACGCCGCGAAAACTCTCGTAGAAGCCGGCCTTTTTTAACCTTCGAAGGACGGGGCTTATAAGGCTCTGGGTCAATATGTGTTTCCACAAAACCATCTTTCAACCGCACCGTCATCAACCCAAGGCCAAGTCGGCGACACAATGTCTTGTTGCGCTTTAAGCTTTTCAAATAGGCTTTATTGGTGCCGCGCGGAACTGCGATGTAAACATGATCTGAGAGGCTTTGGCGCTCAATCGCTTGATGGAACAAGGTGAGAGAGAAGGAGGTTTTTAGCTCAACAATAATCGGATCTTCTTCACCACGGATCGCAACAATGTCGGCAGCAGCAACCTCGCCCTTCACCTCGTAGCCCTGCCCTTCCAGCAGCACTTTAACGGGCAGGTAAAGATCCGTTTCAGCAATCGTTTGTTTTTTCGCCATTCAGCCATGTGCTCCATAGGGCGCGAATCATCTGGCGCCAAGGATAACAAAGATCGGTTTACGGAAAATAGCCGCGGCAAAGACGAACCTAAAGCTTAAAAATGTCGCCCTCGCGCGCAAGACGGGAATTTGAAAACTGCGACTGTGCGTCTTTTTCAATTTGAAGAAGCTCTTCATCCGTGCGCGAATACATATGGTGAAACAAGCACCACTCTTTCACATTGGCAGCTTTGCATATCTTTCCAGCCTTACCCCAATGGGTGTGACCAAACCCACGATGTTTTTCATAATCGTACGGCGTATAGGTGGTGTCTGTATAGACCAGATCTGCACCAGACAGAAAATCGATAAGGGCTGCATCTTTTTCGCCGTCATCATGTTCAAAATCACCCGTAAAAGCGAAACTCTTGCCATTGTCTTTATTGACGCGATAGGCCGTACAGCCACCAGGGTGATTAACGGCTGTTGTTTGCACCGATATTCGCTCGCCCATCTGCAACGCATCACCATTTTTGAATGTTTCGTAGGACGCGTTTTTTTTGAATAAGTCCATAGAAACGGGGAAGAATGGGCGGCTTAAAAAAGCCTGCAACACGTCAACCGTCGTTTTCTGCTCCTCAGACCCTGCCGACCATATGGTCGTTTTAAATTCTGGGTTCGTTAACGGGGCAAAGAACGGAAGACCACTTATGTGATCGAAATGAAAATGCGTGAACAGCAGATCAATCTTCCGAATGTCCTGCGTTAGCAAATATTCTCCAAGAGGCACAATGCCGCTGCCCGCGTCCATAATGATGATGCGATCACAGCTTCTCACCATAATGGTGGTCGTATTTGTCCCAACAGCACTCGGTTCACTCGTGCCAATAGTTACAGATCCGCGCGCCCCCCACGTAGATACCTCAAAGGTCATATTTCAACTTTCAAATTCAAAACTACCTTAGCTTCCCCACGCTCGATCGTTTTAATTGCCCAACAGGAGCACCTTGCAACTAAACCCCACATTTTTTAAAAAATATAGAGCCATCGTTTCACTCTATGGCTTTTTGATCACTTTTACAGCGAACAGTGCAACGCGCCTCACCTGTTCAGCCGAAAACCATGACCGCCACATATGCGATGATCACCCCCAAAAGAGGTGGTTCAGTCATTCTCCTGAGCAAACTGTTTCACATATATTGGCAAACGGGTGTGACTTAATACACATCGCAAACAACACTTTTCATGCTAGCCACCAATCAGCTGAGATCAGGAACACCAATTGTGATTGCGAACCACAGGCGGCATCACCTTGATGACAATCGCGTTTAAATAACCATCGCCTTTTCAAGCAACTAACAATTATTTTTAAGCCCGCGATGCAATCATATTTTGCATCATGGACCATTTGTATCTATATTAGGGATGCTGCTTGCAGCTATGGCAATAAATGGCCTGCGTAATAAACCTATCGGACCCGGGGGCGGTACCCGGCGCCTCCACCAAAACCCAGTTGAACAATCGGCTGGTTTTTGGCGGGGGCGAAATAGGATCGACGAGGGCGTAAAGGTTGAGCTTTTGCTCGGTATGATACCACCGTTATCGGGTCAAATCAGTAGTTGCAAATGACAACACAGCTGAAGGTTTTGCAGTCGCTGCGTAATGCGGTGCCTAAAAAGCCGATTTAAAGTCCCCCTGGTTTAGCACCTCGGGGCGGGGTTCGGCGGCACCTGGCAACAGAAGCTGCCACTTTCTTCTTCATTTCTGGTGGCAAAAGCATTTGTCTGTGAAGTAGCTCTTAAAATCGGAAATGACTCTCTCGACATTGCAAACAAATAACCTATGATTGAAACATGGCTGAAGATTTAATTAGATATGATGTACTTGCTCAAGAAGCGATGCGGAGCGTTGTCAAAAAGGTTTTGACAGAGGTTGTGCGTGTCGGGCTTCCTGGTGAGCACCACTTCTACATCACCTTCAACACACAGGCACCAGGTGTGCGCATTTCATCGCGGTTGCGTGAACGCTATCCCGAAGAAATGACGATTGTGGTTCAGCACCAGTTTTGGGATTTGGAAGTAAACAGCCAGTCTTTTGAAATTGGCCTTGCGTTTTCTGGCGTTCCTGAACGACTTCTTGTGCCTTTTGGTTCCATCAAGAGTTTCGTTGACCCATCTGTTCAATTTGGTTTGCAGTTTGACCTTCTAGAAGAAGAGCATATCAGCGAAGAATTGACCGAAGACAATGATACGTCGTCAACGGCACTTGGAGCGGCTGCACCAACGGCTCTTGCTGTGGCAAGTGAAGACCATGATGAAGCGATAGAAGCTGAACAAGCCACCGAAGCAGCCCTTGAGGCAACAAAAGACCAAGCAGACGCTGAACCAAAAGATGATAGCAGCGACGATGAACCATCAACCGCTGATGTTGTTTCCCTAGACGCTTTTCGCAAAAAAGCGGAATAGGTGAAGTGTTGCCATGTCAGAAGTAATCAATCTTAAACAGGCACGCAAACAGCGAAATCGTGACAATAAGAAGAAAGATAGCGCTGTTAAACGCGCACAGTTTGGTGCTCGCAAATCTGAGCGGGATGTGGTGGAATTTACACGCACTAAACTGGATAAAAAGCTTGATGATCATAAGCTCGATAAGCCTGATTCTGAAACGGAATAGGCCAAGCTTACGATGAAGCGCTCCATTACCTTAAGTGGCCATAGAACCAGTGTATCGTTGGAAAAACCCTTTTGGGATGCATTACGCACGCTTGCGGATGAACAAGAGACAACGCCAACGAACCTGATTGCAGCCATCGATAATCAGCGCCAACCAGATGATAATTTATCATCCGCAATCAGAATTCATATTTTAAAAACATATCAGCAAAGAGCGCTTAAAAGCACCTCGGCTTAGTTGCCAATGTTAGGGCGTAAATCTAATGGCGCATTCGCCGCTGGAATATCAACTGTGCGCTCTTCTTCTAGCTTACGTAATTCTTCATCAATATTGATTGGTTGATTAGCTAATCTTTCACGCTCTGCTGCACGGCGGGCCGCTGTTTGCGCGCTCTTGCGGGCTTTCGCTCTCGCCTCGCGATCACGTGCTTCTGCCTCTTCAATCGCCTTAATGCGTGCGCGTTCTTGTTCTTCTTCTAACCGCTGCTGTTCTTCTTCAAACAATCTGCGTTCGCGTGCCACCTCAGAAGATATCCAACGCGCATAACGAGATAAGCGTTGCTTTTCCAAAATGTCAGCCTGCAAAATTTCGACCCGTCGAACTTCTTGTTCAAAACGACGCACCGTTAAATAGCTGAGTAAGGGCTGAAGATCGAGACTTCTGGTAGGGTTCTCTATCGCCCCTTCAAACAACACACCAATCTCTGGCGTTGAGCCACTTACCGGCGTTTTATCAACCGCTGCTGGATCAACAGACAATGACATTGCGCCCTTCATGGTGAGCTGTGGAAAATCAAAACTTGCCGACACATTGGAGCGCACATCCACATTGTTCAAAGACGTATTGGCAACACGCGCAACACCAGATGTCATGGTGAAGGAGGCCTCAGCTTTCTTTACATCCAACACGCCCGCATCAAGGTGGCTTTCTATAATCGGGCGCACCGTTTCATCTTCAAGCGTAAGATTTTCTTTGTCAGCAGCGTCCAAAATAAGACTGAATGCTGACGGGTTGATACGTCTAATGCGTCCATCACTGAGGCGAAGAGAACCACCGCCACCCAGTGTACTCACCACCGCATCCATACTGCGGCCAGTGCCTTCAAATTGGAACGACCCTGACACATCACCTTCAACCAAAGGCCGCTGTTCATCCTTCCAAAAAAGGTCAGTAGCACTGATTTTGGCAAGCTCCATAAGGCCCGACATTGTGACCGCCCCATTTGCATTTTCAAACCGCATGGAACCCGTGATTTTGCCACCGCCAAATTGTGCGTTCAAATCAGTTAAAGCTAAACTATTGTCACGCAACCGCATCATGAAGTTTGGATTACCAAGCTCTATGTTTTCACTCACTTGCAAGGTTTGGCTCGTCAGTTTGATATCGGCAGATACTTTTTCAAGATAAGGCTGATTAAACTGAGCTTGCGGCCAATTTGATGCAGCGTCATCACCTTCCTTGACCGGTTCATCGGTCGCACGATGCGCCTCACCAACACCATCCGGTGAGATCGTCAAATCGACTGGGGTAATAATTTCGCCCGTGGCAAGAGCTGAAAGCCAATTGAAGGACAATCGGTCCACATTCAAATCACCGCTCCAACGCCAAGGCTTTTCAGAATTGAGAGGTTGCCCGACAAAACCAAGCACGCCCGAGACCTCTTGACCTTCAACCGATCCGGAGAACTCTTTTAATTCACCCTTTAGCCCTGCGCCCTTTAGCTTTGCTGAAAAATCAACCGATGAGCCAAGGCCGCTTGCAGGAACCGTAAACCCAAGCATTTGCATCATCGGCTCAATATTTTGCCCTGCCAATGACGCATCCATTTCATAGCGAAGCGGTTTTGTGTCATCGATAAAAACAACGCCATCAGATTTGGTTCGCACTTCTTCAAGCAGAAAATCTGTTTTAAGCGCGATGCCTGTTGTCCCTTTGCCACGCGCGATAATATCGACTTCCGCTGGTCCAGATGTACCAACATCCAATGCTGGCCAACCCAGCTGTTTTAACAAAGCGGTTCCATCGTCATAAGCCGAGACGAAAGAGAGCTCGACATCACCTTCATGCGCTTTTTGCCAGTCACCTATAAAACGCATGCCTGCTTTAATATCGCCAGATCCCAGCAATCCAGTAACGGTTGCTGCAAAATCGCTGGCATTGCGGTCTTGTTTTTGGTCGCCAGAAAAATTCACTTGCACATCAAGCGGCACGAAAGCTGAGCCGTAACGTTTGAGATGGTTGAGCATTTGATGGCCCGGGAACAAAGCATCCCCCAGTTTAACAAGGCCTTTTGTATCTTCCGCTTTGATAGAACCTGAAAGCCGACCAGCAGGATTAGTCAGCACGTCTTTAACAGAGCCTGAGATATCAACTTCCGCACCAGCAAAATCAGCAATTTTCAACGAACCAATATCAACTTCGCCGTCAGATATTTTCAAATCAACAAGGGCATTACGGCCTTCAACCGCCTGCGTAATCATTGTGTCTGCTTGCAACTTCACCGCAACAACATCTTGCGGCCTAAAACCAGAAACATTCCCCTCACCCACAAACAGCGCTGTTAATGCTTGGATTGCATCAAGGTCCAAACGCTTGGCTGTGAGGTTGGCATCAAATCGACTTTGACGATCAGACACTTTCGTATAGGCCAATTTGCCGCCAAGGTCTGAGGCGCCAATCGCAGCCGTCAAACCAGATAGACGGACAGCGTTTTCTTCAGCGGAAATTTTACTTGAGAGACGAAAGTCCCGCACGCGAAGACGACGGACGTCATCACCGCTTTTAGGCCGCCACCAACGCGCTAAGGAAATTGGACGGTCAGACGTGATATTCAAATCACCATCAAGCAAAAAGGCATCACCTGTCTCAATCAGACCTTCAAAACCAACACGCGTTGTACCGGGTAAAATCGCACCAAAATCTTCAATCTTCCAACCCTGTTCATTTGGTGTTGCATCAAAATGCACAGAGCGCACCACATCACCACCAACAACCACACCTGGAACGTCAAAACTGATTGTGCCCGGTATTGGCGGTTTTGGTAGTGCACGAACCACATTGGCAACAACGGCACTGGCGTCTTGTAGCGAGATTGGCTCTTCAAGGCCCTTGCCATAGGCGCGATCAAGATCTATTTGCCGCGACGAAACGACTGCCTGAAACCGCACATCACCATCTAGCGGCATCCGCAATGAACCGTTCAGGCTCAAAGGAGCCTCGCGCGCGCCATCTTCAAAAACGGCTTGGCTCAAAAGAAGTTTCGAACGGTCTAACTCAAACAAACCTGCAAGCTCAAAACGCGACGTCGGCTTAGGCGTTGGTTCGCCAGCCTTGCGTGGTTTGCGGCGAGGACGAACCAGCATATTGCCTTTATAGGTTGGTCCCGTTGCTTGGTTTTCTGCTTGTGGCAACAACACTTCGCCATCAAAAATTCCGTCAAGGCCAAGCCTTTGCGGTAGCAGCGTTGTTTTCACTCGTATTTTATTTTCAGCAAACTTGCCCGTTGCTAACTTAAAATCAAACGGCTCACGGTTCTGCTTCGCTTGTCCCTCAAGCTTCCAAGGGCCAATCAAAGACTGCGCGCTCACCGTTGCGTCTATCTCTTCGACAGAAAGAGAGCGCAGTGTTTTTTGATCGATAAAATAGATGGAACCATCGCGAATGGTAACAGGGCCAAGCTTTACTTTGTATCCCTCATTAAGCGATGTGCTGGTGTTGCTCAAAGCCCAGTTCGTCTTCCCCTCCGTGCCAATACGAAGGCTTGCTTGTGGCGCATCGAGCTCCATATCAATGACGTTAATCTCACGGCTTAAAAGCGCAATAAGTTCAACGCGAACCTTCAACCGACCAGCACTCATCAACGGCTGTTCGCCTTCCTTGCCAACCTCAATATCGGTGAACGTAAATGTTGGAATTGGCAGGAATTTCGCGTCAGCTTCGCCTTTAACAGTCACCTTGTGACCGATCAAAGCACTGGCTTCCCGCTCAAAAGTTTCGCGATGGTCCGACCAATCAATGAAGAACGGCACGACGAGCACTGCCACGAGAGCAACAACAATTAAACCGCCAATTGTGATAAACAGTTGATTCAGCTACTTATTCCCCGATTGATCAAAACAACACAGACACCTAAGTTTGCCGCTTAAGGGTGTCGGATAACGTCGCTTATGAAAGCAAGCAATCAACTGTGTCGTCAATAAGGTTTTTACCACAAAGCGATGAATTATCCGCGATGCCTAGCAAAACCGCTCCGCTCCTGCCAATTGCGCTTGTGAATAGCGATCACCGTGGGCAAACCCAACTGGCAAAATTTTGTCTATCGCAGCAAGGTCGCCACTTGTTAAATCAATATCAAGGGCCGAAATATCATCAGCTAAATTGGTTGGAGACCGTGTGCCCGGTATCGGGATCAAATGCTCACCCTGCGCCAAGACCCAAGCAAGCGCTAAGGCTGGCGTGGTCACTCCCATTGTATGGGCAAGCTCTTTAAAGGGCTCAATCGCTTTTGCATTGTAAGAAAAGTTTGGTTCCAAAAAACGCGGATTATTTTTACGGAAATCATCATTGGCAAAGTTTGCAGGCACTGGAGCCTTCTGCGCAAACACACCGCGCCCCAAGGGGGAAAACGGCACAAAGGCTACATCCAATTCTTTGCACGTTTGAATAACGCCAAGTTCTGGCATGCGGACCCATAAGGAATATTCGCTTTGAACGGCGGCAACAGGGCCAACCGCATGAGCGCGTCTTAGCGAGCCCGGTGAAATTTCCGAAAAGCCAATCCCGCCAATTTTACCCTCATCAACAAACCGCCCCAAGGTATCCATCACCTCTTCAATCGGGCGCTCAGCTTCGCGGCGGTGAATGTAATAAAGATCGATATAATCGACACCCAAATGCCTCAGTGTTTTTTCAAGCGATGCCCGCAAATGGTCTGGTGAATTGTTGAACCCACGAACATTGGTTTCAGGGTCGCGGTAGATACCAACCTTACTTGCAATCTTAAACTTGTTTGGATGGTCTTTGATAAAACGACCAATAATCTGCTCCGACAAGCCGCCGCCGTAAACATCGGCTGTGTCCAAAAAATCGACGCCAAGGTCTAAAGCCTTTGTAAGGGTCGAGCGGCTTTCAGCTTCATTAGTTTCACCATAAGCGCCGGTAAAATTCCAACACCCCAAACCGATAGCCGATACCATTGGGCCATCTTTCCCCAAGCGACGCATTTTCATGAACTGATACCCTCCCAAAAAGTCTGTTTCTTTTCTTACCAGTATTACGCTCACTATCACTACTGGTTTTTGCGTGAAGTTCACTATATTGAGGAGGTCGAGGAGAAAACATCATGCGTTTAGTTATTCCACCACCCGTGCAAGGGGTTATCGCCGCCGTTATTATGTGGGCGATTGCGAAGTTCGTTCCTGCCCTCAACACGCCGTTTAATGGCAGCCTCAAATTGGCAATTGTCGTTGGCGCGTTTGGCTTAGCAATTGAATTTGCAGCGCTGTTCATGTTCTTGCGAGCAAAGACGACCGTTAGCCCGCTTTCTCCACAAAAAACGGAAAGCCTAGTGATAAACGGCCTTTATAAATATAGCCGCAACCCCATGTATCTCGGCCTTGCATTCCTTTTAATTGCTTATGCAGTCTGGCTATCAAACCCCCTTTCAACACTGGTTTTATTGGGCTTTGTTTGGTGGATTACGAAGTTTCAAATTGAGCCTGAAGAAGAAGTTCTGAGAGAGAAATTTGGCAACGAATATATAGAATACCAAGACCGCGTTGGCCGCTGGTTTTAGAGCGTGCAAGGTTCTGGGAGGATACTGCCGATGATTACTTATTTAAAAACCAGCAAGACAGCAGACGAACGGGCAGAAGATGATGCCGCCGTGCGCTTGGTTGTTGAAGAAACGCTGAAAGATATTGAGCAAAACGGCGATAAAGCTGTTCGTGCTTTCTCTGAAAAATTTGATGGATACAGCCCGCCGCAATTTCGTCTGACGCAATCAGAAATCGAAGCCGCCATGAGCCGTGTCTCAAACCGCGATATGGACGACATCAAATTCGCGCAAACCCAAATCCGCACTTTCGCGGAAGCTCAACGCGCTTCCATGACGGATATTGAGGTGGAAACCATGCCGGGTGTCATCTTGGGTCATAAGAACATTCCCGTGCAGTCTGTTGGCTGTTATGTGCCAGGTGGCAAGTTCCCAATGGTCGCCTCAGCCCACATGTCTGTGCTGACGGCCTCTGTCGCAGGTGTCCCGCGTATTGTTGCCTCTGCCCCACCGCAAAACGGCGAACCACATCCAGCCATCGTTGCCGCTATGCATCTGGGTGGTGCTCACGAGATTTATGTTTTAGGCGGCATTCAGGCTGTTGGTGCAATGGCGCTGGGCACAGAGACAATCGACCCTGTGCATATGCTGGTTGGCCCCGGCAATGCGTATGTTGCCGAAGCAAAGCGACAGCTGTTTGGCCGTGTTGGCATTGACCTCTTCGCTGGCCCGACCGAGACTATGGTGATTGCTGATGAAACCGTGGATGCAGAACTCTGCGCCACCGACCTGCTGGGTCAAGCAGAACACGGCTATAATTCACCCGCTGTGCTCGTCACCAATAGCGAGAAACTCGCACGCGACACGATGGATGAAATTGAACGCTTGTTGAAAATTCTTCCAACCGCTGAAACCGCCAGCGCTTCTTGGAAAGATTATGGCGAAGTGATTGTCTGCGACACGTATGATGAAATGCTGGCAGTTGCCGACGATATTGCCTCTGAGCATGTTCAAGTAATGACAGACCGTGATGACTGGTTTTTGGAAAACATGACCTGCTACGGTGCGCTCTTCCTCGGGCCACGCACCAATGTTGCCAATGGTGATAAGGTCATCGGCACCAACCATACGCTGCCGACCAAAAAGGCAGGCCGTTACACCGGTGGGCTTTGGGTTGGCAAATTTCTCAAAACACACTCCTATCAAAAGGTGCTTACCGATGAAGCGGCCACTGAGATGGGGGCTTATTGTTCGAGGCTTTGCATGTTGGAAGGGTTTGTTGGCCATGCGGAACAAGCCAATGTGCGCCTCCGCCGTTATGGCGGCCAAAATGTTCCTTATGGGGAAGCTGCAAAATGACCTTACCTAAAACACCCTCCTTCAGGCTTGATGGCAAACGCGCCCTTGTAACGGGCGGTTCGCGCGGCATTGGACTTGGTGGTGCTGTGGCGCTGGCTGAAGCGGGCGCCCATGTTGTGATTACTGCCCGCAGCACTGACGAAGTAAACGCATCTGCCCACGAAATGAGAGAAGCAGGCTATAGCGTAGACGGTGTGGTTCTAGATGTGACCGACCTTGATGCGGTGAATGCGTTTATCAACGATCAAGCCCCCTTCGACATCTTGTTCAACAATGCCGGCACCAACAAACCTACCCCCTTTGTGGATGTGACGCCTGAACAATATGACATGATTTCAAACGTCAATTCTCGCGCTGCTTTCTTCGTGGCGCAGGCCGTGGTCAAGAAATTGATTGCAGCAGGCAAAGGTGGCTCGATCATTCATACCTCCAGCCAAATGGCCCATGTGGGCGGCTTGGATCGGACCGTATATTGTCAAACCAAGTTCGGCGTTGAAGGCTTGAATAAAGCAATGGCGCTAGAATTGGCCGAGCACAAAATCAGGGTCAACACCATTTGCCCAACCTTTATTAGAACACCAATGACACAATCCACCTTTGATGATCCAGACCGCGTTGCTTGGCTCACATCCAAAATCAAACTTGGACGCGTTGGCGAGGTTGAAGATATTATGGGTGCCGTGCTCTACCTTGCAAGCGACATGTCAGCGCTTGTCACAGGGTCATCACTGCTTGTCGATGGTGGCTGGACAGCCGACTAGGTGAGGCAGAGCAGCTAGTGCTCGCCAGAGACCCGTTCAATGTTTGCACCACAGGCAGACAATTTATCTTCCAATTGATCAAAACCGCGATCAAGGTGGTAGACGCGGTTCACCATGGTTTCGCCCTCAGCCACAAGGCCAGCGATCACCAGTGATACAGACGCCCGAAGGTCGGTTGCCATCACTTCAGCACCGGTTAGCGTTTCCACGCCTTCAACTGTTGCTACCTGCCCATCAAGCGAAATCTGGGCGCCGAAGCGGGCAAGTTCTTGAACGTGCATGAAGCGGTTTTCGAAAATCGTCTCCGTAATTTTCGACGTACCGTTCGCCTTCGTCATCAACGCCATAAATTGCGCTTGCAAATCGGTTGGGAAACCTGGGAACGGATCAGTCATCACATCAACAGGCTGAATGCCACCGCCATTACGGCGCACGCGAATACCTTTGTTCGTCTCCGTAATCTCTGCCCCTGTTTGAACAAGAACATCCAGTGCATTTTGAAGCAAATCAGAACGGGCGCCCTCAAGCATCACATCACCACCTGCCATAGCCACGGCCATGGCATACGTGCCTGTTTCAATACGATCTGGCAGCACTTGGTGGTGCGCACCGTAAAGTTCGTTGACGCCTTGAATGGTAATGGTCGATGTACCAGCACCTGAAATTTTCGCACCCATTTTAATGAGGCAATCGGCAAGGTCTTTCACCTCAGGCTCGCGGGCTGCATTTTCCAGCACTGTCTCGCCTTTGGCCAAGGTCGCGGCCATTAACAATGTATGGGTCGCACCAACAGACACAGTTGGCATTTCATAACGATTACCAACAAGGCCACCTTTGGCTGACGCCAGCACATAGCCGTTTTCAATGTCGATATCAGCACCAAGCGCTCTCAAACCGTCGATGAAGAAATCAACCGGACGCGTACCAATGGCGCAACCACCGGGGAGCGAGATTTTCGCTTCATGCATCCGCGCAAGAATAGGACCGATGACCCAAAAGCTCGCGCGCATCTTGGAGACCATATTATAAGGGGCGGTCGTGTCGACAATGTCCTTGGCGGTGAAGTGCACACGCTGACCTTTCAACATGTCAGCACCAGCACGCTTACCGTCGATGGAATAGTTCACACCATGATTGACAAGAATGCGGATCAACTGCTCCACATCGCGAAGACGCGGCAGATTATCGAGCGTCAACGTGCCGTCTGTCAGCAGACTTGCAATCATCAATGGCAAGGCTGCGTTTTTCGCGCCTGAAATCGGGATTGTCCCGTTCAACTCATTGCCACCAACTACGCGAATGCTATCCATATTCTTCTACCCCTTGCTCAACGCTTTCCATCTGCTCATTTGGGAAAACCGTCGACATATTATTCATCAGCCAAGCTGCTAGCCCAGTTTTTAGGGCAGAATCAAGGCGCGCTTACAATTGAGATTAATTTACGCGGAGAAAGTTACTATTTACCTTGTTTTGGCGGCTGAATTGGCTTTTCGCGAAATTTTCTCGCATCTGCCACATCTCCATCGCCCTCAGGCGCGCCACGAGTCTGCACTTTCCGGCGTTTTAAGTTCTCACGCAGGGCGGCAGCCAATCGTTTTTCTCGTTTTTGTTTGGTCTCAGTCATGATCTTGAACAAATTTACTGTAAGGCTTGGTATCAAATCCAACGGCAATAAAGTCAAGCATTGTGTTTTTACCAACAACCCACTTGCAACAAGCGCTACCCTATGGCAAACGAAACCCAACGTTCAACCGTTCTTAATGTTAGCTGCCGTAGCTCAGGGGTAGAGCACTCCCTTGGTAAGGGAGAGGCCGAGAGTTCAATTCTCTCCGGCAGCACCATTTTTCTCAAAAATTAGCGTTCTATCGTCGTATAATGGAATGCCCAACTGGAACCCAGGTGAAACCGATTTATATCGGCAGCATACCTGCGCCCTTAAAACAATTTGTCCACTTACCAGAAATTAGGCTAACCAATTGTTTTGCATTGTATAAACGTACAATAGCTGTGGGGATAAAAACATCATTTTGTAAGTGTTTTTTATAACATAAATTAAATAATAAAATCATTAATGGGTATCCTAAAATCTTATAATTTCCAATAATTCTTTCTACATGCCTCACCGATACAGTTCTTTGAAATAGAGATATTAAAAATTTCTTTTCTGAATAAAATTGTTGGGAGAATGGTATGCACGTCGTAATTGCTGACAACAGCCGGTCAATCTTGGATTTGGTTTCAAAACAAGTCACAAAGCGTGGTAACACGGTCACAACATTTCAAGACGGCCAAGATGTTTATGAATACCTGACTGCTGGTCACCAGTTCGAAATTTTGCTGACATCACTTGAGCTTCCAAACGTTTCAGGTCTGGAATTATGCTGGGCGGCGAATGCATGTGCAGACAATAGCTCCTCCAATTACTCAATCGTTATGTCGAGCTCGTCAGATGTCGACACCTTGGTGGAAGCACTGGACTCTGGGGCGGATGATTTCTTGACCAAACCATTCCTTCCGCAAGAGCTTAACGCACGCATTAGAGCTGCAGAACGAACAGTTTCAGCTCAGACCGAACTGATGCGCTTAGCGTCGCGCGATGACCTTACCAATATCTGCAATCGCCGTAATTTCTTTGCGCGTATTGAGAAGAAACTGCTGTCACTTAACGCCAAAAAAGCGTCCTCCTTCATTAT
>JBDVXS010000031.1:0-11959 GCA_039964305.1 Hyphomicrobiales bacterium
CTATCTCGGCAATCTTGGCGGGAAGGCCACTGCGCCATGCCGTAATCGCGTTATGCCGATCAACAATTTCATCATCGTCAGCGAACCCCTAGATGATGACTTCGCAGACAGCGTCCTTAAAAACGATTATGCCGTGGCTGATAGCCGGTTTGTCGTGAACTATTACCGAATGGTCCGCGATGCACCTGATCAACCTAAGCGCCTCCTTTTTGGCGGTGGTGAGAATTATGGCTACAAGTTCCCCAAAGACATTAAAGCATTCGTGAAAAAGCCGATGGTTAAAGTCTATCCGCAAATGATGTCGCGTAAGATTGACTATGGGTGGGGCGGTACGCTTGCGATCACTGTGCCGCGTATGCCTGCATTCCAACGCCTCAACCCCCAAATGTATGCCGCCAGTGGCTATTCTGGTCACGGTGTAGGCATGGCAACGATGGGCGGTAAAATGCTGGCTGATGTGGTGCTTGGCGACAGTGAGCGTTTCGATCTCTTCCAAAAAGTACCAAAGATGGGTTTTCCTGGAAATTCGCTGCTGCGCTGGCCATTGCTGGCTGCTGCTATGACTTATTATGCGATTAGAGACAGGCTTTAAGCTTTACCTTTCTGTCGAACACTCCATACTTATTTAGGGGAGGCAATTTGAAAGGTATTTCACTTGATAGATTTATCCAGTTTTGGCGAAGAGCTAAACGTTGCCGTTGTTGGCTCAAATGGTGGCATCGGATCCTCGATCGTCAAAGCGTTGACGGCCAGCCCAAAAGTTGAAGTCATTTTTGAACTGGGGCGCACGAAGCCTGACAAAATCGGAAATAAGTCCGTTTTGCTCTCAGCCGATATGTTGGACGAAGACAGCGTGATTGCCGCAGCCAATGCCATTAAAGCACCCTTGGACATAGTAATCGTTGCCACGGGTCTTTTGCATGATGATGATACAGGGCCTGAGAAAACGTGGCGGCAATTTTCTGTGGGTGATGCCGAGAAAATATTTCGGGTAAATGCTTTCGGTCCAATGTTGATTGCGAAACATTTCTTGGCAAAATTAAACGGCGATCAAAAATCGGTCTTCGCCGCACTCTCAGCTAAGGTCGGTTCCATATCAGATAATGAACTGGGTGGCTGGTACACGTACCGCGCCTCCAAGGCCGCTCTCAATCAATATATCAAATGCAGCGCGATAGAACTTGGCCGCAAAAACAAGAATGCCATTTGCGTTGGGTTACACCCTGGCACGGTCGCAACTGGCTTGTCCGCACCTTTTCAAGCCAATGTTCAACCGGGGAAGTTATTTGATAGGGATAAAGCCGCTGAGCAATTGTTGTCGGTCCTAAATGGTCTCGAATTTCCCGATTCCGGCAATCTTATTTCATGGAACGGCTCAACCATAATGCCATGAAACCCTTGGGCGCGCTGGCTTATAGGGCTATATTTGTTATTACAATATAGTAAGAGTTTTCGATTGCGGATTGATTTTTCAAAAAAGGTCAGTATTGTTGACCTAAATAGTGAGATACATCAGCCACTGGGAGAAAGTGATGAAGCACGAGCTGCCGAATGCACATGTGACTTTGGAAGATAAGTACAACGCAGAAAGTGGTCAGGTCTTTATGAGCGGGATACAAGCGCTCATTCGCTTGCCGATGACTCAAATCAAACGCGACCGTGCTGCTGGTTTAAAAACCGGCGGGTTCATCTCAGGTTATCGCGGTTCTCCCCTCGGAAATTACGACCAGCAACTTCAAAAAAGTAAAATCTGGCTCGATCAGCACAATGTAAAATTTCAACCTGGTGTGAATGAAGAACTCGCTGCAACCGCCGTTTGGGGAAGCCAACAGCTTCATATGTCTCCGGGGGCTGAATATGATGGCGTCTTCGGGATTTGGTATGGCAAAGGGCCGGGTGTCGATCGTTCTGGTGACGTTTTCAAACACGCAAATGCGGCTGGCAGCAGCAAGCATGGCGGCGTGTTGTGTTTGGCTGGTGATGATCATGGAGCCAAATCGTCCACATTGCCGCATCAGTCTGACCACGCCTTTATGAGCGCGGTGATGCCGATGCTTTATCCAAGCCATGCCGCTGAATTCTTGGAACTTGGATTAGCAGGCATTGCGATGTCGCGTTATTCTGGCTGTTGGACGGGCATGAAGGTTATTGCCGATACGATTGAAACTACAGGCGTGGTGGATCTTGCTGGCGAGCAACGTCAATTTGTTGAACCAACTGATTTTGATATGCCTGAAGATGGCCTGAATATTCGTTGGCCTGATGATCGTTGGACACAGGACCAACGCCTGCAAGAGCAAAAAGCCTATGCAGCACTTGCTTGGGCACGCGCTAACAAACTTGACCGTATTGTCATCGATACCAAGCGTCCGCGCATTGGCATTATTTCTTCTGGCAAATCCTATGAAGACGTGCGCCAAGCGCTGCGGGAGCTTGAAATTGATGATGTGACCGCTGATCGTCTTGGCCTGCGTGTTTATAAGGTTGCGATGCCTTGGCCGTTGGAGCCATACGGCGTGCGTGAATTTGCGGAAGGGTTGGAGACCATTCTTGTGGTCGAAGAGCGTCGCGAAATTATTGAAAACCAGATCAAGCAACAACTCTATAATTGGCTACCGAACAAGCGCCCGAAGGTGATTGGTAAGTTTAATGAAGAAGACAAGTCTACGCTGCCTTTAGGCAAAGAGCTAACCACTGGCATGATTGCCCGCGCCATTTGTGATGTTTTGATGAAGGTGCAAATGGATAGTGGTCTTAAAGATCATCTGCAAAGAAAACTTGATTGGTTTGCTCGCCGTTCAGACATGCGCGAGAAACACGAAGCAGCAACAGTCCGCACCCCTTACTTCTGTTCTGGTTGCCCTCACAATACATCAACAAAAGTACCAGATGGTAGCCGTGCCCTTGGTGGCATTGGTTGTCACTTCATGGCCTTGTGGATGGACCGCGAGACGGAAACCTTCAGCCATATGGGCGGTGAAGGGGTCGCGTGGACGGGTGCAGCACCTTACACGAGTGAAAAGCACATGTTCGCCAATTTGGGTGACGGTACTTACTTCCATTCTGGCTCTTTAGCCATCAGACAAGCCGTCTCCAGTGGCGCGAATATCACCTACAAAATTCTCTACAATGATGCTGTCGCCATGACAGGCGGACAATCGGTGGACGGCAGCTTAACGCCTCCGCAAATTACCCATCAGTTGCATCATGAAGGTGTCAAAAAGGTTTATCTAATCTCAGATGAACCTGAGCGCTACCCGCAGTCATCGTTAGCGCCGGGTGTCATTCTAGGTCACCGTGATACGCTGGATGCGGCGATGAAAGATTTGCGAGACATCGAAGGTTGTACGGCCATTGTTTATGACCAGACCTGTGCCGCAGAAAAACGCCGTCGTCGTAAGCGTGGTTTGATGGAAGACCCATCTAAGCGTGTCTTGATCAATGCCGCTGTGTGTGAAGGCTGTGGCGATTGTTCCGTCCAATCAAACTGCGTTTCAATTGAACCGCTGGAAACACCACTTGGCCGTAAGCGCAAGATCAATCAATCTTCATGCAACAAAGACTTCTCGTGCCTAAAAGGCTTTTGCCCATCTTTCGTAACGATTGAGGGCGTTGACTTGAAGAAGAGCGACGGCCTGCAAGATGTCGATTTCTCGTTTTTGCCAGACGCACAAAAATCACCAGCATTGAACAAGCCTTACAATATCGCCGTAACAGGTGTTGGCGGTACGGGTGTTTTAACCGTTGGCGCAATCATTGGCATGGCGGCGCACCTCGATGGTAAGGCTGCTAATGTTCTTGATATGGCAGGCCTCGCGCAAAAGGGTGGGGCGGTGATCAGCCATGTAAGGCTTGCTGAAACTCCCGACCAGATTGCTGCAGCCCGCCTTACAACGGGTTCAGCTGATTTGCTTATCGCGGCTGACAATGTTGTTGCAGGCACTGTCGAAGGGGTCGTTCTTTGTGAGAGTGACCACACGTCTGGTGTTGTAAATTCCCATCTAACGCCAACTATGGAATTCTTGCACGATCGTGACTTTGATTTCCGTGAATATGCCGTGATGGGTAAGATTAAAGAAGCAATTGGCGATGACCTCAACACCCACAATTTTACAGAAATTGCAGAAGCAGCCTGTGGTGATACCATTGCAACCAACATTATGATGGTTGGCTTTGCCTATCAAAAAGGCCAATTGCCTGTAACCCGTGAAGCGATTGAACGGGCCATTGAACTCAACGGTGTTGCCGTATCGTTTAACCTACGTGCCTTCAATTGGGGCCGTTTGCTCGCCCATGATCCTGAGCGTTTGCAAACGATGTTAGGTGATGCCTTGCCTGAGCATGTGGTCATTCCACAATCGCTTGATGATATTGTTGAACACCGCGCAAGACATCTCGCCGCCTATCAAAATAGTGCGCTGGCAAAACGCTATCGTGCGTTCATTGCTAAATGTCAGGATGGAACGCTTAACGCGGGCGTGAGTGACACAATCACCGTGGAGATTGCAAAAAATTACGCGAAGCTGCTTTCCTACAAAGATGAATATGAAGTGGCACGGCTATACACAACGCCAGAATTTGAAGCCGAGATTGCTCAGACATTCGAAAAAGGTGGACGTTTAAAATTCCATCTAGCGCCGCCGATCTTTTCTAAGATTGATCCAGCAACGGGTCGCCCGAAGAAAAAGGACTATGGCCCGTCCATGATGGGGATGTTCCGTTTGATCAAGAAATTCAAATTCTTGCGAGGCTCACCGATGGATATTTTTGGATATACAGCCGAGCGCAAAGCAGAGCGGCAATTGATCAAGGACTATGAAAAGACGGTCCGCCACGTTCTAAGGCATGTTTCGCGGAAAACGGAAGCGTTGGGCATTGAAATCGCTGCCTTGCCAAAAGATGTGCGCGGGTTTGGTCCGATCAAAGAAAAAGCAATGGCAGAATATTACGCAAAAAATGCTGACTTGATTGACCGTCTGGATAATCCAACCACTTTGAAATCTAAGTCGGTAAAAGAAGCGGCAGAATAGTTTCGATGGTTAAGTCGTGACCTAATTAAGGGTGAGCGCGGGAATGAAGGGGCACAGGTCAAAGTCTTGTGGGTTACCTCATGTCCGGTTGATAATCACGATAGTGTTAGCGTTTTACGGTTGACCACTTGCCTGATTTGTTATCTTCTGCGCGTCTACGACTCTGGAGGTAGGAATGAATATTTTAAAATCGACTTTGGCTGCATGTATCGTTGCCGCAAGCTCGGTATCTGTTTTCGCTGCGACTGAACCGCAACGTGTTCAAGTAACTGGCGAGATTATGGACACTTGGTGTTATTATTCTGGCGTTATGGGCGGCCAAGAAGCCGTTGTGGGTTCTGCTCACCATACCTGCGCTGTTTGGTGTGCTGCTGGTGGTATTCCTGTTGGTCTGTTGACTGATGAAGGCGAAGTCTACTTGGTTCTTGAGGTTGAAGGTTCTGGTACCGCTGATGGTAACGAGACACTCCTTGATATCCAATCTGATCGCATTACTGCTGACGCGATGCTTTATGAGCGTGATGGATTTAAATATCTTGTCGTTGAAAAAGTTGTGTCAAACGAAGGCATCACAAATCTCAACCATGAAGATTTTGGCGTAATTCCTGCGTTTTCAATTCCAAAATCTGCACGAGGAGGCTAACACCATGAAAAAACTAATTATAGCTTTGTGTGCTGCTTCTTTCCCATTTGCTGCAATGGCTGATGATCCCAACAGTAAGGCGAAAAACTGGAACCTTGTTGAGGAAAAGAAAGCGATTTTCTCTGGTAAAGTTGTTGATATTCGTTGTGAAGTGACAGGCAACTGCGCTGATGAATGCGGCGCTGGTGCTTACCAACTTGGTATTTTGACCACAGATGGCAAGCTCATTCCACCAATGAAAAACGGACAAACATCGTTTAACGGTACAATCGAGGATCTTCTTCCGTATTGCGGTAAGAACGTCGAAGTGGACGGACTTCTTGTTGGTGCAGGTATTCCTGAGCAACTTTATCAAATTCAGCTCATCAAAGTTGAAGGCGGTGAGTGGGCGAAGGCTAATTTGCACACTAAAACATGGAAAAAGAAATATCCTGACGCTGGTGGCAAAGGTCCATGGTTCCGTCGCGACCCACGGGTTAAGGCGCAGCTAGAAAAAGACGGTTGGCTTGGCCTTGGTGCTGATGTTGATAAGAAATTCATTGCTGAAAACTACTAGTTGATTACGTAATGAAACCGCTTTTTGCTGGTCTATACATAACAGGGCTTGCCGCACTTAGTTTTAGTGCGGCGGCCTTCTTTTTTGCGCCACAAGATGGTGGTGTGCCACAAGATAGTGGTGTGAAGGTAGCGTCTGCTCCCGTAAGCAATGCGCCCGCGCTCGATGCGTCCAAGTCAAAACAATCTAACACGGCAAGTAACCTGCAAACGTCAACAAAGACGGCTGGCTTACCTAATGCTGCTCTTTCATCTGATGACCTTCAGGCAGCTTTGTTTGGAACCAATCTTGGCGGTTCGTTCGATTTGATCGACCATTTTGGTGAGCCAAAACAATTGGAAGATTATGCTGGCAAGCATGTGATGGTGTTCTTTGGCTATGCCAATTGCCTCGCCATTTGCTCTGCAGCTTTGCCACTAATGGCTGATGTCATTGATTTGCTGGGTGACAAGGGCAAGGCTGGCCTTGTGCCATTGATGATTACGGTCGACCCTGAAAATGATACGCCAGACTTTATGCGTAAGAAATTGGCTGAATATCATCCAGCACTCATCGGCATGACAGGTTCTGAAGGCCAATTGGCTGATGTCCGTAAAAAGTTTCAGGTGCGGATTGAGTTTGTCGGAACAGATATCGACGATAACCCAATCTATAACCACGGAAGCTTCATCTACTTGCTGGGTCCAGATGGCAAAGTGAAAACCTTGGTGCCGCCGATCTTAGAGCCACAACAAATGGCTGACATCATGAAAAAATACATTCTTGAAGAAGAGACCAGCGCTGAAAAGTCATGAGCGCTCGCTTAACCCAGCACAGGTAATGCACAGCGTTGCCATGGGGTCAATTTCCAACCGCCTGTCCGCAACTTCATTTCCACATTCAAGACAATAGCCATATTCGTCATCTTCTAGACGGCGAAAGGCGGCTTCAATTCGAACCAGATCCAGCTGTCTTCTGCGTTGTTGTTCTTGCGCCATCGCTTGGCCTTGCAATGCGTCCATCCGTGATAAGCGGCCAACAGATTGTTGATCAAGTTCCACGGCAGACCGTGCTTCTTCTGACATGGCTTGCAGCTCCGCCAATTCAAGCTTACGCGCCTCAAGCCGCTTCATAGCGCGATCATGATCAACTGACATGGCCCACTTCCTCTTCCGTTGCCATCAATTCATACAACAATGGTGGCAATGCTCGCACATTTCTCAAAACTTGTGTATGACCCTTGATCAACGACAGTTTTTAACAATGAGGCTTTGAACCATGTCTTCGCAAACAGAAACGGTTCGTCGCAAAACGGCGCTTGATATTCTTAAAATGAAGGGTGAGCGCAAGATTGTTTCGCTAACAGCCTACCACGCTCACACAGCTGGTATTATTGACCCCCACGTGGATTTTATCCTCGTCGGTGATAGCCTTGGCATGGTGATGCATGGGCTAGAGACAACCATCCCTGTTACTGTTGATATGATGATTTTGCAGGGCCACGCGGTTATGCGCGGGTCTAAGCAGGCTTTAATCGTGGTTGATATGCCCTTTGGCTCTTACGAAGAAAGCCCAGAAATAGCATTTCGAAATGCAGCGCGGATCATGAAAGAAACAGGCTGCGGGGCGATCAAGCTTGAAGGCGGTTCTTTAATGGCACCGACCATTGATTTCCTCACGAGTAGGGGCATTCCCGTCATGGCTCACATCGGCCTCACACCGCAAAGCGTCAACACAATGGGCGGCTTTAAGGTTCAGGGAAAAAGCAAAGACGAATGGGCAATCATCGAAGAAGATGCGCGCGCCGTCAGTGATGCTGGTGCGTTTTCAGTGGTGATTGAAGGCGTTGCAGCGCCATTGGCTGATAAGCTCACGGAGATTGTTCCAATCCCAACTGTTGGTATTGGCGCATCGGCTAGCTGTGATGGGCAAATCCTCGTTCTAGAAGACATGCTAGGCCTTTCAGATTGGGTGCCAAAGTTTGTGAAAAAGTTTGGTTCTCTCAAAGACCACATCGAAGAGAGCGTCACATCTTATGCCGATGCGGTGCGAGATCAGTCCTTTCCGGCGACTGAGCACACCTATGCCATGAAAAAGCCCAAGAAAGACGGCTGATTAGGGACAGCTTTTGTTGCATTTTTCGATTGCGGCGCATAATGTCCGCGAACCTTATAAACTCGTATAACTGGTTGCAGAATGTCAGATTTTTTTCGTGAAGTAGATGAAGAGCTTCGCAACGACCGAATGAAAGCCGCATGGAAGAAATACGGCAAGATCGCTATTGGCGTGGCCGTTTTGTTAATTGCTGCAACGGCTGGCTATCGATATTATCTACATTGGCAAGAACAAAAGGCGGGGGCTGCTGGCGATCAGTATTTGCAAGCACTTGATCTTGCAAATGACGGCGACCGTGCTGGTGCGCGCAAAATCTTTGACCAATTGGCTCAAGATGGATGGGGCGGATACCCAATCCTTGCAGGCCTTCGCTCGGCAACGACCTTAATTGCTGATGGAAAGTCCCAAGAGGGCATTGACGCACTTGATGCACTTTCAAAAAACAGTGCTTTGTCAGGCGATCTTCAAGACTATGCCAAGGTGCAGGCGGCAATGGCGGCTGTAGACCTTGAAAGCTATGACCAGATTACGGCTCGCACAGAAGGCTTGCTTGACGATGATAATGCTTGGCGGAATTTCGCCCGTGAAGCGCGGGCTTTGTCCGCGTGGAAAGCAGGCGACCTAGACGAAGCTGCAAAGTGGGTTCAAGAGTTGAAGTCGAACAACGAACTACCGCAAGGCATGCGCGCGCGTATACAGATTATTGAGGATCTGATCATTTCACGCGGTGGCAAGCTTCCCTCTACATCCGATTCATAGTATCCTGTTCCTGTAAAATTTACTGGGCGCGTTCCTCCACGGTGGCCGTTGGAAGGAAAACGATATGCCGAAGGCTCACATGGGTTCGGTTGGCGTCAGCCGTTCATGGTGTGTAAAAGCGCTAGGGTCGGGGATGGCTTGTCTTATGCTCGCAGGGTGTGTTGCTGACAGTGCGGCGCCCGATATCGCGGCACTTGGTCCCGATTTAGAATCGAAAAATGCGAGTTTGCTAGATGCCAAATCGGTGTCGAGTGAAACAAAGCCAATCGCCGTTGCTGACTTAAAACCTCAGGCAGAACAGCCCAAACCCCTCAGCTATCAATTTGTCACAAAGGCAAGCTACGGTTTGCCTGCGCTCAATCGTGAATTTCCGAGTACGTTTGGTTTCAGCGGCAACAACATCGATCATTTGTTGTTAGGCGGCGGCACGTCTTGGCAATCAAAGCCCGAAAAGAACGCAGGCCAGGTTACAACGTCTTTGGTTTTGAGTGCAGGGCGGTTGTTTTATGGCGACAACAAAGGCGCTGTTCATGCAGTTGCTGCCAGCAATGGGGCATCGCTTTGGACGGTTCGATTGTCGAATGGCAAAGCCGATCAATCCATCGTGACACTGTTTGCAGATAAGAACGAGCTTTATGCCGCAACAGATAAGGGCCATGTGATCGCAATCTCAGCAAAAAGCGGCACCGTACGTTGGCAGAAGAAAGTAAGTGGACCCGTTAAAGGCGCTTTGCGCCCGCTGGCCGATAATTTGCTGCTTCAAATTGGTGGCAATCAGCTGTTCACCCTGTCGAAAGCTAAAGCGGAAGCGGGCTGGAGTTATAAATCTAACCACCCCATCAAAGCTTTGGCTGTATCCAGTGGTGGTATTCAATTGTTGAACGACAAGAACGAATTCGTTCGCTTGAATGCGAAGACTGGAGAACAAAGGACTAAGAACACGCTTCCAAATCCACAGACCGCAAGCCAGCTTGTTACGACAAGCGATGACCTGATCGTTTCTGGTAAAGGTGGGATCCATCGCTACACAACAAACAGCCCCAAAATGTTATGGAAACAAAAAAATGGCATTGAAGGGCAGGTCATCGTTTCAGGTGATACAATATTCTCAACCGGTCGAGATAACGTCTTACGCGCTTTTAAAAGAGCTGATGGCAAACTCAATTGGCTGTCTAAACTGCCCGCGATTAAGGCTAATAACACGGCAGCACGTTGGAGTAGGCCAATATTGGCAGGTGGGCGCTTGCATCTTGCTAGCAATACAGGCTATGTCGCGTCATTCAATGCCGATGACGGTAAGCTGATTTTGTTGCGCAATATTAAAGCGCCTCTTAATTCAGCGCCGATCGTGGCAAGTGGCAGGCTTTATATCGTAGCGGCTAATGGCAGAGTTTACCGACTTTGACACGCGCCATCTTCTATGTGCGGAGCCTCTCTGGTTTTAAGTAGGTCCGTTTATGTCGTTTACCGTCGCAATTGTCGGTCGTCCCAATGTTGGTAAGTCCACTCTGTTTAACAGGTTGGTTGGCCGCAAGCTTGCGCTTGTGGATGACACACCAGGTGTTACGCGCGATCGCCGTGAAGGGGATGGCAAGCTGGGTGATTTGGCCTTCACCATCATTGATACTGCTGGTCTGGAAGACGCAACCGATGACAGCCTTGAAGCCCGTATGCGCCAGCAAACGGAAGCGGCAATAAGTGACGCCGATGTTTGCCTGTTTATGATGGATGTGCGGGCAGGGGTGACCCCTATGGATGAGCATTTTGGCTCACTGCTGCGTAAATCATCAAAGCCTGTTATTTTGCTAGCCAATAAATCAGAAGGCCGTGGGGAGATGGGGGCTTATGAAGCCTTTTCGCTCGGCCTTGGTGACCCTGTTGCCATCTCCGCAGAACATGGCGAAGGGCTAGGCTCTCTTTATGATGCTTTGCGCCCGTTCGTTGATGTCGCTGAAGTTGAAGAAGCTGCCGAACTTGCTGCTAATTCTGATTGGCAGGATGATGAGCTTGGCGAGTTTGACGAGACTATCGCTTATGACCGCGAAAAGCCGATGAAAATCGCTGTCGTTGGTCGTCCTAATGCAGGCAAATCAACGCTCATCAATACGTTGCTTGGCGAAGATAGACTGCTAACAGGTCCAGAGGCTGGGATCACCCGTGATTCCATCTCAATTGATTGGGAATGGGAAGGCCGCCGCCTTAAGCTGTTTGATACGGCTGGTATTCGCAAAAAAGCCAAAGTGAACGCGAAGCTTGAAAAGCTCTCTGTTGCAGATGGCCTTCGCGCTATTCGTTTTGCCGAGGTTGTGGTTGTCACGCTTGACGCCACAATGCCGTTTGAAAAGCAAGATTTGCAGATTGCCGCATTGGTCATCCGCGAAGGCCGTTCCTTGGTCATTGCGCTCAATAAATGGGACCTTATCGAAGACCGTCATCAGACCATGCTGGACTTGCGTGAAAAATGCGAACGTCTGCTACCACAAGTGCGTGGCGTGCCAATGGTGCCGATGTCTGGGCAAACAGGTTATAATCTCGAGAAGCTGTTGAAGGCGGTAACCGAGACCCATGAGGTTTGGAACACACGGCTTTCAACATCACGGCTTAATCGTTGGTTTGACAATATCACCCAATATCACCCACCTCCCGCCGTTGCTGGGCGTCGGGTTAAGCTTCGTTATATTACACAAGCAAAAACACGCCCGCCGACCTTCGTGGTGTTTTGTACCCGTGCAGATGCCGTGCCTGAATCTTACAAGCGCTATTTGTTAAACGCGATCCGTGAGGATTTTGAGATACCGGGTGTGCCCCTTCGCATGATTATGCGTGAAGGAAATAACCCTTACGCTCCAAAGAAGAAAAAGGTTTACTAATTGCACC
>JBDVXS010000032.1:0-40838 GCA_039964305.1 Hyphomicrobiales bacterium
ATGGTGGTTGCGCTATTGTTTGGCATCATGGTGCAATAAATGATCGGCGCAAATGCGAGAATCAAAAGTGCCTGATTTACGATTGCTGGTAGGTCAAAGCCCAAGTCGCCTGAAACGCTGAACAGATAGACCCACGTAAAGCCAAACCATGCAAGCAACGCCAGTGTGCCGCATCCCTTTGGCAATGACTTATCTTTAGTGATATTCCAAAATTCCCAAATCAACATGCCGACCACAAACATCGCTGCGATGTGGTGGTGACCTGCGAAAATATGAATAAAGGCAAACAAGCCAACAAGCATGCCAACACGCATGCCAAGCGATCGGTTCCAAATTGCCGTTACCGTGAAGAAAATCGGCAGGAAGATGTAGAAGGCGAGTTCATAAGACAATGTCCATGCCACTGTCATCATCGGTTCTATTGGAAAGACACCCGGCAATAGAGCAAGGTTTGCCGTTAAATACCCGAGCTGGTTCCACACCCCATCTGGCAGTTTACTCTGCGATGGCACGGCATAAGATATGACGATGTAAATTGCTAAAACGGCAAGAAACGCTGGATAAATACGGCGCATTCTGCGGTAGATGAAAGGCAAAATCGGCGTCTTACCGCGCATGAGTGCGCCATAAAGCAAAAACGCTGAGATGATAAAGAACAAATTGACGGCCACATGGGCGAGCGGTTCGAAGTAGACCGCGAATTTTGCCGTCCATGTTTCAGGTGCAAGATATTTCTCCGCCTGATCATGAAAATGTGCGAAAAACACAGCCGTCGCTGCCCAGCCACGCATGCCCATTGATGCATCAAACGAAGTTTGCTGCGATGTAGGCCTCAGGGCCTTCTCGATAAAAGATTTTTGTTCCATGCAACCCGTTACCCATAGGATTAGTAGGTTAACTTAATCGAAAAACGATGATAATCCGTAAAATGACATGGTTTATGGGGTGTAAATAAAAATGGGTGCAAATGCCTAACGCTTGAAATGACTTTGACTTTTCGCTTGCGCTTTAAATTTGTGCTGCTAAACCATGCCCCTATAAATGGTTTGCCCCCTTGGTGAAATTGGTAAACACAGCGGACTTAAAATCCGTAGCCTTCGGGCTTGCCAGTTCAAGTCTGGCAGGGGGCACCACATTCAACTCATTTATTAATTCGGCGATCAACTACGACCATTGGCTTTGCTGTGGGCGTGGTGCTGCTTCGCGCTTATTTTGATTGTGGGTGAACTCTTGGGCTTTTGACGCAGAGAAAATTGCAATCAACCAAGCCAGTAAAATGCCAAGGGTTAGGCCGACAAACATACCGCCTGCGACAAATAGCTTCTTATGAGGGAAGGCTGCAAGCACTGGCGGAACAGCTTGGGATATGACACGGGTGCTATCGTTTGAAAGTGTCTCTTGCTCGCCAGATTGTTTGGCTTTCAATTGTAGCGCTTGGAATACTTCGCGCTGTGAAGCGGCTTCTCGTTCAAGCTCACGCAAACGGACTAAAGCTTTGCTATCGATCAATGATGATTGGGTAAGCTCGGCAAGTAGGCTTTCAAGCGACTTCAGGTTTTTGCGGGCAACGTCACGGCGTGATTTTGCGGCTTCGAAAAAGCGGCTTATTTCATTGCTGATCGACCGCTCAATGCTTGCAACTTCTGTACGAAGGGCGCCGAGACGAGGGTGACGCGGGCCAAGGCTTCCCTCCGCATTGGCAAGGGCGCTCCGTGAAATAGACAGTTGGCTTCGCAAATTACCAAGAACGGGAGAGGCAAGGGCTTCTGCCGTCGCGCCTGTTAAATTGTTTGTAGCCGATGCACGGCGCAAGGCCTCATAATTTGCTTCCGCGTCCAACATATCAGCTTTTGCATCAACAAGACGGGTATTGAGATTGCGCAATTGTTCGTCATTGAGTAAGCGATCTGGCGAACCGGCTATATCTGTTCCCGTACCTGCTGACCCTGTGCCAGCAATTTCAATGAGGTTGTTTTCAGAGCGATAGGTTTCAATCCGTGCTTCGGCACGTCTCACGCCTTCTCGTAAATTTTCAACGCGCGCATTTAGTGCGGCGGTGGTTTCACGGGTTACATCGGTACGGTTGTCAGATTGCTGGGCGATGTAAGTTGCAACGATGCTGTTTGCCAAACGGGCCGCTCCCGTTGGGCTTGGGTCGCGTACAGTGATGCCAACAACGTAAGAATTGCCAGAGCGCGCTACTTCCAATGATTTGCGTAGTTTGTCGACCATCAAGAAGTCAGGTTTGCCATCAACACCAGCATCCAAGCGACCAGCATCAATTTCTTTTTTCAATGTTTCGCGCAAAACACGATCAGATTGGATAATCGCGATTTGTGAATCAAGTAACAGTAAGTCACCACCAATACTGGAACGGCCAAGCCCTGTCGGCACAATCTCTTCTTCAATGAGCGCTTTGCTGCGTGGGTCGATAAAGATTTGGTTTGTTGCTTCAAAGGATTGCGGCAACAAGAAAGCTGCCAATGTGGCAAGTACGGTGAAGACCAACGTCGTTATGATGACATAAGATTTGTTTTGCCAAATAGCTGAGGTTGTACTGGCAATATCACTTGCTAAAGCGTTCGCTGGCAAGTCATGGTTGGGGGCTGGTTGTCGGCGAGTTTCGCGCTTTGGCTCATGGCGTATTTCTCTAGCAGCAGAGTTATTTCGGCGCGCATAAGAATCAGCCGATCTTAGTAATCGGCGCCATTCTTCAATAGGCTCTTTTTTTCTTTTACGGAACACTGCTTAACTCGCTATCCAGATTCAGGTTTATGGTTAATGTAAAATGATCAACATTTACTTACCGCGGATCTTTTTAATGATGGCCAAGAAGCGCGGGTTCTTGCGTACTAAGTGTTTCAGTTTGCGCAATTTGTAACTGACATGCCCGCGCCAAGTGACGGGATAATGGATTTCACTCAAGCTGCGCTTCTCCACTTTGAAGTGAAATTTGTAGCCTTCATTACCAAGAGTGAAGTCGAAATATTCAAGACCTGCGTTGCGGCATTTTTCGATGTCATCAAGATATAGCAACATGGCAGGAGAAAACTTGTAGAACTTATCGCCGTTCATGGCGCTTGCAAGGCCACAAAAATTATTCTCTGCGATGGTGCCAAAAGCAATGCTTGCAATATCATCACCCACTTTCAAAACGATAAGTCTGGCGATAGCGCGGGCCGTTTTTCCCAGTGCAACGTCTTCGTAAAATCGGCAGATTTGTTCATCGTTAAACGCATCGTCTCGGCCCAGTTTTGCAAACCGTTCGCGCCGTAATTCAAACAACGCATTCAGGTGTGTTGGCGAAATATTCCCGGCTTCTTCGCGGATAATTTCAATCGGGCCAACCCTGCTCAATCGTCTTGATTTGCCTCGATGATTGCCTAAAAAGTGAGTGCTGGCGATTTCGCTTTGTTCAAGACTAAGCGGCAACCGATAAGCGTGGACATGATAGGGAAAGCAGAATTTGGAAGCGTTTAACAGAGAAAAAAGGTCTGCTTCTGTGCCAATCCATTTGTCAAACTGAATGAGGTCGGCTTTTGGCGCGGCTTGTTTGAGAGCATCCAAGATCAAGGATGCGGAAACATTTTTAGATGCGTCTTTGGCGATGATTGGAATGCAATAGTCACACAAACGACGATCAGCAAACCGCAGACTAAGTATTGAAAGCCCCCCGAGGATAGATCGCTTTTCTAAGGCTAGGGGCCACAGCATTTCCAGCTTGTGGTTTTGCTTGTTTCGAAAACAAACAATAAGGGGCGTCGTGTCGTCATCTTGATAACGATGTTTATAGAGCGGGACGACCCAATCAAAGCGCTGAAAACCAGTGACAAATGTGTCTGACTGTTTTTCCAGTGCGCGCCATTCGTCTTCAAGCGTATAGGCGTCGTGGGTGGTGGTGACGGTCCAAGGGCCACATTCGAACAGTGTCATATGGCGGCCCTTTGCTTTGTCGTAAGGGACAAGACGTCAGCTTCATAAAGGGCGATATGACACTGTGGATCAAGGCGGTCAAAAATTTTTGAGCTTTGGGCCTTAATGGATGAGCGCAAGGCTTCGCTGGAAGTCCACAGAGTTTGCAGTGCGTTGGAAATTTCAGTTTGGTTATTCGGATCAACGCCGATGCTTGCATCTATTCCATCGAGGTAACCATCTATCCCGCTTTGCTTGCTGTAGAGGATTGGCACACCGGCAAACAAGGCTTCTGTATAGACCATGCCAAAGGTTTCATTATGGCTTGGCAAGACCATGGCGCGGTAGGTTGGTAGGCGCTCGATTAGGTCAGCGTGACCGACTTTTCCAACGATGGTCACTTTGCCTGCTAAGCCATGCTCTACAATCAATTTTTCTAACTGTTGTATGTCGTTAGCACTGCCTTGGCCGATGAGGTCGAGGGTCATGTCTGGGTTTTGTTGTGATGCTTCTAGAAAAGCGGGGAGCAACCCTAACAAGCCTTTCTTCTTATAGATTGCAAAATTAAAGATCGAAACAAAACCGCGCGTTGCGGCTTGCGGGGCAATGTTTTGTTTTGCGTTTGTCACGATATTTGGAAAAGCGCGACCTTTTGCTGGGTCAGCGCCCGCATAGCTTTCAACTTTATCGCGATAAAACAAGGAGATATAATAGATTGCTCCAGCCTGTTTAGTGATCTTACGCATCAGCCAACGATAATGAGGTTTGAAGCGGAACACTTTGCTTTCAACCTCTGCTCGAACTGACAGGACATAGGGAACACCCCACCATTTGGAAAGCAAGTAGGCGGCGATGCCGTCAAAGGTCATGCGGTGGGCATGGATTAGGTCGGGTTTATATCCGAGCTTTTTCATTCTTCGGTGAATTGAAAATGCGACGATGAAAAAAGACAGAAACAGACCGATGCCAAATTTCAATCCCCATTGA
Organism: Hyphomicrobiales bacterium; assembly: GCA_039964305.1. GTDB lineage: Bacteria > Pseudomonadota > Alphaproteobacteria > Rhizobiales > JACESI01 > JACESI01. The sequence continues at coordinate 4,900 of JBDVXS010000032.1, forward strand.
CCAAAGGCAAATACTTGGGCGTTGTCGATTTTTCCGCAATCAACCCAATAGCATTTAAAGGGGTTGGATTTTCGGTCCATGGAAATCACCACATGATCGAATTTTTTCAAATGCGAAACTGTTTGCTTTATCGCCTGCGTTGTCGGCTTTCGCACGGGGTCTGGATAATCACCCGATAAATGTAGAATTTTCAATGGCGCAATCATACACAACCCATTCGCTGATCAATGACTGTGTTTCAATGGAAACCATTTCATCTTCAAGTCTTTGAAGAACAGCTTCAATAAAGTTGGACCAGCAGACGCATAACGACGCCACAAACGTCCAGGTTCGCTGATGATGCGATACACCCATTCAATGCCAAGTGTTTGAAAAATAAGGGGTGCGCGTTTTTTAAGTCCCACCAAAAATTCCAATGCTGCACCTGTGCAGATTGCAGTGCCTGTTGACGTCCTTAATTCAAATGCTGCGTGGCAGATCTCTTCAGACTTTGGTGCGCCAATGCAAACGAATGAGAAGCGAGCTGGCGTATTCGTCAAAAATTCCACGCATTCATCAAAGGCTGGTGTGTCGACATCTGTATCGGCTGGTGGAATATGAACATGCCAGTCAAGGTTGGGGTATTTTTGTTGCAATGATCTTGCGAGTTCTTCTGACGCGCAAATTGTGCTGATTGTATCGCCATCTTGGATAACATTTTCAAACAGGGCGACTGTTAAGTCTGCCCCAGTTACCAGCGAAGGGGCGTTGCCAAGAAAGTAAGCGAGTGCGCGAACAGGTTGACTGTCGCAAATGCAAAGCAGTGAGTCTTCAAAAAGCTGTTTGCGCGCAATATTGCGGTGAGCATCAACAACATGTTGCACATTGGGTGTTACCACATAGCCAAACTGTGCGTCAGCATCTCGGGTAGCCAATAGATCTAAAGTTTCCGTCTGATTAATTGTATCAAAGCGCATGCCAAAAAAAGTTTGGCTGGTTATGGCAAGCGGAAATTGTGAAATAGGGTTAGCCCATTCGTTCATCAAAAGAATCTTCTTGCGTTGTTTCTAGCTCGTCATTGCCTGTTGAACGGATAGTAGCGTAAAAATGAAGGGGCAAACAGTGGCTCTAACGCATGAAATAGATTCAATATTAATATGCAAATTGAACATTGTTTCTCATGCTAGTCTCCGCATCGTTTAGAAATAATAATGTAATTTTAAGATGGCTGCATTATTGATGGGGTGAAGGTGTGTTGTTCGTGATTCTTCACCTTGCGTTTCTTTGGTGTTCATTTTGTTGAGTGCTAACAAAGTGAAGAGATTTTGGATAGAAACCGGCATGGCCGTTGTTGAACACGATACTAAGCGAATAGACATCCAAACGCTTGCTGGGCATTTGCTCGCGGCTATTCCTTTTTTAGTGCTTGCTTATACGTTTTTGATCTGGCCGCTTTTGTATGGGCGCAGTGTCGAAGGCAATCTTATCGAGAACATTATTGCATCGTCACCGGAAGCATCAAGCAATGCGCTTTTGAACCGTGTTTATTTGCCACTTGTTTTCATTTTAAGTCTTGGCCTTTTTTTCTTGCAGGGTAAGCGAATAACCATTCCCTTTCGTGATCCTGCAATTTTGAGCTTACTTGCTGTGCTCATTGCCTTTGCAGTCTCTTTGTTATGGTCTGACTATGCAGGTATTGGCCTGCGCCGTTTGGTTGTTCAATGTTTCATTGTCGGTTCAATTATGTTGGCCTGTTTAGGTGCTCCAAGGCCGATGCGTATTTTCGATATTCTGTTTTTGTTTGCTGGCGTATTGGTTGTTTTAAACCTTGCGGCTGTCGCAATTAAACCAGCTGGTCCTCTTGGCCATGAAGGGATCTACCCACAAAAGAACTATCTTGGTCTTGTGGCTGTTACATCGTCCTTACTCGGGCTTTACAAGGTTGTTTTTGGACGTGGCTTGTGGCGTTTAGCGGGAGGTGGTGTTTGGTTGGTGGCCTTGGTTTTATTGGTCGCAAGCCAATCGAAAACATCGCTTGGTTTGGCTTTCTTAGCGCCTGCGGCAGGACTAGGCGTTGCTATTTTAGCCCATCAATTACGCCTTTGGTCTGGCCTTGTGGTGTTTGTTGCAATTGGATTTTTGTTGTTTGCTTACTTCTTCGGTGAGGCGGCCTTTATTTGGAATTTTAGCTCGCTCGCGCAAGCAATTTTTGGCGACCCGACACTGACCAGTCGAACTGATATTTGGGCCTTTTCTGGTGATATGATCAACCAGAGGCCACTACTTGGTTATGGTTTTGGCTCGTTCTGGTCAACGGGTGATAGCGGCCCTGTGGCACGGCTTGCACCGGGTTTTGTTGCGCGCCTCAACCATTCGCATAACGGCTATTATGATATTATCATCCAAGTTGGTTTTGTAGGTTTTGTCGTGTTCCTCGCGTTTTTATTCTGCTTGCTCAACACGGCAGGTGCTGCTGTACGTCGGCGCTTCAAATTATCCTGGTTGTTTCTCACCTTGGTGATTTATGTGATGTCATCAAACTTGATGGAGACTAGCTATTTTTATGGTTTTGGTAGTTCGACAACGTTGTTGTTAGTGGCCTTAACATTAGCTGTGCGTGAGAAAATGGAGGCGGCAGGTTAAGCCTTGATTATCATCGCAATCGCAAGCATTGGTCGCGCGGACCTTTTGAAAACACTCGCTTCTCTTGATGCTCAAGATTTAGGGGCAGCGTATAAGTTGCACGTGGTTATTGGTGATGATAGCCGCGATGGTGCTGTGCCTCGCTTGTTGGCGGACTATTCACCTCAACGCCTCACTCTTGAAGTCCTTGATGTGAACCGTCAAAATATCTCAGATTGCCGCAACGCTACGCTTAAGGCTGCTTTGTCGCATCAGGCTTGCACTCATGTTGGGTTCATCGATGATGATGAGGTTGCAGAGCCAAATTGGTTGGCGACCCTGCTGAAGACTGTCGACGATAATCAGGCGGATGCCGCGTTTGGTTTGGTGCTTTCTCGTTTTGATGAGGACGTTCCAGATTGGCTGCAAACGCTTGATCCGCTCACGCGTTCACGTAGGGAAAAAGATGGCGAGACGGCGGTTGGCCGTACGGGGAACGCACTTTTGCGTGCTGACAAACTGCGTGCGGCTGATTTGTTATTCGACCCAGACCTTGGGCGTACAGGTGGCGAAGACACAGCCTTTTTTGCGGCCTTTAAAGCGCGGGGAAATAGGTTGTGGTTTAACGCACAGGCACAAGCGTATGAGTTTGTACCGGCATCAAGAATGGAACCAAGTTTCTTGCTCAAGCGCGCGATGAGAAGCGGGCAGGTTTATGGCTCTCTCATTGTGAGCAACAAAGAAACGGCGCTTGGGCGAGGGCTGTTTTATGCCGACGCTTTGATCAAGATGCTCGTTGGCTATGGCGCAGCCATTATGCTGCGTCCGTTCAGTCGCGGTCAGGCTTTTTTATACAAGCTACGCGGCGCGGCAAATCTTGGTAAGGTGCGCTTGGCTTTAGGGTTGGAACTGCCAGAACTTTACTAAGCTGGTTGTTCTTCCGTTACATGTCTCTTACGCAGCAATATCCAAATAGCGAATGCCATGACGATGAGGGCCGTTCCAAGGCTGATTAAGCTTGCAGCTAAGACACCCATCAAACCGTAGTACATTGTTAGGGTTATAAGGAGCACGATGCTGAGTATATTAATGCCGAGCGATATCCAGTTGACGGTCCAAGCGAGATCTGCGCCGCGCAAAGCATCAATCAATAAGAATTGCAGACCCCAGAAAACGAGCAGTGGCGAAAGTATGCGTACAACATCGGACGCCTGACGGTACTCTTCTCCTAAAATGAGCGGGATAAAGTTTGCTCCAAAATAGGTGCAAGCAGCACAAAAGACAGCAATTGCCAACATGATGCCGCCAATGCGTTTGCCGTAGCTAACACTTGCTGCCAATCCATTTTTGCCCGCATCATAAAACCCGCTGTAGGTGGTGCGTGCATAGGCTTGTACGGGGATCAACGCCATTTGCACAAACCGAAAACCAGCTGCGTAGACGCCGCCAACTTCTGGTCCTGCAAACAGGGTGACGATGTATTTATCTGCATGGTTTTGAATGCCGCGCTGGAGGTTTGAAAGCGCAGTTGGTATGCCAAATTTGATCCAATCTAGACTGCCAAGTTCAGCGTTTGGCGTGTCTACTTGGCGGTTGATGATACGCTTTAAGACAACATACATTACCAATGCAGCAACGAGGGTCGCGGAGATTTGTGCAATGACCATGGCAGGGATTTGGTCGTGCCCAAGAGCGAAAATAGTGAAGATCAAAGCCATGCACCTGAAGAAGGGCACAATCGCACGGGCGAAAGCCGCGAGGCGGAAATCATCCAGTGCAAGTGACACATGCTCAAAGTAAAGCGTGCATCTGACAATAACCGCTTCGTTCGCAATTAAGGCGCATATGGCCCAGAAGACATAGGGTGGGGCGATGAAATAGGCAGCCAACGGAGCTAAGGGCAGGGCGAACAAAATGCCTGTGCCTGCGATCATCCGCAAGCCATTGCCGAACAAGGGGCGCATACGGTCTTTGTTGCGTGCAACAAGGCGTATGAAATTTTCCCCACAGCCAATACCAACAAGCTCGGATATCGCTAGGCCAATTGCAACGGCGGAGACGAAAATGCCAAAGGACATGACGCCCAATGTTCTTGTAAGCAAGACAAAGCTGATGACTTGAAAGAATACCGCAATCAACATCCCGCCCATGGATTCAGCGAGTGAGGAAAGCCTTTTAAGATCGAATTTTCCTGGTTTCATTATTTCGAATACCCCACGCTATAACGAACGTTTTGGGCGAAATTTTTGAGAGAGCTACGCACTCTACAACCAAGTTTTGTCTGGTAACCAAAATAATCAGCAGGGGTCATATGCGATTGCACAGAATAACGTGGCACAAGGCTTGAGCCAGTAAAGCTTGAGCGTGAGGAACTGGTATAAAGTTTTTTGTATCCTGCTTTCATTGCAGCATGGAAAACACGTGGACTTATTGCGCCAAAAGGGGCAGCTGCGCAGATTATTTGAGTGTTTAATTCTCTCACCAATGTCTCGCGCGACTGCTGTAACTCAACCAAGAGCTGGTCTTGTGAACAGTCTGTCCAAGCAACATGATCAAGACCATGACTGCCAATTTGCATACCCATTTCGACCAGCGTTCGAATGTCATCCCATGTCATGTAGCCGTGCTGACCGACCTTGTTGACGATGGGATAAAATTTACCCGTAATGCCATGCTTCTTCAAAATTGGTAGAACGATTTCAATGTCAGATTTGTTGCCATCATCAAACGTAACAATGCAATGGGGTGAGGAGCGAGCTATCGTGGCAATCCATTCGCGAAACAACTCAGTACTTACGTTATAATGCATTTCATCATCTTCGGCTTGCCGGTCAAGCGGGCCGATTGAATGAAAAGTCAATATCGTTTGAATGGCTGCCACAGGATATTCCGGTTGTTCGAAGGCTATTGAGAAACTGTAGGATATACACTCCGCAGGTCTGGTCTATAAAATCTTCGATTCAATACTAACGGAGGTGCGGAATTTACTATTTATGAAAATGAAATGTGTGATTTTTGACGGTTTAAGAAAAATTGTTCCGGAAAATGCCGGTTGCGAGCAGAAAATTTCTTTTCATTGTGCGATGCACCCCATATAAGAAGGATGGAAACTGAAAGAAGAGCTTATGACGGAAGCTAAGCACTAGTTCAGAAATTTTCGTTGTTAAATTGCTGATAATTATCTCCGACTTGTTTTTTGAGTTCGGTTAGCATATTTTAACGAAAATTCGTTAGTGTACATATGAATTTTGAGACCCGTTGAAACAGGATAAAGCAATGACAAATGCCGTATTGAGATCAGAAGTGTCTGAAGAACCAACGCATACGTTTGAGGTTCCAAAGAATGTTTACGATTTACCTGTGCTTGAAGTGAAGCATTATACAGATCGGCTATTCTCATTCCGCGTGGCGCGTCCAGCGGCCTTCCGTTTCCGCTCTGGTGAATTTGTGATGATTGGTCTGCCCGGTGAAAAACCTGTATGGCGTGCTTATTCTGTTGCATCACCAAGCTGGGAAGAGCACATCGAATTCTTCTCAATTAAAGTGTCTGATGGTCCGTTGACCACTCACCTGCAGAAAATTCAGCCAGGCGACAGCATTTGGATGCGGACGAAGTCGACAGGTACGCTTGTACACGATGCACTTATTCCAGGTAAGAACCTCTATCTGATGTCGACAGGCACGGGTGTTGCTCCCTTCGCGTCGATTATTCGTGACCCAGACACATATGAAAAGTTTGAACGCGTAATCTTGGTTCATACGACTCGCGAAAAAGCTGAGCTGGAATATGGCTTTGACCTTGTTAAAGAGATCAATGAGAGCGAAATCCTTTCAGAGTTGGTTGGTGACAAGCTGGTTCATTATGCAACGACGACCCAAGAAAAATCTGAGAATATGGGCCGCATTACAACGCTCATCCATTCAGGCGAATTTTTCTCCGAGATTGGCGTCGATGGCTTTAACCCAGAAGAAGACCGCATCATGATCTGCGGTTCTATGGCAATGCTTGAAGAGATCGCAGCGCTTGCAGAAAAGCTGGGTTTTGAAGAAGGCTCAAATGCAAAGCCTGGAGCCTATGTAATCGAAAAGGCGTTTGTCGGTTAAATCTCTGAAATTTAGAAATTTTTCTTTGTCACAACGCCAATAAACAATGGTTAATACTTTGTCGCTAATATGCTTCGTAATCTACGGAGTTTACCATGTTTCAATTTATGAAAAAACAAGAATTGGCAACGCTAAGCGATGCCAATTTCGCCGAGGATGCTGCGGCAGCTGTAAAGCTTGAAAAGTTACAAAGCGGTATCGACGCTTGTGACATGCCATTTGCAGTATTTGATGAAAATAATGTTTTGATCATTTGGAACAAGAGCTACCAAAAGCTGTATCAAAACGTTTGGGATAAGCTCGACCGGCCAATCCAATATGAGCAAATGGCTCGTTTGCAGCTGATTGAAAAAGGGGTCGATGGCGATCTCGAAGCTGAAGTTCAAAAACTTTTAGACAAACAAAATAAACCGCACAGTGTTGCGGATCGTCAATATGCTAATGGATCCGTTCTAAGAGTATCTAAAACACGCTCTGCTGATAACATTTCTATTGGTTTGGGAATGGACGTATCAGATATTGCTAAGCGCGAGAAAGCTGTCGATGAGTGGCTCGGTACTTTCCAAAATGACATGGAAGCGCAAGTTTCTGATTTGTGCGATAACATGCACGCGATTTCAGACGAATTAGCAGGTGCATCAAAAACATTGCTTGAAACAGCAACCGTTACATCGTCAAAAACCTCGACGATTTCTGAAGCTGCAGGAGAGATGAACCAAGCTCTGTCATCTGTGAATGACCACGCCAAGCAAACAACCAATGCGGCAGAAAAAGCGACCGATGCTGTTGTTTCTACAGAGAACCAGTTTTCTGATCTTAATGATGCTATGGAAAAAATTGCAAACTTTGCAACGACCATTCAAGCGATTGCAGACCAAACCAATCTTTTGGCATTGAATGCAACAATTGAGGCAGCGCGGGCGGGTGAAGCTGGTCGCGGTTTTGCTGTTGTGGCGGCTGAAGTTAAAACGCTTTCAGATCAAACCACAAAGGCAACTGAAGAGATCAACGGTCAAATCACCAACGTGCTTGATGTTATGAGACAATCCCAAGCAGCGTTTGGCGGTATCTCTTCCACCACGAAAGATATTTTCCAGCTTTCTGCTTCCACATCAAATTCGGTTGAAGGACAAGCGGGTAGCGTTAGCGATATTGTTCGTCACATAACGTCACTTAATGAAACGGCAAATTCTGCAAGTATGGGTGCTGAACAAGTGGCAGGGCTTTCTTCTCAGGTGCGCAACCAAACAACAACGCTACAAGTAAGCGTTCAAGATGCATTGAAAGAAGGTTTGGCAAAACTTCAGGCTCAACGATAAGGCTGAGGTTTCGCCCGTTAAACCAGCACGTCTTCTTCGACCTGATCGCCAACATCAAAAACACGTTTGTAACGCTCAATCTCGCTGGTAGGGCCCATTGCTTTGCGCGGGTTGTCAGATAGCTTGACTGTTGGTTGGCCGTTCACGGCGATTGCCTTGCACACCATGGAAAACGGTGCCAATGCATCGTCGCCCGTTAATCCTCGAAAGTCATTGGTTAAAAGCGTGCCCCAACCAAAACTAATCTTGGCTTGATTGGCAAATTGCGCGTGCAGCGCTTCAATTTTATCGACGCTTAAACCATCAGAGAAAATCAGTCTTTTGTCTTGCGGGTCTTGGCCGTTTTCTCGCCACCAATTGATCACCAAGTTTGCGGCTTCTGCGGGGTCACCAGAATCGATACGAACACCAGTCCAATTTTGCAACCAATCTGGCGCACGTTCAAAAAAGCCTTTGGTGCCATAGGTATCAGGAAGGATGATGAGCAAGTTACCGTCATGTTCAACCTGCCAGTCTTCTAAAACACGGTAAGGTGCTTCGGCGAGTTCCTCGTCGTTTTTAGCAAGCGCTGAATAGACCATTGGCAGCTCATGGGCGTTCGTTCCAATCGCCTCCACTTGTTGACGCATGGCAATATGGCAGTTGGATGTGCCAACAAAGTTGTCGCCAAGACCTTCTTTCATGGCTTGAACACACCAGTCTTGCCACAAATAACCGTGGCGGCGGCGTGTTCCGAAGTCTGCGACGGCGAGACCATCAATCGTTCGTAAGCGTTGGATTTTTTCCCACACACGGTTCATGGCGCGGGCATAGAGAATCTGGAGATCGAATTTGCCCATTTTTTTCAAAACCGCGCGGCTACGAAGTTCCATCAAAACCGCAAGGGCAGGGACTTCCCACAGCATGACGTCACACCATTTGCCTTCAAAGGTCAGTTGATACTGGCCGTCATATTTTTCCAGGTGATAGGCGGGTAGTTGGAGGTTTTCCAGCCATTCCATAAAATCATGCTGGAACATGGAACGCTTGCCATAAAACAAATTTCCGCGCATCCAAGTGCTTTCACCACGTGATAGGCTGAGGGAACGGATATGGTCGAGTTGCTCGCGCAATTCGCCTTCATCAACCAGTTCAGCCAGCCTTACGTCTTTGGTGCGGTTTATCAGGCTGAAAGTCACGTTGTCGTCTGGCTTATGACGAAAAACCGACTGTGCCATCAAGAGCTTGTAAAAATCGGTATCAATGAGAGATCTGATAATGGGGTCGATCTTCCATTGGTGATCATACACCCGTTTTGCTATATCTATCATAGGTCTAACTGATCCCGATTGGTTCTATTCTGTCTAGATAGACCTCCAGAAGGCTACCGTGCAAGTATTGTCTTGATGAAAGTCTGGACAATAAACGCTCATTGTTTCGCAGCTTTGCATTTTGAAAAGCATTCTAACGCTTGTCTGAACGAGCATTAAGCCGTACCAAGTTGCACATTATCCATGAGTGAGGCAGGAAATATGAGCGAGAATGCATGGCCTAAAGAATTGCGCGTGTCGAAAGATAAGCGCACGCTGACTATTTCCTTTGATGATGGTCAATCGTTTGACTTGAGCACAGAGTATTTGCGGGTAACAAGCCCATCAGCAGAAGTGCAAGGGCATTCGCCTGCACAAAGAAAAACCGTGCCGGGTAAGCGTGACGTTGAGATTATGAAGATGGAGCCGGTCGGCAATTATGCGGTGCGAATAACGTTTACCGACCTGCATGACACGGGCATCTTCTCATGGGTATATCTGCGGGAGCTTGGTGCTGAGTACGAAGAACGATGGGCTGCCTATTTGGGCGAGCTTGAAGAAAAAGGGTTGAGCCGTTAATCGCTCTTTGTCATTTTCACCAGCACTGAGCGAATGTCGTCTGCTTTGATTGGCGCATCGTCAAACGGGACGCGCAGTGCCATGTCATCAGCCTTCAAGTCTATGCCGTCCGGATCGATACCAGTCATCAGCCAGCTTGCCTCGTTGGTGCTGTCTACTAATTCGGGTGCCGCAATTTTGGCATAATGGGCAATAGCGTTTTGATGGTCTTCGTTCATGTGCCCCACCACACCGTCTTCTGCTTCTGCAAAAGCTGCCCATAGCGTTTCGTCAGTCAAAATAAAATCCTCCGCTTTTAATGCGTAGGCTTTGGCAAATCCGCCATTGAGATTGGCGCGCTCAATTTCTAGTTTGAAGAAATGAAAATCTCCAAAGTCAGCATAAAGTCCAGCGGAGCTATGGCGCATCAAAAAGCGCTTTCTTGCACGCTGGCCCTCATCGGATTTGCGATCCAAGCGCTTGGCTGAACAAATCAGCGTTATACGTGGGTGGGCGAGGGGATCACCGCTTCCCATTTCACCGATAAGTAATGAACACCGAGGGTCATTCATTAGGGCTGGCGTATGGTTTGATAATTCTGAAATTAATATAATCGGTGTGCCATCAAAGTCCGTTGCAAGGGTCACACGACTTGCAAGGGGATGGCCGCTATCTGTTTCTAAAACGGCAAGACTGCCATAAGTCGCTTGACGCAACATTCTCTTTGCCAATGCAATGCCTTCAGCATCTGTTTTTCTTAGAACGTCTTTTTTTTTGTCTGAAGTCATCGTTTGTTTCCGAAAGATCGACGGTAATTTTGACACAGCATATTAAAAAACGGGGAGTTTGTGAAACCTAAACGGCCATTTACCCTTGCAATTTTCTGCGAATATTGCGTTAAACAGACCAGTAGCGAACGTTGCGTTTCGGTGCTTTGCATCGGGAATATTTGGTAACGTTCATGTCTGCAATCATTAGATTTAGAGCTGAAATGACAAAACCATATATTCACACTGCATTATATTTTGCTTCTGCATTGTTTTTAAGCGTTTCAATTGGGGCAATTTCGCCTACCTACGCTGATCCTTCGCAGCCCGTAATTCTGCCAAAGCTAAAGAAAAAGAAAACGCCAAAACCCGTTGTGGAAGAGGTCGTCGAGGTCAAGGTCGAAGCCAAGGCCAAGCCGAAGAAAAGGGTTGTTGTGCGTCGGCGCAAAGACCCTGCTGTCTTGCCGCGACCCAAGCCCTCTGAAAATGGAAGCGCAGATATCTTACAACTCGCACAATTTGGCGGGAATGAAGCGACTGTGGCTGAGAACGCTGATAATGAAGCGCCAAGCACCTTAGGCAATGAAGCGTCGAGCACTGTAGACAATATTGCAACATCAAGTGTTGTGCTTGATCAGGATCAGCCAAAAGATGCTAATCTTTCAGCGGCTGCTGCTTCTGAGAGTGCTGCAGGCGCTGATGCGCTTGCCCTCTTAAAAGCTGAGATCGGATCACTCAAAGAACAACTGACAAGTGAGAAGGCCAATTCGGCAAAACTGACAATTGATTTGGTTCGTGCCAAGCAAAATGCAGCTGAACTCACAAAGGACCAGCAAGACGCAAAGGTCGAGGCTAAAGAGGCTGAGGCTGCTGAGACTGTGGCAACGCCAGAAGTTGCAGAACCAGTTAAAGCTACTGAACCTGCGAAGGCTGAAGACATAAAAGCTGCTGCACCTCAGGAAACTGACGCAACGGATGTAAAAATCGAAGCTGTGAAGACCGAGGATGGGACGTCTGCGCTTAGTGACGTTGTTAGTGCTGAAGGCGAGACTCTCGTTGATGCGACAAAAGAAGCGGCGACTATTCCAAAAACAGCCGCAGCAATTGCTGCTGAAGCCGCAGCAAAAATTGCCACCAAACCGACGGCTGAAAATGGCGCTGCTGCAACTGACGTGAAAGCGGCCGTTGAAGAAGCTAAAACGGAAGCTGAAGCAAAACGTGACGATGCTTCTGCGCCGTCGACTGAGAAAGTTGAAGCAGTAACGCAGGAAGCGAAGACGACCGAAGAGGAACGTGTTGCTTCTGAGGCAAAAGCCAAGTCTGACGCAGAGCAGGCGGCTCTTAAAGAGAAGAAAGAAGCTGATGCCAAGAAAGTTGCTGAGCAAGATGCTGAGGCAAAAACAGAAGATGTAGCAGTAGCCGGCGCGCCGACTAAAGCAAAGCCTTCTGAAGAGCCAAAGGTTCCTTCTAATCCGGATGCAGCAAATGCAACACTGGCTGAAGGTGAAGAGGTTGCGGAAGCTGATCCAGCGCTGTTGCTTCCATTCCCGCGTGAAAACCCGTTTGAGCGTGTAATTCCAAAGGTTGCTAAAGGCCCGCTTTACATCAAGAAACCGCCAGTCAATGACACGTATAATTTGTTCGTGCTCGGCGATTCACTCGGTTCTGGTCTATGGCAGGGCTTGCACCAGAACTTCCGTGGTGCCGTGGCACCTTCCGTCAAAGTCGTCAAAAAAGCGAAAGCGAACACAGGCATTGTGCGCAACGACCGTTTTGACTGGATGGAAAACATGGAGAAAATCGCCAATGGCGGTGGTTTCCAAATTGCCGTGCTGATGTTCGGTGCCAATGATGCGCAAACGATACGTCTTAATGGTAAGCGCCATCATTATGGTACGCCTGCATGGGAACAAATTTATCGCCAGCGTATCGACCGCATGGTTCGTGCATTGAAGCGTAAGAAGGTTGCGATCTACTGGGTCGGGCTGCCAAATGTGCGTGTTCCAAGTCTGCGTAAGGATTACCTTCACTTCAACGCTATCTTTAAAGAGAAGGCGGATGAGCATGGTATACATTTCGTCGATACATGGGATGTCACCAATGATGCGAACGGCATATGGCAGTCTGCTGGTAAGACAGTTCGTGGCAAAAAAGCTGTGCTACGTGCCAAGGATGGAACACACTTTACATCCTCGGGTTATCGCGTTTTAGCTCAATTTCCAGAAAAAGTTTTACGCCCAGACATCAATCAGGCGCGCGCTAACCGCCTTGCAAAAGGCCTACGGACGAAGCGCACTGGCGGGTAGTTTGTGAATTAAAATCAAAGATTTAAGGGCACTCAATTGGGTGCCCTTTTTGTTTTTATCGCCATTTCTCACACAACAATAACAGCGTTAACAACTCGCCAAAAAACATGTTTAACCCGATATTAATCGACAGCAGGCACACTTAGGTCAGTAACAAGGTGCATTCTGTGCGCACCTTGCAGTTTTAGTTGTGTGAGCCGTTTCTTTGTTGGTGCTCATATATTGTTGAGTAGGTGTGTTATGCGTAGTACAATTCCTTCTGATGCCGTTTTGCCAGAAGTTGAGACATTCAGCCCCATTGGCTCTGACTTAGCTCGAAATCCCTCAATTCCTCCCGTATCAGCTCCGCTACAAGTTGCACCGCAACTGATAGCGCCAAGCATGGATGCGCCCATTCCTGCCGCTGCCCAACCTCAGCCGCAGCCTGTCGTTCAGGTTTCTCCGCCGGCTCAAGCAGCCGTTCGGCCTGAACCACAAATTGTGCCACCACAGTTACCCGTTGCGATTGGGAAGGGCGGATATACGCTCGCTGTACCTGGTGCTGAAAACATGGTTGCGCCTTTTGAGCCATCTGCTGTTAGCATGAATAAGCGTACTCATACGGGTCCGGTTGTTGCAGCTGTTGGTGATGAAGAACAAAAGCGCAGCTGGAAACAATTTTTGTCGTCAAGTGTTGGCCTTTCTGCTTTGGCAACCGTTGCCGTTTTGGCGGCTTTTGCCCATCAGGTGATTACGCCTGGTTCAAATGGTTCAGACCAATTGGCCGCGAAGGCGCCAGCCACTGAACAGCCAACTGCAAGTGTTGTTGCGCGTTCAACCAATGCCAATCAAGATGAGAAAAATACTCTTGTGCCGCGCCGTGTAAAAGTGGAACGTTTCAATGTATCCAACGCAAAAAAGGCTGCATCTGCGCCAAAGACGGTGATTGATTTGACGAAAAAGGCTGATAATGCATCTGGAACGCTGACAAACCAACTAACTGGTTTGAGTGGCGATAAGGTGCAGGAATTCGCTTCTCTCGGCATTGCCATCCCACGGGAAAAACCGCCTGTGCCACCAAAGCGTTTTAGTGCGCATCACAATTCAAGCGGTTCAATCTTTAAAGAACTGGCAAGCCTTCGCGATGGAACACGCCTAAAGCCTGTCACCATTGTTCATATGGGCGATAGCCATATTGCATCAGATGCGTTCACACGCGGTATTCGCAATGGCCTTCAAGCAGAATATGGCAATGCAGGTCGCGGTGCGATTTTGCCTGCGAAAGCGTTCAAATGGACCCGCGCTGACGGCGTTAAAATGTCAACGTCCGGCACATGGTCATCGGCAAGCAGCCTCACCACGAAGACAGGGCCTTATGGTTTGTCAGGCGTGCGTGTTTGGTCTTCTTCATCCAATGCAAAAATGAACCTTGCAGCCACTGGCCAAGGGTTTGATTGGGCGGAAGTGACAGTTCTGACAGGACCGAAGCAGGGTAAAGTAAAAATCTCTGCTGGTGGACAATCTAAAACCGTCAATGCAGCGGCACCAACGCGTGGTTCAAAAGTTGTTCGTGTTAAAGCCTACAGCAAAACAGCATCAGTTAGCCCAGCAGGTGGTGGTCGCACCACTGTTCTTAATTGGGCGACAGGCCGCGAAGAGGCGGGTGTTCGTTATGTGAACTTTGGTATTGTGAGCGCAACAGCTCATTTGCAAAAGCGCTGGGATAAGAACCTTATCGCCAATGACATTAAGCACCTCAATCCAGATTTGGTTGTTTGGGGTTATGGCACCAATGAAGGGTTCAACAGCAACCTTGATATGAAGGCATACCGCAATCAGGTTTCATCAATCTACAACACTGTAAGTGCAGCAGCACCGAAAGCTGATTGGTTGTTCTTGGGTCCTGCTTCTGGCCTTTCTCGTCGCGGTAAAGCGGCTGGTCACTGTAATGGTTACCGTATTCCGTTGAAGTTGGGTGCTGTGCGTTCAACACTACAAGATTTTGCCGCAGAAAACGGTCGTCACTTCTGGGACTGGAATGCAGCAATGGGTGGTGATTGTGCGATTGATAAATGGGCGCGATCTAGCCCGAAGCTTGCTCTATCTGACCGTGTTCACTTGAACAGTGCGGGTTATCAAAAGAGTGCCGACGCTTTGGTTGCTCACATCAAGAAGCTGGTTGATAAACCACAAGTTGTTGCTGCTGTGAGTTCTGAGGAAATCGGGCAATAGGTTCTTTCAAAAACTGAAATCAATGCTACAACGCAGTCTCATATTTATGGGACTGCGTTTATGCTTTTTCCGACTGTTGATTTTGCGTTATTTTTTATACTTGTTTTTGCCGTTAGTTGGTTCCTGGTTAAACTGCCAGCAATGCGCAAACATTTCCTGCTCTTGGCAAGCTATGTGTTTTACGGCTGGTGGGACTGGCGCTTTTGCGGCCTCTTGGGGCTTAACGCGCTGATCAATTATTGCGCCGCGCGGTGTGTGTCTGGTGCGAAGAGTGAAGGCAAACGAAAGCTCTGGGTTGGCATCGGCGTTGCGCTCAATCTGGCAATCCTTGCAACGTTTAAATATCTCGATTGGTTTATGCAGTCGCTGTCTGACCTCTTGATCGCGGTGGGGCTTGAACGTGACGTGCCGCTGTTTGATTTGATCCTGCCTGTCGGTATTTCATTCTTCACCTTTCAAGGCATCTCTTATGTGGTGGATGTTTATCGCCGCAAAATTGAAGCAGAGCGCTCGCCGTTTGAGGTGGCGCTTTATATCTCATTCTTCCCCCAGCTTGTGGCAGGCCCCATTGTGCGGGCGGCAGAGTTCATTCCGCAACTAAAGAAACCACCCGTGCTAACCAGTAAGATGGCAGCCTTCGGGATGGTTTTGATCCTCGTTGGTGTGTTTAAAAAAATGATCGTCGCCAATTATCTCGCGACACTTTATGTGGACGAAATCTTCTTCGATCCTGCAAGCCAGACGTCGCTGGATTTGCTGCTTGGTGTTTACGGTTATGCCATTCAAATTTATTGCGACTTTTCTGGCTATAGTGATATTGCCATTGGGGTGGCAGCCCTCTTGGGCTATCGGTTTAATGTCAACTTTGACCAGCCATACCGTGCATCCAGTTTGCAAGACTTCTGGCGGCGTTGGCATATTTCGCTTTCGAGCTGGTTGCGGGATTATCTTTATATTCCACTTGGCGGCAATAAGGGTGGGGTCATCAAGACTTATCGCAATCTGCTGCTGACCATGCTGCTTGGTGGCATATGGCACGGGGCTGCTTGGACCTTTGTTATTTGGGGCCTTATCCATGGTGGTGTCTTGGCTGTCGAGCGTGCCATTCTCAATGGCAGGCAAAGTGCAGGCAACTTTGCGACTAAGCTTCTTGGTATCTTGTTCACCTTCCATGTGGTTTGTCTGGCTTGGATCTTCTTCCGCTCTGAAACCCTTGATACAGCGCTGGCGTATATCGCGGGCTTTGGTGCTTTTAGCGCAGAGTTATCGACGGTCACGCCGTTTATCTTAAGCCTGATTGTTGCAACCATGGTGTTTCAGTTCACTCCTGCCAACCTCTTGCAAAGGGCTGGTGATTGGATGGAGCGGGCAGGGGCGTTGCCACGGGCGACGGTCTTTGTTGTTGGCTTGCTGCTCATTCAATGGGTCGCGCCCAATGATGTTGCGCCGTTTATTTATTTCCAATTTTAGGAGGCTGATATGAACACGACAGTTTGGCAAACCTTGATCATCATGCTTGTCGCCATGGTGTTTTTGGCTGTGTTTAATTCGTCTTCACTTCAAACATGGTCGTTTGATTTGCAGCCCAGTCCTGTCAATGATGTGATCAGTTTGAACGCTGAACGTTGGCATATTTTGATGGAAGAAGTTGGTGCGGCGGGTATTACGGAAGCCATCCGAGAAACGTTTAGTGAGATGACAGGCGCATTTTAACTGAAGTATGGGTTTTTATTATGTACAAAAATTCACAAGTGCATTAACCCTTAGATTAAGCGTTGCCAGACCAGCTTCGTCATGTTTGTCTGTTTCTTCACACAGTTAGAAGAGCAAGTAATGACGAAAATTTCCGGTATTAAAGCAGTTGTATTCGATGCCTATGGCACGATGTTTGATGTCCATTCGCCTGTTGGGCGGTTGGCCTCAAAGCTTGGTGATCAAGCTCAATCCGTTTCAGCCATGTGGCGCGATAAGCAGCTTCAGTACACGTGGTTGAGAAGCTTGATGCAGGACTACAAGCCTTTTACACAGGTAACATCTGACGCGCTTTCTTATGCAATGGAAGCGCACGGCATTGAAAATGATGCTCTTCATAAAGAGCTGGTTGATGCCTATTTCACCCTATCCGCTTATGATGATGTTGCACCTTGTCTTGATGCGTTGCAGGCAAAGGGTTTTAAAACGGCGATACTGTCGAATGGCTCGATGGACATGTTAAACGCAGCGGTTAACTCTGCTGGTATCGCTGATAAGCTGGATGCTGTTTTGTCCGTTGAAGAGGTGCAGGTAAACAAGCCAGACCCTCGTGTTTATCAATTGACGCTCGATCATTTCAGCATCAAAGCGGATGAGGTTTGCTTTGTTTCCAACAATGCTTGGGACAGCCATGCCGGTGCGCATTTTGGCTATCAGGTTGCGCGGCTTAACCGCTATGGCGCACTGGCTGAGAGATTATCTGGCACACCAAAATTTATGATGACCGATTTAACTGAGTTAGCAAAACAACTTAATGCTTAGGATTGTTAGAAAATAGAATTTGCAAAATTCGCTTTTTTGCCGCACGGTTTAGCAAAAATGCAAATTGACACTTTTATAGTAGGCGGCTAGCGTAATTGAACGAGCGTTCATTTAAGGGGAGTAATATCTTATTTGAGGCGCTTGACGGACATAGAAAATGCTTAAGCATTGGTCTGGAACTGGGAGGGACGAATGGAAGAAACGGGCGCTGGCGGTGCATCCGCTGGGTTGGACACTTTTCCGAAACTTTTGCTGAGAAATGCAAAAAAGTGGGGCAACAAGGCCGCGATACGAGAGAAAGATCTCGGTATCTGGCAGACTTGGGGCTGGTCGCAAGTTCTTAGCGAAGTTGAGCCTTATTCACGCGGTTTACATGCCCTTGATTTAAAGAAGGGTGAAAAGGTTGCCATTATTGGTGATAACCGTCCCCGCCTTTACTGGACATTCGTTGCGGCCCAAGCTTTGGGCGCTGTTCCCGTGCCGCTTTATCAAGACGCTGTTGCTGATGAGATGGTTTTCGTTCTTGAGCACGCGGAAGCAACCATTGCGGTGGTTGAGAACCAAGAGCAGGTCGATAAGGTGATGTCTATTGCAGACCGCCTCCCAATGCTCAAATACATTATTTATGATGATCCACGTGGCCTACGTGAATATGATCATACGAACCTTTTCAGCTTTGAAATGGTGCAGGAAAAAGGCCGTGCTAACAGCAAATTAAGCCGCGATAAGTGGGTGGAGTTGATTGAGCAGGGCAAGGGCGAAGATGCCTCTGTTATGCTTTATACGTCTGGCACGACGGGCAAGCCGAAGGGCGTTGTTTTATCAAACGACAATGTACGCTTAAGTGCCGATGCTGCGGTTGATTTTGACAGCCTCGATGAAGGCGACACGATCCTTTCATATTTGCCGATGGCTTGGGTTGGTGATCATGTGTTCTCCTACGCTGAAAGCTATGTGGCTGGTATCTGTATTGCTTGTCCTGAAAATTCTGAAACCATGCTCAACGATCTCATTGAAGTGGGCCCTAGTTTCTTCTTTGCGCCACCACGCATTTTTGAAACAATGCTCACCAATGTGACAATTCGTATGGAAGACGCGAGTAAACCTAAGCAGGACATGGTCAATTATTTCCTTGGTGTTGCCAAGCGCTGCGGTGAAGACATGATGAACCGACGTGATCGCAGTTCAGGCTCTGGCTTTTGGGCGGGAGTGCAAAGCTTCGCAAGAACGTATGCGCGGCCCTTCTTCTTCATAACGAGCTTCTTTGCTCTTTTCGTTTTTGGCAGCATTTATACAGCCGCAACGTCGGGTGCTTCGATTGGTCTAATTGGGCAAATTTTCGTGGCATCGCTTATAGCAGCTCTTGTGATAAGCGTCGTTTTATACTGGCTTTTACGCAATGTTTTCGGCGCGGATATTAAGTGCCAATTCTCAATGGATGTGTTGAAATACTGGATCGGCGATGTGCTGGTTTATGGTCCGCTCAAAAATACACTGGGTCTTTCCAACGTGCGTGTTGGCTACACCGCGGGCGAGGCTGTTGGACCTGAAATATTCTCCTTTTATCGCTCGCTTGGTATCAACCTCAAGCAGCTTTACGGGCAAACAGAAGCGACTGTTTTTGTGACTGTTCAGCCTGACGGCGGCGTTCGCGCCGACACGGTAGGTGTTCCGGCACCAGGTGTTGATATTAAAATCAATGATGACGGCGAAGTGCTGTTTAAAAGCCCAGGCGTTTTCCAAGAATATTACAAAAACAAGAAAGCGACAGCTGAAACAAAAACCAAAGATGGTTGGGTTCACACAGGCGATGCCGGTTTCTTTGAAAGTGATGGTCAGCTTAAGATTATTGACCGTGCAAAGGACGTCGGCAAGCTCACTAATGGCGGCTTATTTGCGCCGAAATATATTGAGAACAAGCTGAAGTTCTTCCCGAATATCAAAGAAGTTGTAGCCGTTGGTGATGGCCGTGAATATGCGACTGCGATGGTCAATATTGATTTGCAGGCGGTTGGTAATTGGGCTGAGCGAAACAACGTTTCTTATGCCAGCTATCAAGAGCTTGCAGGACACCCAACCGTTTATGAAATGATTGGCGAACATGTTCGCGACATGAACAAACAACTTGCTCAAGAACCCAATGTTGCGAATGGCCAAATCGAACGCTTTTTGATCCTGCATAAAGAGTTGGATGCGGATGATGGTGAGCTAACAAGAACACTTAAAGTGCGTCGTCCGTTCGTGTTTGATCGTTACGAGCCGCTGATTGAAGCTTTGTATGATGGATCAACCGAGAAATTCGTAAACACTGTCGTGACTTTTGAAGATGGTCGAAGTGGTGAGATTTCTGCGACTGTTCAAATCGTTGATTCAGAAACCTTCCCAATTGGGCAGGCACTTAAGGAGGCCGCAGAATGAATATTCAGGCAAATGTAAATGATGCGGCAGCTAGTCGGATTTCCGATGAGAATATCTTGGACGTTGATAGCATTTCGCTTTCATTTGGTGGCGTGAAAGCCATTCAAGATGTGAGCTTCAATGTGAAGAAGGGCGAAATTCGCGCGATCATCGGGCCGAACGGCGCTGGTAAAACTTCAATGTTGAACGTGATCAACGGCTTCTATCACCCACAGGTTGGCACCATCACATATAATGGTAGCCCTCGCGCAGCGATGAAACCTTATGTGGCAGCAAGCCAAGGCATTGCGCGTACCTTCCAAAACGTGGCGTTGTTTCGTGGTATGTCCACTTTGGACAACATCATGGCTGGCCGTATGTTGAAGATGAAGAAGAACTTCATCCATCACCTTTGGTATTTTGGTGCCGCGAGAAAAGAAGAACTTGAGCATCGCCAATTTGTGGAAGAGATTATTGAGTTCCTCGAAATTCAAACAATCCGCCGCACACCCGTTGGTCGTCTTCCTTATGGTCTTCAAAAGCGTGTTGAATTGGGTCGTGCCCTTGCTATGCAGCCTGAGTTGCTTCTGCTTGATGAGCCGATGGCGGGTATGAACTTGGAAGAAAAGCAGGACATGTCCCGCTTTATCATTGATGTGAACGAGCAGTTCGGCACAACAATTACGTTGATTGAGCATGACATGGGCGTGGTGATGGACTTGTCCGACCGCGTTGTGGTGCTCAACTACGGTAAGAAAATTGCTGACGGTACGCCAAAAGAAGTCAAGGCGAACCAAGCTGTTATTGATGCCTATCTCGGCGTTGCACATTAAGGGGGGAGAACAATGGAACTTTTATACGGAATTTTTGTCGCTCCCTTCACTGAAATGGCCGCACTGCCGGACATTTTCTTTCAGACCCTTTGGGAAGGGTTCGTGTCGGGTATCTTATATTCATTGATCGCACTTGGTTTTGTGCTGATCTTTAAAGCGTCGGGCGTGTTCAACTTTGCGCAAGGCATCATGGTGGTGTTTTCAGCGTTGACACTGGTTGGCCTTGTTGCTCTCGGTTTGCCGGCTTATGTCGCCTTAGCCGCGACAATTGCGGTTATGTTTGCCCTAGCGGTCACGGTTGAACGCGTGGTTTTGCGGCCGCTCGTCAATCAACCAGAGATCATCTTGTTCATGGCGACAATTGGCCTGACGCAGTTTTTGATTGGCCTTGGTGAGTTGGTGTTTGGTGGTGAACCAAAGACCATGGTGAGCGCGGAACTTGGTCTTCCAAGTGGCGCGATTGATGTCGATATGTTTGGTGGCTTTGTGTCCTTCCAGAAAATTGATATTGCCGCAGCCGTTATCGCCGTTATCATGGTGACCGCGCTTGCGATCTTCTTCAACAAAACCAAAGTTGGCCGCGCGCTTCGTGCGGTGGCGGATGACCACCAAGCGGCCATGTCCGTTGGTATCTCACTCAATCAGATTTGGGTGATTGTATGGTTTGCTGCTGGTATCGTTGCGATCACCACAGGCATTATGTGGGGTGCGCGTTCTGACGTGAGTTTCGCCCTTCAGATCGTTGCGTTGAAAGCGCTCCCTGTTTTGATCCTTGGCGGCTTTACCTCCATTCCTGGTGCGATCCTTGGTGGTCTCATCATTGGTATCGGTGAAAAAGTTGGTGAGATCTATTGGGGTCCACTGGTAGGCGGCGGCATTGAAAGCTGGCTTGCCTTCTTCATCGCACTTTTATTCCTTCTTTTCCGCCCGCAAGGTTTGTTTGGCGAAAAGATCATTGATCGAATTTAGGGAGGGCTGGCTCAATGTTTTATCGTGAAGTCGGACAATTTAAGACGACCTACAGTGCAGACCAATCTGCCTTTCCTGTAACGCAGGACCGTATCGGCATCTTTGTCATCTTGTTTATTGCGTTTTTCGTGTTCCCATTGGTGATGAATGATTTCTGGATTGAATCAATCATGCTGCCGTTTTTGATTTTCTCACTGACGGCACTTGGGCTGAACATCGTGACAGGATTTACCGGTCTTCTCTCTTTGGGGACAGGTGGCTTTATGGGTGTTGGTGCCTATTCGGCTTATAAACTTTCCACGGCGTTCCCTGACTTGCACATCTTAGCTGTGTTCGCGCTTGCGGGCTTGTGTGCAGCAATTGTCGGTATTTTCTTCGGCTTACCATCCTTGCGGATTAAAGGTTTCTATCTTGCCGTTGCGACGCTGGCTGCGCAGTTCTTTTTAGAATGGTCGTTTATCCGTATTGAGTGGCTCTATAACTATAACCCATCAGGTGCGATCGACAGTGCGCCTGTGCGTGAAATGTTCGGCTACCAAGTAACGGGTAACCTTGCAGACCCTATTCCAAAATACATATTTGCTCTTTCAATCGTTGTCTTCATGACTTGGGTGGCGAATAATATTCTTCGGGGTAGGGTTGGACGTACCTTTATGGCGATCCGCGATATGGATATTGCGGCTGAGTTGATTGGTATCAAATTGCTACCAAACAAATTGCTCGCCTTTGCCATCTCGTCTTTCTATTGCGGTGTTGCAGGTGCCATGATGGTTTTCATCTGGCTTGGTGCTGCTGAAGTGGAAAGCTTCGATATCAACCACTCGTTCTTGTATCTCTTCATGGTGATCATTGGCGGTCTTGGTTCAATCTCTGGCTCGTTTATGGGTGCTGCGTTGATCTGGATCTTACCAATTTTGATCCGTGCGTTCCCGGGCGCTGTTGGTCTTGATGTGGATGCTGCAACGGTTGAGCATATTCAATTCATGATCATTGGTGGTTTGATTATCTTCTTCTTGATTGTGGAACCTGCGGGACTGGCAAGATTGTGGAGCATTGCGAGACAAAAGTTACGCACATGGCCGTTCCCGTATTAAAGCATTTACGCTGATTGAGGGCGCAGGCACTGAAGGCTTGCGCTTTTGAAAAAGACGACGAATACTATTTTAGAATTCAGTTCAACATAGGGAGGAAAAATGATGAACTTGAAGAAACTAGCAATAGGCGCTGTAGCCGCTGCTACCATGATTACAGGTGCAGCTGTCACAACGACGACAGCACAGGCAGAAGATGGCATTTACGTGCCGATCCTGTCATACCGTACTGGACCGTTTGCAGGTTCGGGTATTCCGATTGCCAATGGCATGAACGACTACTTGAACATGATCAACGAACGCGATGGCGGTGTTAACGGCGTTAAGTTGGTCGTTGAAGAATGTGAAACAAGCTACAACGCGCAAAAAGGCGTTGAGTGCTATGAGGCGACCAAAGGTAAGGGCGCTGTAGTTTACAATCCGTATTCAACAGGCATTACGCTTCAGCTTATTCCAAAAGCTCCAGTTGATAAAATTCCGGTGCTCTCAATGGGCTATGGTCTTTCAGCAGCTGCGATTGGTGAAAAGTTCCCTTGGACATTCAACCCGCCAGCAACATATTGGTCACAAGCTTCTGCAATCTTGAAGTATATTGGAGCTCAAGAAGGTGGCGATCTTTCTGCTCTTAAAGGCAAGAAAATTGGCTTCATCTATCTCGACGTTGGTTACGGTAAAGAGCCGATCCCACTTCTAGAAAAAATGGCAGCTGAGCATGGCTTTGAACTTCTTCTCGTCCCAGTTGGCGTGAAAGAAATGCAGTCACAATCTTCACATTGGCTGACTGTTCGTAAAGAAAAGCCAGACTACATGGTAATGTGGGGTTGGGGTGCTATGAACCCAACAGCTGTTAAAGAAGCTGCTAAAATCCGCTTCCCAATGGACAAGTTCATTGGTGTATGGTGGTCAGGTTCTGATGATGATGCACGTCCTGCGGGCGATGCAGCAATCGGATACAAGTCTACAAACTTCCACAGTACTGGTGCTGATTTCCCAGCGTTGCAAGACATCCTCACACATGTTGTGAAGACGGGTAAGAGCCAAGTTTCTGATGAAAGCAAAGTGGGTGAAAACTTCTACAACCGTGGTGTGTTCAACTCAGTGATCATCGTTGAAGCGATCAAGAAAGCTCAGGAAATTTCTGGCAAGAAGGTCATCAACGGCGAAGACATGCGCGCAGGTCTTGAAGCACTTGACCTAACAGCTGCTCACCTTGAGTCTATCGGTCTTGGTGGCTTTACAAACCCAATGAAAATTTCTTGTAGTGACCACGCTGGTGCGCACGACATTTTCATCCAGAAATGGGACGGTAAAGGCTGGGTAAAAGATTCTGATTGGATCTCTCCGCTAAAAGATACTGTTCGTCCATTGCTTGCTGAAGCTGCTGACAAATACGTAGCTGAGCAAACAGACTGGCAGACACAGAAGTGTGGCTAAGCCTCACTAACTAAATTTGGAAGAGGGCGGCTTGCTCGCCCTCTTTTTTCAAAAAGTTTTATATATCACCGCCCCTCGGGAGACTTGCTATGAACGCCCCAATGAATGCAGACGAAGCAAACGCGACGCCGATCCTTTCGGTCAACAATATTGAAGTGATCTATGATCATGTGATCTTGGTGCTCAAAGGTGTTTCTTTGGATGTGGCGCAAGGTGGTATCGTGGCTCTACTGGGCGCAAACGGCGCTGGTAAGACCACAACACTCAAAGCTATTTCGAACCTCTTGCATGCTGAACGCGGCGAGGTGACGAAAGGCAATATCGAATTTAAGGGTGACGAAATTCAGTCGCTCTCTCCAAACCAACTTGTTAAACGCGGTTGTATTCAGGTGATGGAAGGCCGTCACTGTTTTGAGCATTTGACGGTTGAAGAGAACCTTCTAACAGGTGCCTATACCCGCAAAGACGGACGCGCTGCGATCGCGAAAGACCTTGAGATGGTCTATAATTATTTCCCGCGCCTGCGTGAACGCAAAACCTCGCTTGCTGGTTATATCTCCGGTGGTGAGCAGCAAATGACGGCGATTGGTCGCGCGATGATGGCAAAGCCAACGATGATCTTGCTCGACGAACCAAGCATGGGCCTTGCCCCACAATTGGTTGAAGAGATCTTTGAGATCGTGAAGCAGCTTAATGAGCGGGAAGGCGTGAGCTTTTTGCTGGCGGAACAAAACACCAATGTGGCGCTTCGCTATGCCACCTATGGCTATATTCTAGAAAATGGCCGTGTTGTGCTTGATGGTGATGCAAAAGAGCTGCGTGAGAATGAAGACGTGAAAGAGTTCTATCTTGGTGACGGTGGCAATGATGACGAAGAGAAGACATCGTTCCGCGATGTGAAGCACTATAAGCGGCGTAAACGCTGGCTTGCTTAAGTCTTCTCAACAAGCTTGAAAAGTAATCGCGCAGCCGCGCGTAGAAGGTAATCAATATGGCTGACTATTTTGACAACCGTGAGACCAGAGATGGTGCTGAGCGGGAGCAAGACCTATGCGCTCGCTTGCCTGACCTGATCGCGCATGCCGTTGATAATGCGCCAAGCTGGGCAGAACATTTTAAAGGCCATAATCCCGCAGATATTACATCGCTTGATGCGCTTGCCTCTCTACCTGTGCTGCGCAAAGCAAAGCTGATGGAAAAGCAAAAACTGCACCCCCCCTTTGGTGGTTTTGCGGCAGCTCCTGTTTCAGAATTTGGCCGTGTGTTCATGTCTCCAGGCCCAATTTGGGAACCGCAGCCTGAAGGTGATGATGCGTGGAATGGTGCGCGTTCTCTCTATGCGGCTGGTTTCCGTAAGGGGGACATTGTTCATAATGTAATGTCTCACCATATGACACCGGGCGGCTTTATTTTGGATCAAGCAGCCATTGCCCTTGGGTGCGCCGTTTTTCCTGCTGGCCCCGGTAATACGGAGATGCAGGTGCAAGCCATGCAGGCCTTAAAGCCTGTTGGTTATATAGGCACACCCGATTACCTAAAAGCCATTCTCGATAAAGCGGATGAGATGGGCGTGGATTTGAGCTTTTTGAAAAAGGCGCTCGTCTCTGGTGGCGCATTATTCCCAAGTATGCGGGAAGACTATAACAAGCGCGGCATAACAGTGTTGCAAAGTTTTGCGACTGCTGACCTTGGCTGTCTTGCCTATGAATCAGAAGCGATGGAAGGCTTGATCGTCAATGAGGACTATATCGTTGAAATCGTGAAGCCTGGCACCAATGAGCGCGTGCCGGATGGTGATGTTGGTGAAATGGTTGTCACGAGCTTTAAGAAGAACTATCCACTTATCCGCTTTGGCACGGGTGACATGTCAGCCGTGCTTGCAGGGCAAAGCCCTTGTGGGCGTACCAATATGCGCATTAAAGGTTGGATGGGCCGTGCGGACCAACGGACGAAGGTCAAAGGCATGTTCATCGATCCATCTCAGGTTGCAGATATTGGGAAGGCTATCACAGGCCTAGGGCGATTGCGTCTTGAAGTTGTGCGTGATGGCGACCGTGATGCGATGGTGTTGAAGTGTGAATGTGCCGCCCAAGATGACGCACTGCGCTCATCTGTGGAAGAAGCCGTTCTGTCGATTTGTAAAATGAAGGGAACCGTCGAATTGGTAGCCCCCGACAGCCTGCCCAATGATGGCAAGGTCATCGACGATCTTCGCGATTACGAAAGCTAAGTAGCATCCCAAAAAACAAAAATTGAACACTGTCAGAATTGGCAGTGTTTTTTTGTGTTTATAATATGGGGGAAGGGTAGTGGTACGCCCTAGGGGAGTTGGTCAGTTTTTTAAAATGGCTGTAATCAGCCGCTTTTAGCAGTATGGTACGCCTTTTGTTACACAGAAAGTAGCACTAAATGTTACACAAAAAAGCGGCGCTCTAAACAAAGGGAACGCGGCTAATTTGCGAAACGAAATTGAAATTTCAAAAATAAAAAAACAGGCGAGATTCGGGCGCTGCGGCTCCCGCGGGGCTTGCCCCTTCCTTGAAAGGGACCCGTACGGGGGGAGGGCCGGTAAGCGATGGCTTGGGAGGTGGCCGCCATCATCCGGTACCACTCGACACAAGGTTGCTTGCATATGGCTCTGTTGAACCTGGCTGTTGACCTTGAGCTGAGTGATATCCTCACCCCATACGAGTGCTGCCTAAAATCAACGCTATGAGGAGGCTCAATAGACGCTGGCTATAGGACAGATCATTGTTCGTTTATTCGTCTATCTGCTCACTTAGAACGTATGCGCCTGTGCTCTCTTTCGGCATATAGTAATCCCGCACGGCCTTTACCTTTGCAAGTACACCCTTGCCATGAGCTAATAGAATGCCACAGCACTCACTATCATCACTAACGCCTAGGTGGCGCACCTTTTTATGAGCCGTGATCGGCTCTTTTATCCGTTTTCTTATGGCAGACGAATGCTACGTGAAAACAGGTAAATGAATAAGATTTCAGTTCAAATTTGAGGCTTGAGGCATTTATACCTACCAAAATTGATAGGGTTTCTGATTGGTTTCTATCCTTTATGCTGGGATCAGTTATTGGGGGTGTTTATAAGGGATTGGAGGGGGCGTTGCTTGGCCGCGCTCATTGGTGAAAACGTTTTAAAGTCGTTGCGTAAGATTGAAGTGTACTTGTCCTCGGCTAGGTATGTTTCTGCCGCGGATCGGTTTCATTGAATTAGTGATGCGGCGTATTACAACTGGCGTAAAGAATTCAATGGAATGGGCTGCATGATAGGCAGGCAATAAGCTGGCGATAGTAAACCATCTGCAACTGTCTGGGATGAAGTATTTGAACCATCACGAGGTTACAAATTCAGCTTGAATCAGGTTTTCACTAAGGTGAATTTCATAAGAATCGATATTGCTGATTGTTAGCGTTTTAGGATGTTCTGGAGAATTGAATTTTTTGTTTCTCCTAAGATTTCAATGTCAATTTGGGGATAATGGGAAGATAAATAAATATGCATTCCAGTGAGAAAGCATAATAAATTATACTCAATTGAATAAATTTCTTAAATATATCAATTTGATTTTGTTCAGTTTTAAGTATGCATAAGATGTTATGCGGTATCAAAAATACAACAATTTACCATTAAGCTTACATTTTTATTTTAATTGTTGATTTTAGGCTTTTTTTGGAAGTATTAAGGTGATTATAGGAATTGATCCTTGTTATATGTAGGTTTTAAGATGTCTAGATTCCATGCTTTGGCTTTTTTACTCACCAGTTTGAGTTGGGTTTCATATGTAGGCCCAACACATGCATTAACCCTCAAAGAGGCAATCGGAATTGCGTTAGAAAGCAACCCGACCATTCTCTCTGCGGGAGAAAATAAAGAAGCAGTCGAATTCGAACTTCGGCAAGCTAGAGGGCTGTATTTGCCTACAATTGATCTTGAGGGATCAACAGGGTTTCAACGCTTGAACACACCAGGTCGTCGTAGTTTGGGTTCAAGCTTGGGACAAGCTGGCGATACTTTGCTTCCCAATGATGTGAATTTGGTCGTTCGGCAAACTATCTTTGATGGTGGAGATCGCCGGTCACAGGTCGAGAGACAGGCTGCTCGTGTGGATGGCGCTTCTTTCCGTGTGGCTGAGCGCTCAGAAGCAATTGCCCTTTCGGTAGCGCAGCAATACATTGAAATTCTTTTGCAGCAGCAGATAATTGAAGCTTCTAGGCAAAATATAAGCATTCTCAATCGCATTCTAGGTGACATCAATAGAGCGGTCGCTGGAGGTTCTGGGACGAGAGCTGATACCACGCAAGGTAGGGAGCGTCTGTTGGCTGCCAGGGCTAACTTGAAGCAAGCACAACAAGGACATGTTGAGGCTCGCGCTCGATTTAAACAGCTGGTGGGTGTGCATTTTTCTTCGCCAGCTAGGCTTGGATCGATCCGTCGTTTTATTCCGGCGAGCTTGTCAGAAGCGGTAAGACGGGCAAAGAAACAAAATTCCAGAATTTCTGCGGTTGCCGCTGATATCGACAGTGCTGATGCTGAAGTGAATGGGACGAGGTCAGTGTTCCTGCCGCGCATTGAGGCAGAAGTTAGAGGTGCATTTGGTGATGATACAGGCGGATCTGAAGGATTTACCAGAGATTTACAGGGTCGTTTGGTCGCGCGGTGGAATTTATATCGAGGTGGGCGTGATGTTGCTAGACGACAAGAGTTAATTCGCCGCGCAGATGAGCAGCGAACTAACCTTTTGTCTGCTCATCGTGAGGTGGAGGAATCTGTTCGTCTTGCATGGAATAGTCGAGAAAAGCAGACTGAGTTGCATGCAGTTCGCAGGAAACAAGCAGCTGCTAATGCACAAATTGTATCTTCTTACCGTTCACAGTTCCAAGTTGGTGAACGCTCGTTGCTTGATTTGTTGAATGCGCAAAATACGCGCTTTAATTCAGAAATCTTGACGAAAACAACGAAGTACGCATCGATTTACGGTGGATTTCAAGTGCTGGGCGCAATGGGTGGATTGGTTGATGCACTAAGCCTATCCCCAATCGGTCAAAGCGAGGCTTATGCCCGTAAAGAGTTTAATGTTGAACCGACACAGTCAAAGCATACCTTCAAGAAATTGCCTTCTCGCCAGATTGCTGGCGATGCGATTGATCTTTTAGCACCACTCCTAAAAAAGTCTAACTAACCCAGTGTTTTGGTTCAAAATTTAATCTGATTTCTCGACAGGAAAGTTCCATTTTTTATTCGTCAAACATATTGCAGGGATTGTCTCCAATAGAGGTGTGGTATGGCATTAGCTGAGATTGCGGCTGATGAATTAGAGGCAAAAAAAACCACCTACTTGGTCTCATTTAAAACTGCGTTTCGGGCTATTTCATCGTACTTTGAACGGCCAAATTCAGATACGGTTTTGTTTTCTGGTGTTGCTGATGACGATTTAATAACGCCCACTGATGATACCCTGCAGAGCTTGTCGAGAAGGATAGGTTTGGAGTGCTCCAATAAAAGTGTTGAGCAGCTGTTATCAGGTAATGTTGATTTGCCGGGCGTTTTGAGGTTAGAGAACAACAGCTTCATTGCCATATTGAATGAAACGGAAAATGGTAGTTTTCTGTGTTTCACCGAAGAGGCCGCTAGAGTTCCAGTTCATCTTTCGAGAGATAAGCTTTCTCAGTTAAAAGGGGCGGAATTCTATTCGTTCTCGAAAACATACCTTAATAATAGAGAGCATTCTCAGGTAGGGCATATTGCACCAATTGAAAAGAAACATTGGTTCTTTAGCTCGATTTCATCGTTTTGGCGCTCTTATGCCTTGGTGGCTGTCGCTGCGCTAACCATCAATATGTTGGCGCTGGCATCTCCATTATTTGTGATGAATGTTTATGATAGAGTTCTTCCAAATAAGGCGATTTCAACTTTATGGGTGTTAGCAGCCGGCGTGTTTTTGGCTTTGCTTTTCGATTTCGCTCTTAAAATGGCTAGGGCTTCCTTGATTGACTACAGTGGTCGGAAAGTCGATTTGCGCTTATCGCAGCTTTTGTTTGAAAAGATACTCAGCTCTACAATGTCATCACGGCCATTCTCGACTGGAGAATATGCTAACCGTGTATCGCAATATGAGTTTGTCCGTGAGTTCTTTTCATCAAATACAATCGCGACGTTTATAGATACGTTCTTCGTGTTTATTTTTCTGTCGGTTATCTGGATTATTGGCGGATGGCTTTTTCTAATTCCAACGTCAGCTTTCCTATTGGTTGTGGTCATTGGGTTTGTTGCCCAATATCGCATTTCTAAAAGAATTGCTTCAGCGGCAAACGAAGCGGCACAACGACAATCTTTGTTGGTTGAAGTTATATCGATCGCCGAGACAGTTAAGTACCTAAGAGCGGAAGGCGGCCTTTTGAAACGGTGGCGTGAGCTATCGGTTAACTCAACCAGGACGCAAGAAGAAATCAAGCAAATTTCTGCGGGTGCTTCAAATGCTACAGCGTTTGTTCAGCAATTGGTTACTGTTGGAATAGTTCTGAGTGGTGCTTACTTATTTCAAGCTGCTGAAGTTACAACTGGCGCTATTATTGCCAGTGTTATTTTGTCTGGCCGTGCTGTCGCTCCTCTTGGTCAATTGACCATGACACTTGCAAGATTTCGCCAAGTTCTTCTTTCGTTGAAAATACTCAATCAAATTATGAGCCAGCCAGAAGATGGCCCTTCTGCGGTTGGATTTGTTAATCGAGTAGTAGATCGTGGGGAAGTCACTTTTGATGATTTGACATTCAAGTATGAAGGTTCCGATCAAAATGCATTGGATGGACTAAATTTAAAAATAGGAAAGGGGGAGCGAGTAGGGATTATTGGAAAAATTGGATCGGGAAAAACGACAATTGGCCGATTGCTCGGTGCTTTATATACCCCCTCAGAAGGGCGCGTATTATTTGATGGGGTAGATTCTCGACAATACCATCCGGCAGAAATTAGAGCGGCTGTCGCAGTTGCTGGGCAGTCTAGCGATTTATTTTCTGGGACAGTTAAAGAGAACCTGCAAATAGCGAAACCAACAGCGACAGACGAAGAGCTTTTGATGGCTGCTAGGCTTTCCGGTGTCGAAGCTTTTGTTACAAGTCATCCACGTGGGTTCGATATGCAAGTGGGTGAAAATGGCTCTAACCTGTCCAGTGGTCAAAAGCAGGCTTTGACAATTGCACGGTTATTATTGATGAAACCAAAAATAGTTTTTCTGGACGAACCATCGGGAGCAATGGATCTCGCGAGTGAGCGTCAATTAATCAAAAACCTGAGTACAGCTTTTGATGATGATACTACAATTATCATCTCAACGCATCGATACAGTATGTTGGAACTCGTTGATCGACTTGTTGTTTTAGATAATGGGAAAGTCGTGGCTAACGGCCCTAAAGAGGACGTGATTAAGGCTCTCCAAAACAAAGCTACGGGGGCATCCGCATGAATTCTGAACGCATCGATCGGCCGCCACTTTTGGGAAGAATTACAATTGGTATCGTGCTGCTAGCACTGATTGTGTTCATCGTATGGACGGCATTTACGAAAGTGGATGAGATTGCTAGAGGCGATGGAAAAATAATTCCATTGTCAAAAACACAAGTAATTCAAGCCAGTGAAGCTGGCGTAATAGAAGAGATCTCCGTTAGAGTTGGACAGGTCGTCAAAAAGGGAGAACTTATAGTTCGTTTGGATGATACAACAACGTCCTCTTCACTTGGGGAATCTGAAGCACAAGAGCAGGCGCTTAAAGGTCAAATAGCCCGGCTTCGCATTGAAATTACCGGCGACCTTAATGCGAAATTTGTATGTCCTGATGATTTGTTGAAGTCCTCACCGAAGATATGTGGTGCCGAACAGAAAAATCTTGAAGCGCGGCGTAATTCTTATTTGGCTCAGGCGAGGGTTCTAGAATCTCGTTTGAAGCAACGTGAAGAAGAACTTGAAGAAAATATGGTGAATATCGAACGGCTCGATAGTCTCATCGGCGTCATGCGTAAAGAGCATAAGAAAATTGCCCCGCTCGTTCGGCGCAGGCTCCATCCTGAAATTAATTTACTCAGGCTCAATCGAGAAATTGAAGAGCAGGCTGGGCAGCGTAAATTGGCTGAACAAGCAATTAATAGACTGAAAAGCGCAGTACAGGAAGCTCGATTAGAAACTGGAGCAGCTTCTTTTCAGGTGATACAAAACGCTCGTTCGGACTTAAGCGAAGCAGAAGCAAGCCTTGGCATTATCAACGCAACAATTAAAGGAGCTTCGGATCGAGTGCGGCGGACTGATATTAGGTCTCCGGTCGACGGCATAGTAAATACTCTCGAGGTGAATACTGTTGGATCTTTTGTCCAGCCAGGAACTGTGGTTGCGGAGATTGTGCCGACAACGGAAACATTGCTAGTCGAAGCGCAGATTTCTCCTCGTGACGTTGCATTTGTCTTGCCAGGTCAAGAAGCCTTGGTGAAGATCACAGCTTATGATTTTTCCATATTTGGAGGCCTCGACGGTGTGGTCGATAATGTGTCTGCAGATAGCATTGTAGATCAGGAAACTGGAGAAACATTTTATAATGTGAGGATTTTGACAGGTGACTCAACTTTAGGAAAGAGTGGGAAGATACACGAAATTCGGCCAGGAATGGTAGCTTCAGTTGATATCCTCACCGGGCGAAAGTCGGTCTTAGATTATTTGTTGAAACCGATCGCTAAAGCGCGGCAGGAGGCTTTGACAGAGAGATGAATCCTTGGCAACCACATTTCAGGGCGGTGAATAGCCACGGTGTTCGGCGTGGATTACGTCTGGAGCGGACCTATTGGGAATATTTGGATGCAATGTCTCAATCTGAAGGCCGCTCTGTTGGCGATATTATAGCTGATATTGATTTATCCATACCGGAAAAGGGCAGTTTGAGTTCAGCTGTTAGAGCATTTGTAGCGGATCGATTAAGTAATCGTGTTGAAATGCTCGAAGGTTACCTATCTTGTGAGCTTAGCATAGCTACGTTGTCGGCTTCGACGGCACCCACCTTTATTCTTTCTGAGAATAAGCGGATACTTCATTATAACCGTACATTTGTTAGATATGTTCGAAAGCATTTCAATGAAATGGAAACGTCTGACATTCTGAAAAACATGGCTTTGACTTTTGATTTGCCTACATCAGAAATCTTTCAAACATTAAGTAATGACCATAATAAAATTTTGACGTCAGGATTTGCATTTGGTGTAAGTGAGCGCCGTATCCGTGGAAAGGTCAATTTTGTGGCACTGCCTCGACCGAATAAAATGCTTGTCATGGTTTTTATTGATACATGACAAGCTTGATCTTAGTGGACATCAGCACCTGGAGCGACAGCTTCTATTGAAATGTTCTGGTATGCCACCTTTTTATGCGCGCTCTTAAAGCCATAAATATGATTTCCTGCTGCACCTACTGAATACAATGGAAAGTAATTAGCAATTTCCTTATCAATTTTCACATCGTTAGTAACGTTGTCCAAGATATAGTAACCGACATTCGTTTTAACTGATAAGACAGCATGATAGAGCTGTCTGCTTGTATCCTTAAGGATTACAATCGACATCGCCTTCATTGGGATGCCAGCCTGGGCAAGGAGATGCATTTTCAGGATTGCGAAGTCTTCGCAATCTCCAAAGCTATTGTGCATTGTTTCCGCCGGTAGTGACCACTTATCAATTGTTCCATATCCATCTTGATCACTCTTATATTCAATCTTTCGGTTTACGAACTTGTTGACCCGATTGATTTTTTCGAGGAATGAAACACTCTTATCATCAAGCGATTGTGTGAACATTGTATACTGATTGTCGCATGGTGTTGA
The DNA here is from genome assembly GCA_039964305.1 of Hyphomicrobiales bacterium. Classification (GTDB taxonomy): domain Bacteria; phylum Pseudomonadota; class Alphaproteobacteria; order Rhizobiales; family JACESI01; genus JACESI01. The sequence continues at coordinate 39,162 of JBDVXS010000032.1, forward strand.
GCCGCAAACGATGTTGTCTTGTGTTGTTTTCTTATTGGTCTTTAAATATTGCAAAATTCGTTTGCTTGAATTGATTTTTCCAAATTTTATGGGTGTCGCCCCGAATATAGTTTGTCTTCCAGTTTTCTTCTGTTTTACTGGGAGAGAAGTCCTTAGTGGTTTTAAGATTGGTTCCGGAATGTAATTGAATTGGTATCCTAAACCTAAGCTTGATATTGAGAAGTCATCTAATTGAAATGGCTTGGAAAAATAGGGTTTCTTTATTGTTTTTGGCGCCGAATCCCAACGCATGGAGAAAAATGCTGTTTCTCTGATTTCGCTTTTTGTCGGTGATGAGTAAAAAGACGATTGAAAAAGATGATCATTAGATTTTAGCGAAAATAATTTTGTATAATTTATGTATTTTTCTGATATAAATTCGGTGGAATAAGCATTTCCATGAATAATAATAGACAAAATAGAAGTAAATACGCATAATTTTGTTTTAGTATATTTTGACATTTTCGCCTCCTGTTGGGCAAAATGTACAATATGCGAATTAAATTACATGAAAGATGTATAATTACTTGGCTGTGAAGCTGTGTCGAAAAATTTGTATAAAATTTTATCTATTAGGGTGATATTTACTGATTTCGGCATAATTAATGATTAGACATAAATAATGATGCCTTTTAATTTACCAATTATGAAAAAAATCGCATTGTTATAAATATGTATGCAGAACATTGATTTTTTTGTTTGATCGGTTAGTTCTTATATACTTAAGTGACTCTAAATGTTTTATATTGGAGTCTATAATAATGGAAAATTTCCGCGACAATTCAGAAGCTGTTAATGCTATTACTGACGCTGAGGCTGTTGATCAAAAAGAATTAGTTGTTGCTCAAGCGGAAGTTGAGCCAGTTGTCATACAGCCTGAGGGGGAAGATGCTGCTCCTGTTGTCTTTCCTGAAACGGTAGAGCCTGACGCTCAAAATCGTGTTGTACTCCCTGATGGTACGTCGCTCGAGAAGATTGTCGTAGACGGACGCGACTTGTTGTTGGAGCAAGCTGATGGAAGCGTCATCAGAATAGTAGGTGGCGCGACCAGCTTGCCGACATTTTTCCTAGGTGAAATTGAAGTTCCGCAAAATACATTGGTTGCAGCCCTAAACTCCGTAGGCCTCAACATCGCAGCCGGACCTAATGGTTCTTCTTCTGTTGCTCCAGCTGTTCCGCAAGGTTCAGGTGCAGATTTTAGCGAAGACGATCAGGAAAATTCGTTGGGTGATGACGATTTGTCTGTGACTAACCTGCTTGGTAATACTGATTTTGGTATTGCTGGAACATCGACGGGGCCCATTTTTGATGAGGGTGGGGTCCTAAATCTCCCGCCTGTCGTGTCAGGCGCACTGACAACTACGGTGGCTGAGGATTCACCAGTCGTACTGGTTGACCTTTTAACCGGCGCCTCTGACGCTGATGCAAGTGATGTTTTGGGTGTTGCTAACGCCACAGGTCTGGTTGCAGGCGTTACGCTTGTTGGTGCGAACTTGTCTGTTGATCCATCCGATGCAGCCTTTGATAGCCTCGCAGCCGGTGAGAGTTTGGTGATTACTGTTAGCTTTGATGTTGTTGACGGTAATGGCGGTGTAACGCCACAATCAGCGACGATCACGATCACAGGTACGAATGACG